>CAZYRG010000033.1:0-19460 GCA_964650425.1 uncultured Flavobacteriaceae bacterium
GTTTAGTTTTGCAAAAAGAGCGTATTCGACTAGTACGCTCTTTTTTTGTATTTAACCCGTATTATGACGTCGACTTCACTGGGTCATCAACCAACAAGTTTATCAAAATACTGATATAATTCGCCTTTAGTAATCTGTGCGCCTTGTTGTATCAATTGAAATTTATCTAAATTCTTATCTGCTCCATATTCTTTATTCGCATTGAATAAATTTACGCTGTCATCTAGTAAATTATCTCTTAGCCATTCGTACCCCTCGGTGGTAGTGAGATCAATGCCTTCAGATTCGACTTTTATAGCAATCAATTGCATCTTATCTTCTCCTAAATGAAAAAGATGAATTTGATTTGGAGAAAAATGTTCCAAAAATCGCACTTTAGTTAATACACCCTCCCAGATAAGATCACTAAAGACATCCAACTCCTCCTCTGCTACTTGGGGTTGATCTTTTTTTATCGTATCCCACTCTTTCGCAGTGATAGACTGCGTAGCCAAAAAATTAATAAACTCTTGATGTAATTCTTCTAATTGCTCCTTTGTTAATCTACTATACTTCATAAGTAAATTGTATTATAATTTTAAAATCTAAGGGGAAAACTAAAAAACCGCTTTCTAAAAAAGAAAGCGGTTTTGATATGATCAAACAAACAAGTATTTATGCCTGTTGTGCTACGACTTCAAAAGAAGCAGTTGCTACGACTTCTCTATGGAATCGCACTGCAGCTTCGTATTGTCCAAGACGTTTAATAGTACCTCCTGGTATTGTAATAAACTTCTTCTCGATCTCTACACCTTCTTTTGCCAATGCTTCTGCAACATCTGCGTTAGAAATTGAACCAAATAATTTATCTCCAGCACCAGATTTAGCTCCAATCTTAATTTCTAAACCATTAAGCTTGTTTGCAATTTTCTGAGCGTCTTCTATTTGTTTCTTTTCTTTAAAAGCACGTTGTTTCAAATTCTCAGCAAGTACTTTCTTTGCAGAAGCCGTAGCTAATACTGCTTTACCTTGAGGGATCAAAAAATTACGACCGTAACCATTCTTCACCGCTACAACATCGTCTGTGAATCCTAGATTCTCAACGTCTTGTTTTAATATAAGTTCCATTGTTTACGTTCTTTTTATTTTAATAAATCTCCAACATAAGGCAATAATGCCAAATGACGTGCTCTTTTTACAGCAACACTCACTTTACGTTGGTACTTCAATGAAGTTCCAGTCAAGCGACGTGGCAATATTTTTCCTTGCTCATTCAAAAAGCCTAATAAGAAATCTGCGTCTTTGTAATCGATATACTTGATACCAGATTTTTTAAAACGACAATATTTCTTTGCTTTGTTTGTATCTATATTAAGCGGAGTAAGATATCTGATCTCTCCGTCTTTTTTTCCTTTTGCTTGTTGTTCTATTGAAGACATAATTTAGGCTTTAGCTTTTTGTTTATCTCTAGCTCTTCTTCTCTCTGCCCAAGAAATGGCATGCTTATCTAAACTGACTGTTAGATATCGCATGATGCGCTCATCTCTTCGGAACTCTACTTCTACAGTGTTAATCACTTCTCCTGGCACAGTGTACTCAAATAGGTGATAAAATCCACTTTTTTTGTGCTGGATAGCGTATGCTAACTTTTTAAGGCCCCAGTCTTCTTTGGCGATCATTTTGGCTCCGTTAGAAACAAGAATATCTTCGTATTTCTTAACTGTCTCCTTTATCTGTTCATCAGATAAAACGGGATTCAAAATGAAAACAGTTTCATAATGGTTCATAAAATTTATTTTAAAAAAATTAAATTGAGTGCAAAAATACTGCTATTATTTCAATATACCAAGCGACTTAAACACAAAAAAACACATCGATTAAACACACTTTTTATCGATGTAATTCATTTTTTGTTTGTACATTTAACTTATTATACTTAATATTGTAAAGTAAAAAAAATTAAAAGTGGAGCAACCTTTATTAAAATGTGCAGTTGTAGATGATTCTAGATTACAAAGACTTGCGATAGTTAAGCTTATTGACAGTCACCCCTCATTGGAATTGTTGGCAGAATGGAATAATGCAATAGAAACCAAAAATGGCCTTCTAGATACCAAAGTAGACTTACTATTTTTGGATATCGAGATGCCTATATTGACAGGATTTGACCTGTTAGATGATCTAGAAGATAAACCAAAAATTATATTTGTAACTGGAAAAACGAAATATGCTTTTAAAGCATTTGACTATGATGCCGTAGATTATTTACGCAAACCACTCAAACGCGACAGATTTAATGCCGCTGTAGAGAAGGCTATAAGTGCAATTATCAGTAATACAGCAGGAGGAAACGTAGAAAACGAAGATTTTATTTTTGTAAAAAGCAATCTCAAAAAGCGTAAAATTTATTTGAATAATCTCAAATACGTAGAAGCGCTCGGTGATTATGTCAAATTAATCATGGATAATAGTGAGCCTATTGTTGTATTAGCAACGATGAAATCTTTTGAGAAACAACTACCAAGTGAACGGTTTTTACGTATTCACAAATCATATATCGTAAATCTAGATAAGGTAGAGCGTTACAATAGCCGTAATATCGAAATTGATGACGAACAAATACCATTAAGTAGACATAAGAAAAACTCTCTTGTAGAGGCCTTGAATGGATAATATGTACTAATTTTCCATATTTGGAAAACTGTTTTTTTCTACTTTATTTTAATAATTATACAAAATCCTGCTCTTCAACAAGGGCAGGATTTTTAGATTTTAGTAAAAAATATCTTTAGAAACTATAGTAAAATCAATAATTATCTACATTCACCACCACACGTACTCCCGAAAAATCTTTGATACTCGCAAAAGTTTTTCGAATCTTGCGAATCATTGCTTTGGTTTTGCCCAAAGATTGTTGTTGCGGAATCTTAAGTAATACATTTTTGTGATATTGATTACGAATACGCGCTATCGGCGGAAATTCAGGACCTAAAACAAATTCTCCAAAAACATTCTTCAAAGATGTTGCAAACCAATCTGCAGAAGCATTAACTCGGTTATAATCTTTATGCTTGAACGTAAATTTTATCAATCGATAAAAAGGAGGATATTGATATTGTCGACGCTCTCCTAGCTGTTCTTTGAACATCGTTTCATAATCATTAACAGATACCTGCTGCAATATTTGATGATAGGGATTATAGGTTTGTATCAAGACTTTTCCACGTTTTTGTGTTCGTCCTGCCCTACCCGACACTTGTTGTAGCAATTGAAAACTACGTTCATGCGCTCTGAAATCTGGAAAATTCAATAAGGTATCAGCACTCATTACACCAACCAAACTCACATTTCTAAAATCCAAACCCTTACTTAACATCTGTGTCCCGACCAAAATATCCAACTCCCCTTGTTCAAATGCATTAATAATTTTTTCATGCCCATGCTTACCCCTGGTAGTATCCTGATCCATTCTTCCTATTTGATAGGTCGGGAAAAGTACTTTTAACTCCTCTTCAATCTGCTCTGTTCCGAAACCCTTATCTGTTAATTCTGTACTACCACAAGCCATGCAAACAACCAATTTTGACATATGGTATCCACAATAATGACAGCGTAGTTGATTTTTGTATTGATGATAGGTCAAACTCACATCACAATTAGGGCATTGCGGAGAGTGACCACAGGTAGTACACTCGGTAATTGGAGCAAAACCGCGACGATTTTGAAAAAGAATAACTTGTTGTTTGTCATCTAGCGCTTCTTTAATCGCTTCTATCAAACGATCACTAAAATGCCCTTTCATCTGCTTCTTTTTGTACTTCGTTTTGATATCCACCAACTCTATGTCTGGCATTAGTACTTCTCCGTAACGTTTATTTAGATTGACCAACCCATACTTCCCTTCTTTTGCATTATAATATGACTCTAACGCAGGAGTAGCAGAACCTAACAGTATTTTTGCTTCAAAAAAACGTGCTAAAACTATTGCAGAATCACGCGCATGATAGCGTGGTGCTGGATCATATTGCTTGAATGTCACTTCATGCTCTTCATCCACTATAATTAATCCTAGATCAGAAAACGGTAGAAACAAGGCAGAACGAGCACCAATAATCAAACGTGCCTTAGAGGATTTTGCCCTAACATGATGCCAAATCTCCACACGTTCATTCCCTGTATATCTAGAATGATAGGTCGCAACCTGTTCACCAAAATAGTTTTGCAATCGCGTAATTAACTGTGTTGTTAATGCAATTTCAGGAAGTAGATATAACACTTGTTGATCTTTAGCCAGCACTTCTTCAATAAGCTTTACATAAATCTCGGTCTTACCAGAAGAGGTTACCCCATGGAGTAAGCACACATTTTTTTCTTCAAAAGTTGCTCTAATTTCTCCCAAAGCTTTTTCTTGATGACTATTTAGTGCTTTAGAATTCACTGTTTTCGCTCCATCATACTGTATGCGATCAGTTTGCAGATAATATTCCTCTAGAATCCCTTTAGAAACAAGTGATTTAATTGTCGCGGAAGAAGCCTTACTAGTAGTAATTAACTCTTTAACCTTTATCGGATTTTGAGTGGTAGCTCGCAATGAAAAAAGCTGCATTATAACTGCTTTCTGTTTGGGAGCCCTATTCATTTCATCTAATAAAACGCGTAACCTTTGCTCATCTTCATACGATGCAGCAAACTTTATATAGCGGATTAGCTTTGGCGTATATTTTTCGTATAATTCTTCCTGAACGGTAATGACATTTTTATCTAATAAACGCTTGATAACGGGCAAAACATTTTTTCTATCCACAATCGCCATTACTTCTTGAATTTTGAGTAGGCTTTGATACTGCAACGCTTCAAAAATCAAAAATTCATCATCTTTAAGTGCTGTGGTATCAATATCGACTTCGTCGTTTTTATGGACAATCGTTTCACTCTGCAATAAAAAAGTGCTTGGTAATGCCGCCTGTAACACATCGCCGATAAAACATAAATAATACTTAGCTATCCAATCCCAAAATTGTAGTTGTACATCTGTGACTACCGGAAATTCGTCGAGGATACTTTCGATTTCCTTAGGTTCGTATATCTGAGGAGGTGTTTGATGAACACTTCTTACCAGAGCCGTATAGATCTTCGATTTCCCAAATGGGACCGCCACACGCATTCCTGGCTTTAGAAAAGTAGCCTCTGCACTAGTGACACTATAAGTAAATTCTTGTTCTAGAGGTATTGGAAGAATAACATTAATAAAATACGCCATAGGTCAGATTCAAAAACAAGCATTTTATAGTATGAATAAGCAACTTATATGAAGTAAAATTACAGGTTTTATTCGAAAGACAAAGGGTGTATAACAAAAAACCTGTTTTACACATTGATGAATGCATAAAACAGGTTTAATCTATTTAAGTAAACTTAGGATTTTACTCTAATCCACTGTTGTGTTTTAAAGAAAAATGCTATATATCCTCTTACATTGAGTAAGTTATTATTATCCCCATCTACCCATATTTTGGCTCGATACAACTTACCTGTACTTGGATCAAAAATAGTTCCATCCTCATACTCATCATCGTCTTTTTCCAAATCCTTAATTATAACCATACCATTAATAGGTTTGTTATGATCAGCACCCTCGCACAAATCACAAAGGGCATCTTTTTTATCGGGATTCAATATTTCTACAATCTTACCATAGACCTTCCCATTTTTTTGATAAATTTCTACGATAGATTTCTCTTCGCCTGTCTCATCATCTATAGTCTTCCACTTTCCTGTCACCTGAGAACTAATCCCCTGACACATAAAAGCTCCTATTATAAATGCAATTAATGTCTTCATCTTACTGAGTTTATTTTAACGTGTATTAGTCTGCTTGCAATGAAGTAATCTAAACATAACTAGCAATTTATTCAACGGTTTAAAATTAAATAAATTATGCGTGCATAACAAATTTTTATATCTTTTTTAATAAAAAAGCCTGAAGTAAATGTTACAACAGGCCTATTTCATATTGAATTATTTTATTTTTTATATCCCTAACATTCCTTTTTTCAAAGACTTGCTAGCAGGCTTCTCTCCCAACCAAATTTTGAAAAGTGCAAATTTAAAATCTTGACCTTCAATAGTTCCAAGTAAAGCTCCGTTTTTATAACACTGACTTCCTTTACCTTCTACATAAACAATATCAAATACATCTCCTTTAACTATTGGCTCCGAAAAGAAACTTATAAATACTTCGATACGTGCTCTTAAAGGATCGGTATTACCATAGGTAGCTTTATCAAAACCAGTATATACGGCATCTATCATTTTTTGCTGAGTCACAAACTTTGAAACAACCTTAATCTTGATTGCCATATCTTCTTTTGCACTTGCTATACCCATGGCATCATTACTTCGCTTTTTAAGATACAAGCCACCAGCATACAAGTCGATGAACAACATCTCTCTCATACCTGTTCCATTGAGAGTCAATTCTTCACCACTATCAAAGGAGGTCTTATAATCAAAAATTACATCACCTTCTTTTATTTGTGCCAACATAGTAGTTGTAGCTGTTAGCAATAAGGCAAAAAATAATACGATTGGTTTTTTCATTATTATTGGTTTTTTTGATGTAGTTGTTTTTTCTAAACAACGAGATTCGGGGGTTTTCATTGTATTCAATTTTATAGTTTCTATTTATGAGGCGTTTACTTTCCTAGCAAACCGTTTTTCAATTTACTATCTGCTGGTTGATCACATAACCAAATACCAAACAACGCTTGTTTGAAATCATGACCTTCTACTACTCCTAGTTTTTTACCTTTGTAATATACATGTGTACCAGCTCCTTTTTCGTAGACCAGATCATAGATATCACCGACGTTTACTTCTGTCATATAAGACAAAAATTGATCCATTCTTTTTCTATATGGTGCAATAGTATTTTTTGTAGATTTTACAAAACCTTCTTCAAAAGCATTAATCAATTTTGATCTTGATAATAATTTTGAAGTAATATGTAGGCGTAGTCCCATATCGTCATCCGCTTTCATAATAGATTCAGCGTTACTACTTTTGCTTTTCATATACAAACCAGCTGAATAAATATCAAACCATAGTTTTTCTCTTATACCATATCCACTAAGTTTAAGTGTGGCCGCCGTATATGTCAATTCATTCGGCAATTCTACATCACCAACTTTGGTTTGTGCAAACAATGATGTACTTAGTGCTAATATTAAAAATAGTGTAATAATTTTTTTCATAATTTTGTTTTAGTAATATTTGTAAAAATCACTTTATTAAATTTATTGTGCAATGACTATTTTAATCCTAATAATTCTTTTCTTAAACGTTTATTAACAGGAGAATCACTAAGCCAAACTCCAAATAAAGCTGTTTTAAAATCCAATCCTTTTACGACACCTTGTTTTTCTCCTTCATAATAGACTGTACATCCAACTCCTTTTTCATAAAACACATCGTATACTTTTCCTAATCCAGGATCTTGAGCCATCAAATCCAAGAACTTTTCAATTCTAGGTCGTATTTTACCAGTATTGCCATTAGTAGATCTTTCAAAACCATCTCTAAAAGCATTTTCTAACTTTTCCTTCGATAGTAATTTAGATGTACTTTCAAATCGCACACTCATATTCTCATCTGCTTCCATAATATGTTTTGCATCTGATGACTTCTTATTCAAATACAATCCTATAGTATAAATATTAAAGAAATATTTATGCCTAATCCCGGAACCATTAAGCATAAGATTTTTTTTGTTATACTTAAGTTCTTTAGGCAATAAAGCTTTTCCTACTTCTTTTACCTGAGATTTTGCATTAGACTTTGACTGTGAAACCATTGGTAACGTGAAAAGCACCACTAAAAAGAGTAAAGTAATTTTTTTCATTTTCTTCTAATTTAAATTCATAAAATAGGTTATGGGATTGCTAATATATTAATTTTTTTCGAACCGATTTAACGAAGTATTTAACTCAAAACTTAGTAGCTATAAATAGTATTAAATCACATATTTAGTACTATTAGTAAGAATGCCTCAAGGATTCATAGAATATTGATTATTCTATAAATCACTAACCACATACTACAAATAGAAAGCAACTATTAAGCTCGACAACCTGATCATAAAAGCACTAGATGAAAAAACTTTTTTGTTTCTCTTCACTAACATCAAAATAGAACAGCCTGCAACTGTTAAAAAAATCATTAAAATCAAGAACATATATACTATATAGTAATCCAAATACCGCATTGTCTATGACTGTTACTATGTATCTATTAACAAGATACAAAAATAAATGATTACTATAACGGTCTTAATCAATAACGATGCCATAATTACAAAAACACCTAATACCACTATCTATTGCTTGAAAAAAACTCTGAAAATTATTGCACAAAAAGAGCTTTAACCCCTTGAAAACAAAAACATTAACAATGTTCCCAAAATTAACAACTACAACAAGGCTAATACCGGTATTAATAATTCTTAAAGTGGGTTTACTGTAATATGATAATAAGCTACGCAACTTTATATAGATTTGTGCTGGAGGTGGAGAAAGTTTCACTTCTAGAGAGTCAAAATTCTTGTAATGTAGCAGAAAGTACATGTTGGGGTATTCTAAAAAAACACCTTGTATTATAAATCCTTAGCTAATACAAGGTGGTTTTTTAGAAATAATCAGGAACGATTACCTATTTCAATGCTAATAATTCTTTTTTCAAACGCTTATTTGCTGGCAAATCAGATAACCATACACCCATCAAAGCTTGTTTGAAGTCCAATCCTTTGATGGTACCTCGTTTTTCTCCTTCATAATATACAGAAGTTCCTATTCCTTTATGATAAATTACATCATACACGTTCCCTACTCGAATTTCATCATGCATTAGATTAAAAAACTGCTGAATTCTAGATCGATATTGTGCAATATTCCCATTGGTAGATTTTTGAAACCCTTCTTCAAAAGCACTTGCAAATTTAGCTCTAGATAATAATTTCGAAGTGACTTCAAAACGCACCCCCATAGTTTCATCTGCTTCAATTATTTGCTGCGGGTTTGTGTTTTTCTGATTGAGATACAATCCAATGGTATAAATATTAAAAAACCATTTGGATCGAATTCCAGATCCATTAAGAATAAGATTTTGCTTATTATACATCAACTCTGTAGGCAACTTAACTTTTCCTACTTCTTTTGACTGAGACTGAGACATCATTGGGATTGAAATAAACACCAATAATGTGGAAATAAAAATTTTGCGCATTTTTTCTATTTAAGTTTATATAATCAAATAAGGGCGCACAAATATATTAATTTTTTTTAAACTTATTTAACGATGCATTTAGCTCAAAACCAAGTAATAACAAATTTGCATTGAGCCAGATATACAACATCATTATCAATAACGCCCCAATAGAACCATATAACTGATTGTATTGCGAAAAATTGTCTATGTAAATTCCAAACAAATAAGTGGCGAGCAAACTTAACAAAGTTGTCATAAAAGCTCCAGGAGAGAAAAACTTACTCTCTTTGCCCTCACTAGTGCCAAAATAGAACAAAGTGGATACGGTCAAAAAAACCATTAAAACCAAAAAAGCGTATTTACCAATGGTTATCCAAAATACCGTATCATCAATAACCCCTGCAGCATATTTATTAACTAAATACGAAAAATAAATAGTTACAATAACCGTAACAATCAATAATAAAGCTACAATTATAGAAACCCCCAAAGCAACAATGTACTGTCTGAAAAAATTTCGATTAATCGTGTTATGATAGGAATGTTCAAAGCCTGAAAACACTGCATTAATACCATTAGTCATCAAAAACAAGGACAAAACAAACACAGACGATAATAGTCCTCCACGTGGGTTTCCTGCTATATCATTAAATACCTGACTTATAAAAATGGAGGTTTGAGATGGCAAAGCATCACTTATAAATACCAAAAATTCTTGCTGAAAATCTTGTAATGTAACCGAAGGGATTACAATAGGAACGTAAGGAATCAAATTTAGTAAAAACAATAAAAAAGGAAATAAGGCCATAAAAAAGCTAAAGGAAATAGCCCCTACCCTTGCAGAAAATGTCCCCTTAACAATACCTAAAATATAGGTTTCTACAAGATCATAGAGTGACATTCCTTCAAAACCTGGAAGAATAATTTTTTTTCCTAAAAGCACTAGCCAGTTAATCACTGGTATTTTTGCTAGATTTTCTGCCAGTTTCTGCGACATTATATTGCTTTTAGGCTCAAATCCAAGTTGTACACAGAATGCGTCAAGGCACCACTGCTGATAAAATTCACCCCGCACTCGGCATATTGTCTTATAGTACCTTCATTAATCCCCCCGCTAGACTCGGTAAGACATTGATTTCCGATCATAGCAACTGCAGCTCTAGTATCCTTATAACTAAAATTATCTAAAAGGATTCGATAAACTCCAGGAGTTTCCAAAATTGTTTTTACCTCATTCAAATCACGAGCCTCTACAATAATTTTGAGATCACGATTTGTATCTTTAAGATAGGATGTAGTCTTATCAATAGCTTTTGTAATACCACCGGCAAAATCAATATGATTATCCTTTAGCATAATCATATCATACAACGCAAATCGGTGATTTTCGCCTCCTCCAATTTTAACCGCCCATTTTTCCAATGCGCGTATTCCGGGGGTCGTTTTTCGTGTATCTAATATCTGTGTGTTTGTCCCTTCTAATAATTTTACAAATTTCTGTGTTTTAGTTGCTATAGCACTCATCCGTTGCATCGCATTGAGCACCAAACGTTCTGCTTTTAGGATTGCTTGAGAATTTCCTGAAACATAAAATGCGACATCCCCATAGGTAACAGCAGTACCGTCTTCAATTTTAACATCGACTTCCAATGTAGGATCTACATAAGCAAATACCTTTTTGGCAAATGCCACTCCCGCTAATATCCCTGTATCTTTTACCAAAAGATGCGCCTTTCCAGAAGCGGTATCTGGAATACACGCCAAAGAACTATGATCACCATCCCCAACATCTTCTCTAATGGCATTAGCGATAATCAAATCGATTTCATGATTAAATTGTGTTGTACTTATCATATTTTTGCTTTAGTACGCAAAGTTAAAGAATTCAACCAGAATTACACATGACCATCAAATTAATCGCCATAGGAAAAACAGATCATAAGGCATTACAAGAATTATTGCAAGAATACACCAAACGTCTTGGATTCTATTGCAAATTTGTTTTGGAGATTATTCCAGATTTAAAAAAGGCCAAAAATCTAAGCGAAACACAGCAAAAAGTGAAAGAAGGGCAATTAATTCTACAAAAAACACAACCATCAGACCACCTTACATTGCTTGATGAAGGCGGAAAACACTATGATTCTATTGCTTTTTCTGAACTACTCCAAAAGCACATGAATAGCGGTATAAAGCAATTGGTATTTGTCATCGGAGGACCCTATGGATTTAGCCCAGAAGTGTATCAACGTGCCAATAGCAAACTTTCATTATCAAAAATGACATTTTCTCATCAAATGGTACGGCTCTTTTTTATCGAACAGTTATATCGAGGTTTTACTATTCTAAAAAACGAGCCGTATCATCATAGATAACACTAAACATAGCGCATTATAATATCTGCGCTGCGTGATCTTTGGTTTTTACTTTTGAAATTACCTCCGTAATTATACCTCCTTCATCTATAATAAAAGTGGTGCGATGAATACCATCATACTCTTTGCCCATAAATTTCTTGGGACCCCAAACACCAAAAGCTTCAATTACGGATTTATCCTCATCGGCTAATAATGGATAGGGTAATTCATATTTATTTTTGAAATTCTGCTGTCTTTTGGCACTATCTGCACTTACACCAATAATCTCAAACCCTTGTGATTGAAATGTTTGATAATTATCTTTGAGGTTACAGGCTTCTGCTGTACAGCCAGGTGTACTCGCTTTTGGATAGAAAAAGACGACTAATTTTTTTCCTGCATAGGTCGCTAAGTTAATCGTATTCCCATCTTGATCTAAGGCCGAAAAATCTGGAGCTTTGTCTCCTGCTTTGAGTGTTGTCATGTTTTTGTTTAATTTATATGGATAAAAATAAAACAAAATAAAATTCTAATATGGAAATTTTATCTTAAAATTAGAATAATTCTTAAGAAGCGAAGTATTTTAGCTCTAGCTTATAATCATAAGGACTTATACTAAGTATTGATACCAATGACCAAACAAGAAAAAGTAACTTTTGTGATCGAGACATTACAAAAACTATACCCAACGATTCCCATACCACTTGATCACAAGGATCCATATACATTATTAATTGCAGTATTAATGAGTGCACAAAGCACGGATGTACGTGTCAATCAAATAACTCCTTTATTATTTGCTAGAGCAGATAACCCCTATGATATGATCAAATTAAGCGTAGAGGAAATTCGAGAAATTATCAAACCTGTTGGATTGAGCCCTATGAAATCTAAAGGCATTCATGGATTATCGCAAATACTAATTGACAAACATGATGGCAAAGTACCTGTGGATATGGACGCCTTAGAAGAATTACCTGCAGTGGGTCACAAAACAGCAAGTGTCGTTATATCACAGGCTTTTGGCATTCCTGCATTTCCGGTAGACACGCACATTCATCGACTTATGTATCGTTGGGGGTTAACCAATGGCAAAAATGTTGTACAAACCGAAAAAGACGCCAAACGCTTATTCCCAAAAGAACTATGGAATGATTTACATTTACAAATTATTTGGTATGGCAGAGAATATAGCCCTGCCCGAGGATGGAATTTGGACAAAGACATTATCACTACTACAATAGGTCGAAAAACAGTACTACAAGAATATTATCATAAGAAAAAGTAGACTACAACTAAATTTTTATTGAAGAGCTCGGGTTCATAGATGGCTTTATCTTACCGAAAGCACTATAAAATTCCCATAGCACTTAGGGAAACACTTTTTTGTGTGGTAACTAAATAACGCCTTAATTAACCGTAAAAAAAAGGCTCGCTTGGAGTAGCGAGCCTTTCTTTGAAGAAACTTAGTTGAGAATTGTCTCGAGCTTCATTCCTTCGTAATCTATAACACTTAAAGCTTTAGAATAATTTAAAAGAAAATCAATTGTTTCTTTTCTTGGTTGTCTTTGTTGCTTCCCATTTGAAGAAGACTTAGTGTAAATTTTTTCCATATCGCGTATTAATTAAACGTTGTTTTACATGATAACGCGATAAAGTGTAGAATATTGCCACACTAGTTTGTTAAAACTATGTTATGTTTATCAATAACCTTTCTTAAATTGATCAAAGCGTAGCGCATACGCCCTAAAGCCGTGTTGATACTTACACCAGTTTTTTCAGAAATTTCTTTGAAACTCATGTCTTTATACATACGCATAACCAACACTTCTTTCTGATCTTCAGGGAGTTCCGTGATCAATCTACGAATATCACTTTCCACCTGATCCTTAATAATACGCTTCTCCGCATTCAGATCATTATCACTAAGTACAGAAAATATGCTAAATTCTCCATTATCTTCAAATTTTGGCATTCTATTTCCTTTTCGGAAATGATCTATCACCAAATTGTGTGCAATTCGCATCACCCAAGGAAGAAATTTACCTTCTTCATTATATTTTCCTTTTTTGAGGGTTTTAATAACCTTAATAAAAGTATCTTGAAAAATGTCTTCAGACACATCACGGTCAAAAACTTTAGAATAAATAAAACTGTAGATACGTTGCTTGTGTCTTTCTATAAGGATTGAAAGTGCTTTTTCTTCGCCTTTGATGTATTGGCTTACTAAATCCGCGTCAGTGATGCTTGCTACTCTTTTCATACTATTACATTTTTAATTTTAAAACTTACTAAAATTAGTAAGGGGGTTGTTTTAATTTATAAAAAGTAAAAGTATATTATAGGCAATAAATGGTTTTAGTATTCGTTAGATGGTGCTAATATACGCAGATTTTTTCCTACAATCCAAATTTTACGCTAAAATTTTAACATTTCTTACACAATAAATTAGGAAATAGCCTATCGTTTTCACCAGTATCCCTCTATCATTTTGACACATAAAACACTGATACAAAGTTAATAACTTGTCAAAAAAAGCAAAGTGCAATAGTTAAAGAAAAATAATATTGTGCATCAGTAAATCTTGTGACTAAAACACTTTTACCTTTCTTCTGGACACTTGTATACCATATGACGTATAAATTTACCCCATTTTTCTTACTTTTTTACACTTGAATTAAAGGAATCAAATTGGTCAAAATAATACTAAACAAAAATTGTTTATCGCTATCTTTGTTGGCCTATACGCTAAGATATCCTATAATCATGCTTGAAGACCTTACTAAAGTTAATCCAAAGAAAAACATTATCATCAAAGGTGCTAGCCTTCATAATTTACAAAATATTGATGTTGTTATTCCTAGAAACAAACTTGTAGTTATCACCGGCTTATCAGGTTCTGGAAAATCAAGTTTAGCATTTGACACCTTATATGCAGAAGGACAACGCAGGTATGTAGAGAGTCTTTCTTCTTATGCAAGACAATTCTTAGGAAGACTCAACAAACCCAAAGTAGAATATATCAAAGGGATCGCTCCAGCGATTGCTATTGAGCAAAAAGTAAATTCTACCAATCCAAGATCTACTGTAGGAACGACTACCGAAATTTATGATTATCTCAAATTATTATATGCACGTATCGGCAAGACCTACTCTCCTATATCTGGTAAAGAAGTAATCAAGAATACTGTCTCTGATGTTATTGATTATGTAAAAAAATCGGAAGAAGGTACCAAAATGCTACTCACCGCACCTATTTATGTAGAAGAAGGGAGAACACTAGAAGAGAAACTAAAAGTATTACAGCAGCAAGGCTATGCCCGAATAAAAATCAAAGACACTGTACATCGTATTGATGAAGATGGTCTTAAATTCCCAAAAAAGACTGTACCACTATTAGTTATTGATCGTATTATCAAACGTGAAGACGAAGATTTTTTTAACCGCTTAGCCGATGCAGTAAGCACCGCTTTTTTTGAAGGAAAAGGTATTTGCTATATTGAATCTCTAAATGATAAAAAGGTAGAGGAGTTTAATAATAAATTTGAGCTAGACGGCATGTCCTTTTTAGAACCCAATGTACATTTATTTAGTTTCAACAATCCATATGGCGCATGTCCTAATTGCGAAGGCTATGGTGATGTTATAGGAATTGACGAAGATTTGGTGGTTCCTAATACCGCATTAAGTATTTATGACGGTGCTGTTTTTCCTTGGAAAGGCGATAGCATGAGTTGGTACAAAGATCAACTTGTTAATTCTGCATACAAGTTTGACTTCCCTATCCATAAGCCCTATTTTGAATTATCCGAAGCACAAAAAGCAGTATTATGGAATGGCAATTCGTATTTTGAAGGAATACATGAGTTCTTTAAACAACTAGAAGCGAAAGCCTATAAAATACAAAACCGCGTATTATTGTCCCGCTATCGCGGAAAGACCAAGTGCAGTGAGTGTAACGGAAAACGCCTCCGAAAAGAAGCCAACTACGTAAAAATACAAGACACTACCTTGTCTGATCTTGTTGCAATGCCTTTACATGATCTTATTACGTTTTTCAAAAACTTAACATTAAATCCTCATGATGCGCAAATTGCCAAACGTTTATTGAAAGAAATCAATAGCAGGCTTTCTTTTTTAGAAAATGTTGGTTTGGATTATTTAACCCTCAATCGGAAATCAAACACCTTGTCTGGTGGAGAATCCCAACGTATTAATTTAGCCACATCATTAGGGAGTAGCTTAGTGGGCTCTATGTATATTTTGGATGAACCGAGTATTGGATTGCATCCAAAAGATACCGAACGTCTTATTGGCGTATTACAATCATTGAGAGATCTTGGCAATACCGTTATTGTTGTAGAACATGATGAAGATATTATGAAAGCCGCTGATGAGATTATTGATATTGGGCCAGAGGCTGGTACGCATGGAGGACATGTTGTAGCACACGGCTCTTATGATGAAATCCTAAAAGCAAATTCTCTTACGGCAAAATACCTAAGTCAAGAGTTACAAATACCTATCCCTAACAAAAGACGCACTTCTAAATATGCAATAGAAATCAAAGGTGGCAGAGAGCATAATCTTAAAAATATTGATGTCACTATACCGCTTGGCATTTTTACAGCTATTACAGGAGTCTCTGGTAGTGGAAAAAGCACCTTGGTCAAAAAAATTGTGTACCCTGCCATTCTAAAAAAAGTTGGAGGTTATGGAGAAAAAGCAGGGCAATTCTCTGCAATAGAAGGGAATTACAGCAATATTAAACATGTAGAATATGTTGATCAAAATCCTATCGGTAGATCCTCTCGATCCAACCCCGTAACCTATGTAAAAGCATATGACGATATTAGAAATTTGTTTGCCAATCAGAAACTTTCTAAAATTCGCAACTACAAATCGAAGCATTTCTCTTTTAATGTAGATGGAGGTCGTTGTGAAACATGTAAAGGTGAAGGTGAAGTTACTGTAGAAATGCAGTTTATGGCAGATGTTCACCTAGAATGTGAGACGTGTAAAGGAAAACGTTTTAAAAAAGAAGTTCTCGAAGTTACGTTCAATAATAAAAATATTGATGACTTACTATGCATGACAATTGATGAAGCGATTGATTTTTTCACAGAACATGAACAGAAAAAAATTATCCGAAAAATCCAACCTCTACAAGACGTAGGTTTAGGATACGTGCAATTGGGACAAAGCTCTTCTACCCTATCTGGTGGAGAGGCACAACGGATTAAATTAGCTTCCTTCTTAGTAAAAGGGAACACAAAACAAAAAGCATTATTTATTTTTGATGAGCCTACTACTGGCCTACATTTTCATGATATAAAAAAATTATTAGATGCCTTTAATGCCCTTATAGCTATTGGACATTCCATTATTGTCATAGAACACAATATGGATTTGGTAAAATGTGCAGATCATATCATCGATTTGGGACTTAGTGGAGGAATCAATGGAGGCACGGTAGTGGCATACGGCACTCCAGAAAGTGTTTCAAAAAACAAAAAATCTTATACCGCTAAATACCTAAAAGAAAAGCTATAAAAAAAGTGTCGTGTAAACAATGTTTACGCGACACTTTTTTTATAGTTCAAATTAAAGCTCCTAATATTGCAACTTATCTTAGGCTATTTATTTCACTCTTTCCAAATATACTTCATCTACATAAAAAGTACCTTTATTAAAAAAGTGAAGTTTAAAATCTAAAATCTCTTCAGTTGTTTTGAACTCCCACGTATATTTATTCCAAGATGTAGTAAGTGTAAAGTCCTTAGCGCTATATTCCTGGTTTTGTATAACTGCTCTAATGGCAGCTCCTGGAGTTCTCGTTCTTCCATAAAAAGAAAGACGGTATAATTTTTTCTTCTTCAGTTTGATTTTTACAGGTACAACTGACTGTATATCCCAGTCATTTGCTCCAAGTCGCAATACATTAACCTTCATTGCATATCCTTTATGCGTATTTCTGGTTTCTACAGTATATTGTGCATATGATTCATTTTCGCCTTGTAAGTTATTCCAGTTTTGAAGTTCTCTTTCAAAATTACCATTCTCTATATGATTCTGTCCGAAAGAACTTAAAGAAATAATCAAAGCAATAAGCAGAGTAACATTTTTCATGGGGCCAGATATATTTAAATTACTATTCAACATTTGGATTACTTTTTTTAATCTATATATCACAATTCATAAACCATGCCATTTTTTTTTCACGGTATGTAACTACGTACAAATATAAGTTACTTCCACAATAATACGGCGTTTTTTTATAACTAAAAATACAAGATAATCAAATAATACAAAAACTAACTAAACTATAAAATAATTAATTTCCTCGTGAAAATAACTAGTATGAACACAAAAAACCAACTATTTTTCAAAAAAATGACGAAATAATCCTACATATTAAAAAAAAGCCGTCAACAAAAATTTGACGGCCTTTACTTATTAGGTGCTAAAAATACTTAGTTACATTTACCTATATACTTACGTTTATTATTAACGATAGTATATTTTTTTCCATTTTGGACATAAGATTGACCATTTTTATACTTCACACCAGACTTATATGCAGGTACACCGTTACAAATACCACCACCAGTAGTTGGCGGTGTTGGTGTTGGATTTGGATTTGTTGAAGACACTTTTTTGGAATAACATTTCTTCTTTACTCCAGGTATAGGATCTCCAAATACGCCATTCTTACAACCAATATTATTTTTTACGTTTCTTTTGTATCTAAACTTACCATTAGCGCCATAAGCAACATCATAAGTTCCAGATGATATTTTTACAGTACCACCTTCATTAGCTGCAAAGCTAAATCCACTTGGTCCTCCAGAAGATGTTGGAGGATTTGGCGCTGGAGTACTAGTACTGCCCCATTTTGGTCCTTTTCTAGAGTTACACTTAATTCCGCTCCCTACTTCTCCAGGACACAATACCTCATCCGCATGCTTTTTACCATCAGCCCCCTTTATCGTCTTATCCTTGTGTGCCGGAGCATGCCCACATTGTACGGTATTATAGTATTTCTTCCCGGACCTTTTTTCGGCCTTTCTCATTTCACTTTTCATCGCCTCGCAAATCTGTCGTACGGTTTTGTTTCCGACCTTTACATTACCAATTCCATGATCATAGGTACTTTTACAATAACACTTTCCTCCTTGAGAAAAGCTATCCGCCCAACTTTGTTTTGTCGTTACATTGGCTAGTTGGTTTTTTGCGGCTAAATTGGTTGTTGTTTCGTTCGATGCGGTAGCAACGTCATCAATAGCTTCTGTAGAACAACTGATTACTAAAAAAACGCTCAAACAAAGCGTTATGAGTCCTACAAAAAACTGGTTGGTTTTTTTGAAATTTTTCATGATTTCTAAAATTTATGTATTTGTGGTTAATATTTTGTCAAAAAGACAACACTAAACGTACAAAAAAAAACGCAGTCGAAGCGAGGGTTTTACTGTAATTTAGTCCATTGACATTTTAGAGGGATTAAAAGCATCTTATCTAATAAAAATGCGTCGTAAAAAACTATAAATCAATGTTTTAACAATTGTTTAACTCATAACACCTTTAGTTAAACAAAAAGTGTCAATTTTAAAAATAGTATTTGGAAAGTATAACACCAATAATAATGAATAGTTCTTTGTCTGTTGATCAAAATAGCTTTTAAACAAACTTGATACTTATATATTTATAGAAGTGGTATAACTTTATTCAGCCTTGTCTACTAGAACTCGATTTTCTCTATTAGCAAGTTCCCAAGCAGTATAAAAAATTAATTTTGCGCGCTTAGCCAGTAATTCATAATTGATCTTATCAGGCGTATCTGTTATTTGATGATAATCTTCATGA
>CAZYRG010000033.1:19560-20839 GCA_964650425.1 uncultured Flavobacteriaceae bacterium
TAATTCATAATTGATCTTATCAGGCGTATCTGTTATTTGATGATAATCTTCATGAACTCCGTTAAAATAAAAGATAATTGGAATATTATGCTTGGCAAAATTATAATGATCACTTCTATAATAGAATCTGTTAGGGTCATTTTTAGCATTATAGGTATAATCTAAATCAAGTAAATCATACTTTTTATTCGTTTCCTCACTCAATTGATGCAATTCAGTACTTAATCGATCACTACCTATAAGATACACATAATTAGGATTTTCTTTATGTGCATCATCTACGCGACCTATCATATCTGTATTCAGGTTAGCGATGGTATTTTTTAACGGAAAAATAGGATTCTCGGCATAAAACTTAGAACCATACAACCCCTTCTCTTCCCCTGTAACATGTAAAAAAAGGATAGAACGCCTTGGTCCATTACCTTCTTTTTTCGCTTTAGCGAAAGCCTGAGCAATTTCCAATAATGCGACAGTACCAGAGCCGTCATCATCGGCTCCATTGAACACACTCCCTTCTCCATCTACTCCAACATGATCATAATGTGCTGATAGTACCAAAATCTCATCGGATTTATCAGTCCCTTCTATAAAGGCCAATACATTTTCTGAAGCTTTGATCCCACCTATAAAATAAGTTTCAGGAATCGTTTGGTAATAATTATCATCCGAGATAGGCGATGGAATACCCATCCTTTGATAATTTTCTTTGAGAAATGCTGCTGCTTTTTTCTGTCCTGGTTCCCCTGTATCACGACCTTCAAACTCATCACTTGCAAAAGTGTATAAATAATCTTTTAATTCCTTAACCGATATTGTTGTTGCATAATTAGCTGCAGTAGCTTTAATTTCCTTCTCTACAGCAGCTTCTTGTTGTTCTTGTTTAGTCTCTTGATCTGATACTGTTTCCTTCTTTGTTGTACCACAAGAACTCCATAAAAAAAGACTTAAAAAGGCACCAATATACTTTATCATCTGTGTTGCGTTTTTTTAGATGTATGCAAGATACAGGATTAAATAAATTACCAAACAAAAACAATTTTATTTTTTTCTTGATAAAGCTTTACAGAATAAAAAAAGCTTCCTATATTTGCACCCGCCTACGCGACCAAAAATATCGCTTCGGCAGGCACGGCCCTTAAACTCGAGTACAATTCGGGAGGTTGTGTTCAACAAAATGCATACCACTGGAGAAATGGCAGAGTGGTCGAATGCACCAGTCTTGAAAACTGGCGAGGGTCACACCTCCGGGGGTTCGAATCCCTCTTTCTCCGCAAAA
>CAZYRG010000034.1:0-16236 GCA_964650425.1 uncultured Flavobacteriaceae bacterium
ATGGGTGTGTTGGTTTGACAGTGGCAATTACGATGATGAATTTTATCATGATCGAGGATTGGCCGCAAAATATTGGTGGTAAACCTAGTTTTAGTTATATCGAGAACATGCCAGCTTTTGTGCCAATTATGTTTGAACTTACGGTATTCTTTGCAGCGCATTTAATGGTAATTACCTTTTATATGCGTAGTAAATTATGGCCGTTTAAAGAAGCTGAAAATCCAGACGTAAGAACTACAGATGATCATTTCTTAATGGAAATAGATGTAGCAAATCATGATGTTGCAGCAATGTCTAGCTTTTTGGCAGAAACAGGTGCTGTAGAAATAAACTTAGTTGATAAGGAGTAGTTATATGAAACGTACAATAAACATAGTTGTAGCTGCAATCATAGTATTGGTTATGGTTTCTTGTAGCAAGAAAAGCAAGCCTAATTATCAGTATTTTCCAAATATGTATGAACCAGTAGGGTATGAAGCATATGGAGATTATGAAGTGTTTGAAAATGGTCAAGAAGCAAAGCTTCCAGTTGAAGGAACGATTCCAAGAGGATGGATGCCTTATGATTATGCAAACTCTAATGAGGGGTATAAGTTAGCAAAAGATTCTTTGAGAAATCCAATTCGTTATACGGAGGATAATCTTGAAAAAGGAAAAGAGCTTTACGGAATCTACTGTGCTATTTGTCATGGTACTAAAGGGAATGGTAAAGGGCATTTGGTAAGTCAAGAAAAAATTCTTGGGGTTCCTAGTTATGATGATCAAGGTAGAGCAATCACGGAAGGGAGTATCTATCATGTAATGTATTATGGTATCAATAGCATGGGGTCGTATGCATCACAAACCAGTGAACAAGAGCGTTGGCAAATTGCTGCATATGTGCAGAAGTTGAAGTCAGAGTTGGAAGGCAAAAAGCCTCGTGTAGATGCTGACGTAGTAAAGCTTGCTGTTAATAATCAACAGACAGAAATGAATTTGCAGGTTTCGGAAGAAGGTCATCATCAAGATGGAGCTTCAGAAATAACAGGAGAGCATATAGAAGAACAAGTTTCTGAAACGGTTAAAAAGGAAACAAAAAAGGTTTCTAAACCACCGGTATCGAAGAACTTTATTAGAGATAATAAAGAACGAGACGAAGAAAAGTAAGATCAAAGTAACAAAGTTAAAAAGATATTCAAGTTAAGATATGTACACGTTACCAAGTAAATTAAGACTGTTTTCTATCGTACTTATGGTAGTTGGTGCCATCGGACTGGTTGCAGGTTTTGTATCAGCACCGAGTACTATAGAAGAAGTTAAAGAACATTTAGCTTCACATCATGATGGGCACGGAGCAGCACCAGCACATGCAGCTGATGCAACACATGCTGCAGCAGAAGGGCATGGAGATAGTCATGGGAAAGAAGCACATGGAGCAGCTGATGGGCATGGCGGAGATGCACATTATAAGCATGTATTGCATCAATTACAAAATAAGCCTTGGGCGGCATTGTATATAGCGGCATTTTTCTTTTTCATGATTTCATTAGGCGTATTAGCATTTTATGCGATACAATATGCAGCGCAAGCAGGATGGTCTCCAGTGCTTTTTAGAGTGATGGAAGCGATAACAGCTTACTTAGTGCCAGGTGGTATTATTATGTTTGTGATATTAGCATTATCTGGATTTCATGTAAATCATTTGTTTACTTGGGCTGATCCGGAAGTCGTAGCACATGATGCTTTGATTCAAGGTAAAGCAGGATGGCTCAATGGTACAGGATTTATTCTTAGAGCGGCAATCTTCTTAGGAGGGTGGATGGCTTATAGACATTTTGCGATTAAGTTTTCAAGAAATCAAGACCAAGCGAGTGAAGGCGATATTACGTGGCACAAGAAAAGTTTTAAGATAGCAGCAGGGTTCTTAGTATTCTTTATATATACAGAATCTATGATGTCTTGGGATTGGATTATGAGTTTTGATCCACACTGGTTCAGTACACTTTTTGGATGGTATGTATTTGCGGGACTTTTTGTATGTGGAATTACAACCATCGCATTAATCACCATTTATTTAAAATCACAAGGCTATTTGGAATTTGTAAATGATAGCCATTTACATGACTTGGCAAAGTTTATGTTTGGGATTAGTATCTTCTGGACCTACCTATGGTTCTCACAGTTTATGCTAATATGGTATTCTAATATTCCTGAAGAAGTAACGTATTTTGTAACGCGTATACAAGATTATAATTTACCATTTTTTGGTATGTTGGTAATGAATTTCTTATTCCCATTATTAATATTAATGAATAGTGATTTTAAGCGCTTGAATTGGTTTATTATAATGGCTGGTATTGTGATCCTTTGTGGACATTATATTGATGTGTTCAATATGGTGATGCCAGCTACAGTTGGTGAATCTTGGTTCATTGGATTGTCCGAAATTAGCGGAGTGTTACTTTTCTTAGGATTGTTCTTATTTGTGGTATTTGGTGCATTGACTAAAGCGCCATTATTAGCAAAAGGAAATCCTTATATCGAGGAGAGTAAACATTACCATTATTAAATTTGAATTATTTTAAAAGAAGATAGATAAAAATGACTGTATTCTTAATCATAGTAGTTGTAGCACTTTTTGGAATTTCTGCTTGGCAGATTTCAAAGATCTTTAAATTATCGCAAGGTGCTGATGCAGATACTACTCAGGTGGCTAATGATAAGGACAACAACCTACAAGGGAAACTGATGCTTGCGTTTGTGGCCTTTATGTATATCCTTACTATTTATTGTTTTGTAGCGTATAATTCTTTCTTTTTACCAGAATCGGCAGCTGAGCATGGAGTAGATTATGATAAACTGATGTTGATCTCTATGGTGTTAATTATGTTTGTACAAATTATCACTCAAGGATTATTACACTACTTCTCCTATAAATATCGTGGTAAAAAAGGTAATCAAGCATTATTCTTTGCTGATAATGATAAGTTAGAATTTATTTGGACAATTATCCCAGTGATTGTATTGGCAGGATTAATTATCTATGGTTTGTTTACATGGAATGATATCATGGATATTGATGAAGAGGAAGGTGATCCATTAATCGTGGAATTATATGCTTATCAGTTTGCATGGAGGGCACGGTATGCGGGACCAGATAAAGTATTAGGTAAAGCCAATGTTCGTTATATAGAAGGAGTAAATACTTTAGGATTGGATACTTCTGATGATTATGCTATGGATGATGTTATTGCTACAGAATTGCACTTGCCTGTGAATAGAAAAGTAATTTTCAAAATGCGATCACAAGATGTACTACACTCCGCATATATGCCTTTCTTTAGAGCGCAGATGAATGTGGTTCCAGGTATGATCACAGAGTTTTCATATACACCGATCAAAACTACTGAGGAGATGCGTAATTCTGAGTTTATGGTAGAGAAAGTACGTACCATCAATGAGATCCGTAGAGAAAAGAGTAAAGAGTTAGTTCAAAAGGGCGAAGAGGCTCTGGAGACTTATACTTTTGATTATTATCTGTTATGTAATAAAATTTGTGGTGCATCGCACTACAATATGCAGATGAAAATCGTTGTGGAGTCTGAAGAAGATTACAACGAATGGATGAAGACGCAACAAGCCTTCAAACAAGTTGCTCAGAATTAGAAGAAAGAGAAGGATTTATATACATTATATTATAAAAAATTAGCGATATATGTCAGCAATAGCACATACAGATGATCACGCACATGATGATCACGGGCATCATCATAAGGAGACGTTCATTACTAAATATATCTTTTGTCAGGATCATAAAATGATATCTAAGCAGTATTTAATTACTGGTTTGATTATGGGTATCATTGGTATTGCAATGTCTATACTTTTCAGAATGCAACTAGCATGGCCAGAAGAATCTTTTGGGGTATTTGAAGTGTTATTAGGAAAATGGGCTCCGGATGGAGTAATGGATCCTAATGTATATTTAGCCTTGGTAACGATACATGGTACCATAATGGTATTCTTTGTACTGACAGCTGGATTGAGTGGTACTTTTAGTAACCTTTTGATTCCATTGCAGATTGGTGCACGTGATATGGCCTCTGGATTTTTGAACATGGTTTCTTACTGGCTCTTCTTTTTGAGTAGTGTCGTTATGGTATTTTCTTTATTTGTTGAAGCTGGGCCAGCAGCAGCGGGATGGACAATTTATCCACCGTTAAGTGCCTTGCCACAAGCCATGCCTGGTTCAGGATTAGGAATGACACTTTGGTTAAGTTCTATGGCCATATTTATTGCTTCGTCGTTATTAGGTTCTTTGAACTATGTAGTGACAGTATTGAATTTACGTACAAAGGGAATGTCAATGACACGTTTGCCATTGACGATATGGGCGTTCTTTGTAACTGCAATTATTGGAGTTGTATCATTCCCAGTATTATTCTCAGCGGCATTATTGTTAATCATGGATAGGAGTTTCGGAACTTCTTTTTTCTTGAGTGATATTTATATACAAGGAGAAGTATTGCATATGCAGGGAGGATCTCCAGTGTTGTTTGAACACCTATTTTGGTTCTTAGGACACCCGGAAGTATATATTGTACTATTACCAGCATTAGGAATCACGTCAGAAATTATTGCTACAAATGCTCGTAAACCAATTTTTGGCTATCGTGCGATGGTTGCCTCTATTTTGGCAATTGCATTCTTATCAACAATCGTATGGGGTCACCACATGTTTATTTCTGGTATGAACCCATTTTTGGGATCTGTATTTACCTTTACGACTTTATTGATAGCGATTCCATCTGCGGTAAAAGCATTTAATTATATCACTACCCTATGGAAAGGGAATCTGCAGCTCAACCCTGCGATGCTATTTTCTATTGGTTTGGTTTCTACATTTATCACAGGAGGTCTTACAGGAATTATCTTGGGAGATAGTACCCTAGATATTAACGTACATGATACGTATTTTGTCGTAGCGCATTTCCACTTAGTAATGGGAATCTCTGCATTGTATGGATTATTTGCAGGGGTATATCACTGGTTCCCTAAGATGTATGGTCGTATGATGAATAAGAATCTTGGATATATCCATTTTTGGGTAACGGCTATAGGCGCTTATGGGGTGTTTTTCCCAATGCACTTTATAGGAATGGCTGGATTACCGAGACGTTATTATACGAATACGAATTTTCCATATTTTGATGATTTAGCTGATACCAATGTATTAATTACCTTATTTGCGATCATGACTGCGGCGGTACAGTTGGTATTCTTATACAACTTTATCCATTCTATCTTTTATGGAAAGAAGGCAGTGCAAAATCCATGGAGTTCAAATACATTGGAGTGGACAACACCTGTAGAACATATGCATGGTAACTGGCCAGGAGAAATTCCTTCAGTACACCGTTGGCCTTATGACTATAGTAAGACGAATGAAAATGGAGAATATGTAATCCCGGGACAAGATTTTGTTTCACAGATTGTTCCGTTGCAAGATGGCGAAGAAGAATTGAATCACTAAAAAAGTGAATTCTAGTGTATACAAAAAGCCTTTCTGAGTATTCAGAAAGGCTTTTTTGATTATAGTTATGATTGCTTCAGTATGAATTCCAATAGATGGACACTATGAAAACAATTAATCGAATACTAATGACCCATTTGTTCTAATGATTTTAATGAAAGCAAAAGATTTTATATGAGTTTGTTTTATTTTGAAATTAGTTTTGATAGTGATTGGTATATACAGTTATTGTCAATAGATTATCAAAAACCTCCTTAACGGTTTTAAATGATTTATATAGTGGAAATGTAGATGCATTTTTTGACAAATGATGTAGGAAGGTTTTGAGGTTGTCTGGGGAACCAAAGGATACTTTCCATGGGCAAAGAAGGTTATGTTAAAATATCCAAACGGAAACTTGGTTGTTGTTTCTTCACCTATTCCTGGTTTTTAGTTTTTTTGCTAGTATAACAATGTAGTTGGTTCATGTAGATTTTGGATATTAATGATTAGAAAAGTGTTTTAGTAATATTTTCGGGTAATCCGCCAATGTGTTGCAATTTTATTGCCGCAACTGTCAACCCGCTTTTGAGACAATCCTTCCAGCCACTATTTTTTAAATAGGCTAAAAGAAATCCTGACCAAAAAGCATCTCCTGCTCCAGTAGTATCTTTGATCTCTGTAATTTCTTTGGCAGGATAGAAAAGTTGCTTGTAATTATGGGATAAGGAAACACCTTGGCTTCCTTTGGTTAGGCAAATGACATCCGCACCTGCCTTATGGAAAAAATCAAATACTTCATCTTGATTTAATTTTTCTTTGAAAAGCCTATGCACATCATCTTCACTTATTTTGATGAGTGGATTGTATGAGCAATAGGTCATTATCACTTCTAAGGCAGTAGCTCTATGTTCCCAAATCATTTCCGAAAAATTTATGTCAATGCTCAATGTCAATCCTAATTCATGAGCCTGCGCTGCCTTTTGCATGATGGTATCACGAGTTGGTTGCTTACTCAAGGCAAAACAGGTCGTGTGAAAAATTTTACTCCGTTGTAATAATTTTGTTGGAATTTGCTCTGGAATGATATGAATATCCGCTTCTCTGTAGGCAATAAAATCTGGAGTCTGTTGCGATCTAGAAACCAAAATAATGCTTGTGGGAACTCCCTCTAGTAATCTAATTTGTGAAGTTTCAACCTTAGCCTGTTGTAATTCTTCCTGTATAAAATTCCCCAATCCGTCGTTTCCACAAGTGCTAACCAAGACTGCTTTCTGTCCTAATTTGGCCATATTAACCGCCACATTCGTAGGGGATCCTCCTAAGTATCTAGAATATTCCCGGGTATGAGCTACATTTTGATTTAATTGATTTCCAATAAAATCAATCAAAACTTCCCCAACACTTAGTATCGCAATTTCATTTTTCATAGCTTCTAATACTTATACAACTAATTCTTTTCCTTTGATATACTGTTTAGCAATAATAGCTGCTGCTGCACTCCAAGTGCAATTTTTTACTCCGACGGGTGCTTTCGTCTTGGAATTAAAACATTCATAAAAACTCCAATCTTCAACAGCATTACATTCATGAAGTTTTTCCAATACCTGTTGCGCTAATTTTTTATGCCCATTTTTTGCCAATGCAGCAGCATAAAAACCATTGACCAATTGCCAGGTCCCTCCATTATGAAATTCATAAGGATGGTTGCGAAATTCATATTTACAGTTATTCTCCAATAGCTTCCAATCCCAATCTTTTTGTTGTATCGCTGGCCAAAATGCCGGTAGTAAACGCAAGGGTAATATATTTCGCAGTTTTTCGCTATAGTCAATTACTTTAGCATCATATTCCTTGTCTATACGCAACAAAATTGCCAATGCATTTGCAAATCCATCATATTGGGTCTGATACCCAGATGGACTTACCGATGTCTGCCAATAACTCGTATCTTTTAAGTTTTCATATGCTTTTGGATGATAGGGAGTTTCTGAATCTTTCTTTTTTCGAAAGTTCTGTTGCAGTTTTTTGGTGACACGTGCTATTTTATCTCCTATTTGTTTGTCAGGAAACCATTTTTGATAACATCTAAGAGCCCATAAGCGTAATAATTGATCGTATAGAATATGCCCTTCGGTGATATACTCATCTGCCCAATTACCAGATCTAGGTACATATATCAAATCACTGGTATTAAACTCCCAAGATTCTAGGAGTAGAAACCCTTTTTCTGTAGCTTTTTTATTTTTAGTTAAAAAAGCCGTGTCATTTGTAAAATTCACATAATTGAACACTCCTATAATAAACCATGATATCGTATCTACACGCCCTGCCAATCCACCAAAACTGACAGAAGGTTTCTTGTCTTCAAAAGCGACATTAGAGGGTATATTGCCTATCTCATGCTGATGAGTTCTTAGTGTTTGCAGTGTTTCTTTAAAAGTCTGCACTAACTTTTGATTTCCATCTAATAAAGCCGCAAGACCGCAAATCACACCATCACGTGCCCATACTCTGTGGTAATTGGTGATATTTTCGGCACTAGCCAAAAAGCCGTTGTTACTAGTTGCTTTATGCAATAGTGCAATCGCTTTTTTATATGCAATAGATTGACTCATTGTTGAACTACAGTTGCTTTTTGTTTTTCTTCGTTTTCTGTCTTAATAAATAGCGTAAAGACACCACCCAGTATCATGAAAATCGCTGCCAATTTGATTACATTAATGGGGTTGTTTCCTAAAAGATCATACACAAAATATTGCATGGTTATAATCTGAATAATCATAGGGATCACGATAAACATATTGAAAATACCCATGTATATCCCTGTCTTTTCTTTCGGTATAGCACTTGCTAATAATTGATAAGGCATTGCCATCATAGATGCCCATGCAATTCCGAGTCCGAATGAATACAAGTAAATAGTTGTTATAGCAATAGGTTCTCCAGAAAATGGACTTATTAGTTGAAAAAGGTTGGTGTCAATACTCAAATAGGGTAAAGAAGCTAATCCAATACCTCCAATAAGCAATGCTAAGAAATGCACTCCTTTGGCACCAACCTTTAGCGCAAGAGGAACCAAGGCAAAAGCAATCATAAAACAAATAATGTTATAAGTGCCATTAAGATTACCCGTTAATAATTGCGCCTGTACAAACCCCTCTGATGCTTGATCTGTTGTATTATAAAAACGGGTAGATAAAGCTGAAGTAATGTATTGCCAATAACAAAACATAGCATACCAAGTAAAGAACTTAACTGGGATCAATTGTCGCATAACCAATGGCATTTCTTTGAAAGCTATTCCAATTTCTTTTAGTGTTCTGGTGATAATGCTACCTTCTTTTTTTTTGGCAATTAGCGCTTTTTCTTCTGCTGCTGTTGGAGGATATTCTTTGGTTGTAAAAACAGTAATCAAAATGGTACATATAGATGCTGCTGCTCCAATAAAGAACGCCCAATAGGTGGTTACGGGTATACCATTTTCCATTCGATCATTCATGGCTACCAAACCAATGGCTACCAAAATTGCTGGGGTAAAATTGGCCAACGTAATCCCAAAACCTGTGAAAAAGCTTTGCATCAAAAATCCTAACGATAATTGTTTTTTGGGTAATTGATCTGAGATAAAAGCACGATAAGGTTCCATGGCGATATTATTGGCGGCATCCAAAATCCAGAGCAGACCAGCTGCCATCCAAATCGTTTGAGAATAAGGCATAACAAGTAGTGCCAAACTTGCCAGTAAGGCTCCTATTAGAAAGAAAGGTTTTCTACGTCCAAACTTTGGCGACCATGTACCATCACTAATTGCTCCAACAATGGGTTGAACTAATAATCCAGTAACAGGTCCAGCAAGCCATAGCATCGGAATTTCACTCTCCTCAGCTCCAAGGTATTTATAAATAGCACTCATATTACTCTGTTGCAAACCAAAACTGAATTGAATTCCGAAGAACCCAAAGTTCATTGTCCAGATTTGCCAAAAGCTTTGCTTAATTTTTTGCATGAATTATAGTTTGCGTTCAATTGGTTTTATGTTGTTTCTTAAAACGACTTTCTAAAGATAAGAAACAAAGAGTCTGATAACATGAGGTATTAAACAGACCCTTCGCCTCACTATCTACCAACCCCATTGGAGAGTGGATTAAATTAACGAAACACTAAATTATTTTTTTAAAACTTATATGCCAAAGTAATGGTGGTAGAGCGTCCACTGATGGATCTGGCTCGGACATAACGATCCCCATTTGCGGCTGTGCTTCCCTCAATACCATTGACTTCGGTAATCCCAACAGTGTCTAGGATGTTATTGACATTAAAAGCAATAGAAAGTCCTTCGGTAAGTCCTAATCGCGCAAGTAAGTTAACGTATGCGTAACCAGGTTGCACCAAATCATTGCTATCAAAAGCAAAAGATTTTGATGTTCCCAATATGCTTAACCCCAATGCATGTTGTTTTTTGGTTCCAAAATTGTATACTGGCGAAAGGTTGTAAATAAAATCTGCTTGTCGCTGTGGTTTATTCCCAGTATTTGCTCCTGTACCACTAGCACGATCCTCCGTAATTTCTGCATCAGTCCAAGTTACAGAGCCACTAACTTCAAAATTGCCAAACGACCCTGAACCTTCTACTTCTAAACCATAGGCTCTGAACTCATTTCCAACGGTCAAATTCAATGCACCACCAGCATCTTCATCTGTATTACTATAAAAACCCGTCACAAAAATACCTGAATTATTAAAACGTTGCTTGTACCCTAACTCAAACTGAGAGACCTGATCATATTGTGTGGCAGCAACTCCGTTGATATAACCGTTTCGATCAGGAGCCCTACCCGAAGCACCTAAGCTATAGCGGCCAAATACTGCATTATTATTGGAAAATTGATAATTAAGCCCTAGTGAATAGGATAGATAATCATAAGAATCTCCAATGATTTGATTTTGATCGGCTTGTACAACAGGAACTATTTCCTCGATAGGTTCTATGGTCTGATTTCCATTAATATCAAACTGCTGAGGCGTATTACCACCTGCAATTGTACCGTCTACAGTTACTAAATCCAAACGAATACTACCATCAAAGTTTAATTGTTCATTAATGTCGACTCCAATACCAAAATATGGAGCACTCACGGTATGTACCGTATTATATTTGCGTTGACAGCAATTGCCCCATAATGGTGTTCCGTACGCATATTGCCCTCCTCGAGAAATTCCATCAATATCTACCAATCTTGCGTCCCCACCTCCTTTTACCTCTTGTAGATAGGAGTTCCATTGCCAAGACGTTTTAGTGTTTTGTTGCATTCTAAAGTATCCCCCGGTTAATGATACCACTCCTAATTGTTTTGACAATTTAAAATCATTCACAAAGTTGCTCATATCCTCTATCGTTACGTCAAATAAGTGAATCACTTGTAGGAGACCATTTGATGGGTTGAAGACGCTCCCGTCATCCGAATAAGACAATGTAGCATTTGATAAGTCGAATTGACCAATTGGATCAGTATCTGTTGTTCCAATGCCATTGAGTGTGTTGAGGACATCTGCTGTTTGTCCAAAAGTTGCTGAAAAAGGCGCCATGAATCCTCCTTTATTAATAGCAATACGCCCTTTGTTGCTAATTTTCCAATCATCTCCCAAATCAAAGGACATGTCCATGCCAACGGCTTGAGATATTGGGTTATTCCCATCCCGTACATCTCCTACTCTTCTAGAATTATCGGTACTCAATAATCCAGCACTTTCTTGTAAGTATCTAGACTGTAAACCATCATTGGTGATATCGAAACCAGGAAGATTTGCATAGGTAGGGTCGCTATCACTGCCTTCTAATAACATCGGCATTGGCATATATTGTACCGCGCGATCGTTCAATAATTTAAAGTAGGTACGGATATAGCCTTTCTTAAAATTTTTGGTCACATTTGCTTTGAATTGCCCTCCTTTATTTCCGATGAAACCTGCTGATCTAGGTCCTTCCCCAGAGCGTAAGAAACCGCCCATATGAAAATTAAAACCATCTCCTATTGGTGCTCCATATTCAAAATCTGTACGGAAAGAATTAAAGTCTGCTCCTATAGATGCAGTGGCCGATCCACTTTCTGTAGCACCAGTTTTACTAATCAAATTAATGATTCCAGCTGGCCCATTAGAGGTCTGTGTAGATGCAGAACCTCCACGAACCGCTTCTATTCTGGCAATATTAGCATCTGCACGTAACCAGTTATCGGCATTACCAAAGGACGTATCTCCAAATAAATTTAGCGGTAGGCCATCTTCCTGAAGCTGTAAATACCTGGATCCACCCGAGGATACCGGAACACCACGCACATTGAAGTTGGCATTACCATCTCCTGAAGAAGATTCTGCTCGTACCCCAGGGATATTTCTAAAAATTTCACCCGTGGTTCGAGGCGCAGATTGGGTAATTACATCAGATTTTAATGTGGAAACAGAAACACTACTTGAGATTTTTGATTTTGGATTGACCACTCCGGTAATAACCACATCATCTAAAGATAACATATCATCTGCTAGTTGAAAATCTAATGTTACAGTGTTTCCACTTACAGTAGCGTTCTTAATAACAGTCTTAAAGCCGATATAGGAGGTTACAATTGTATAAACACCATCCTCCAAATTTTCAATGCTATACATACCGTCAAAATCTGTAATAGCACCTTTGTTACCCCCTTTAATGGCTAGATTAACTCCAGGGATAGACTCTCCACTGGTACTTGTTACGGTTCCTTTGATGACACCATCCTGTGACCATAAGCTCCCCGATGCTATAATCAAAAGTAGTGTCAGTATTCTTTTAGAGAAGTAAAATTGTTTTTTCATGATGCTTTATGTTTGTTTTCAATACCAAATTAGTCACGAACTTGTCAAAAAATTAAAAAATAGTTTCGAAAACGTTTTCGATTTAGACGAAAACGTTTTCGAAATTAAATTTATAGTATATTTAAGGTATGAAAGAAGTCACCTTAAAGCAAATTGCAGAATCTTTAGGTATTTCCATTACTACAGTTTCCAAGGCACTTAAAGATTATCCTGATGTCAGTCCAAAAACAAGGAAACTGGTGCGACAGAAAGCCGAGTTACTCAATTATATGCCCAATACCTTTGCGGTAAATTTGCGTACTAAAGAGTCCAAAACAATTGGGCTTATTATTCCGGAAGTAGTGCATCACTTCTTTTCTAGCGTAGTTAACGGGATTATTGAAGAAGCGGAGAAAAAAGGGTATTTAGTGATCATCCTGCAATCTGCAGAATCCCTAGAAATGGAGCGCAAGCAAATTGAACTTTTGATCCAAAAACGTGTCGATGGGATCTTAATGTCATTATCTAACAAAACCCCGAATGAGAAGCACCTTCGATTGATTATAGAACGAGAAATACCCTTGGTGTTATTTGATAAAATTTCTAAACTGGCGCACTGTTCCAAAGTAATTATTGATGATCAATTAGCTTCTTTTCAGGCAACCGAACATCTTATCCAATCAGGTTGTCGTCGGATTGCACATTTCAGAGGGCCATTAATGCCACAAAATTCTATTGATCGTTTTTTGGGATACAAAAAAGCACTCGATGCCAATGGAATTCCATATGATGCGCAACTTGTATATACCTGTGAGGATGTTTCTTTTGAAGAAGGGTATAATTTTGCAAGAAAGTTATTCCTGGAAAACCCTGATGTGGATGGTTTATTTACTGTAGCTGATTTGGTCGCGGTTGGTGCCATTTCCTATTGCAATGATCATCAAATAAAAATTCCCGAACAACTTTCTATCATAGGATTTAGTAATTGGTTTATGTCCTCGGTGATTTCACCAAAACTTACTACCATAGATCAACCAGGGTATAAGATGGGACGTAAGTCTTTCAAATTACTTTTTAAAGAAATTAAAAAAAGAAAAAAAGGGCATATAATTGATCATAAAACAGTTGTGCTACCTACAAAATTGATTACTAGAGAAACGACTAGAACTTCTGGAGAGAAACGACTAGAACTTCTGGCGAATTGAAGTAGGTTTTAATAATGTTGATTTTTAAATTTTAATAGTTTCCAATGGTATGGGAAATGATTTCTCAGCCGATTCATAAACTGCTTCCTGAACTCTTAAGGTTTTTAGATATTCAGACCCATTCGTTTCAAATGGATCACCGGACAGCATTTTTTCTACAAAATGACTTTGAAAGATGTAACAACAATCCCCTGCAAAGCCAACATCATTATGAATGTATTGGTGTTCCTTTTCGGCCTTTCCAAGAGGTTGTAAGGTAATTTTTCCGTCGGAATACAATCGTATCGATCCTTTTGATCCTTCGATTAAATATTCGCCGAAAGTATACCTTGATTTCACGAAGTTGTTTTCATTATAGCGATTCGCATCCCAAACGGCATGCGAATTATTTTCAAAATTCAAGATCATAAGCGCCGAGTCCTCCCCTTTGATCACGGGGTTTAATCTTTTTAGTAATGCATAGACACTAGTTACCTCTCCTGCATGATAGCGAAAGGTGTCTATAAAATGTACGCCTGTTTCGTGAATCAATAGCTTTTTGTAATCTCTGAAGTACGGTTGACGATCCAAGTAGGCTTCATCTCCCCATCCATCACCCATCCTAGATCTGAAATTGAGACTAAACAAATCACCAATGTCATTGGCGTTGATGATTTTTTTAATTTCCCGATGCCAAGGTTGAAATCGAAAGTTTTCGTGGACAACAAAACGCACATTTTTTTCCGTTGCATAAGCCACAATTTTTTGTGATTCCTCAAATGTAGGGGCCAATGGTTTTTGACAGATAATATGGATTCCTAAATCAGCAGCAAAGGCACACATTTCATAATGGGTTCCTGGAGGGGTAATGATATCAACAAAATCTGGTTGTTCTTTTATCAGCATTTCTTTGTAATCACGGTAGTAATTAGCAATGCCAAAAGTTTCCATATGAGCTCTCGCTTGTATCTCATTCGAGGTACTCGATAAGGCCACAATTTCTACCTCTGGGATTCTACTCCATGCATCATAGTGATATCGGCTAAAATATCCAGTTCCAATAGCGACTCCTTTTAATTTTTTAGTCATATTTTTTGTTTTATAACTGCACCTCTTTGTTATGAGTTCGTATAAGAACAGGTGTTATTGAACGATTTTGTTTTCAGGATTCATATACATCCAACAGATAATTGCAATGACTGCTAATCCAGCCGCTACAAAGAAAAAGGGTTCACTAGAACCCGTCCATTTGAGTAGGTATGGAAATGCCAATGCCGTTGTAAACGATCCTAAATTCCCTGCCATATTCATCATTCCGGATACTTTTCCGGAGTTTTCTTGCCCAATATCCATACAAAATGACCAAGAAGGACTCAATGTCATATCCGCGCCAAATATGGCAAGTGATAAACATAGTACGGCGCCTAAAGCAGTGGCCATATATAAACTACTGATAATTCCAATTACAACCAGTAGGAACCCTAGAATCGCAGGAGTCCTTCTGGAGCGTTTCCATTGCCCTTTTTTATAGATAGTGTCAACTACGTATCCTGAAACCCAATTTCCAACGGCACCAGCGAGAAAGGGTAGCATGGTATAGAATCCCGTAGCAACCAGAGATAATCCGTATTTGTCCTTGATATAGGGAAAAAGCCAAGTGAGCATAAAAAAGAAGATAAAATTACTTCCAATATATTGGCACATGGCGAATAGTACATTTTTGTTTTTTAAAATAGTGCCTAATCCCAATGTTGCGCTATCTTTAACTTTTTCGGATTGTCGGTTTTTGAGAATGTATTCTTTTTCTTGATTAGAGATTCGTGGATGATCTTCTGGTTTGTTACGAAATAGTATAAAGAAAAATGCGGCACAAACAAGTCCTATAATTCCAAAGAAATAAAAGATCGTTCTCCATCCCCAAGCATCAATCAAATAAGCCACAAGCGGTAATGCAAAGGCGGCTCCTAGTCGCGATCCAGAAAAGTTGATTCCCTGAAATGTGCCACGCTCACTAAGCGGTACCCAAGAAAATGCGGCTCTCGAAATGTTTGGAAAAGCACCAGCCTCTCCAGCGCCAAAGACAAATCGAAAAAACACCATGCTTACATAGTTCCACGCTGCCCCAGTTAATGCAGTAAATGCTGACCAAGCGACCATAATTATCGTAAGTATTTTGCGTACACCATATTTGTCTCCCAATGCGCCCCCAGGAACTTGAAATAACGCATAGCCCAGTGCAAAGGCCCCTAATACCCATCCCATTTGGGTGTCCGAAAGCGCTAAATCTTTACCAATAGCATCTTTCGCAGAGGAGATACAAACACGATCAATGTATAAGAGTAAGGTGATCAAAAATGATCCGCCAAAAAAGTAGTATCTGTTTTTCATATGGTTAGAATAGTGTTTTAGAGGTCATAGGTGTTCATTATTATTCATTTTTCTTGAGTGCTAAACTTTTGATATGCTCGTTTTGTGTTGTGGTTGTTAGTTTGTTGATTGCGTCGTATACAGCACTTTCGTTACCGACGTTTCCCGGAAAAACGATATAGGCCAAGTCCGGAAATTTGGTTTTGTCACTCATTTTCCAAAGAGGTACTCCTGGTAGTAACTGACCGATTACGGTCGAACGTCGCATTCCAAGTCCTTTGATTGCTATATCATGAGAGGTAATGCCGCCTTTAGCTAGTAAAAATTTTGGTGGGTGTTCTAGTGACTGAACTAGGGTGATGA
>CAZYRG010000034.1:16336-20740 GCA_964650425.1 uncultured Flavobacteriaceae bacterium
CCTTTAGCTAGTAAAAATTTTGGTGGGTGTTCTAGTGACTGAACTAGGGTGATGAGTGCGTTAGAGACCATATTGCCGATTGCTAAGTTTTCTTCGGCTGTCGTGCCTGTGAGCAATTTTCTGCTAGTATATAAAATAACAGTTTGCCCTGAACTGATTTTTATGTTGATTTTTTTTGAAATGCTAGCGAGATAATCACCTTGTTTATCTTCAAATATATTTGTTACTTCTAATTCGACATGATTTTCTGCAGCTGTTCGATCAAGAAGATACTGTAGTTGCGAAGAAGATTTAGGGACATAAGAGCCGACAATAACCAATCCGCCATTCGTGTTTTTTGGTGTTAAAATGTCTGTGCTTTCTACTAATTTTTTAGGAGAAATGCCGAGATATGAAGGCACAAAAGAGCTTGATGTGCGGTACAGAAAGGTAGCTCCTTTTTGCTGAGCCGTTAATAAAGCGTGGGTGATTTTGTCTAAATCTTGATAGTTTATGGCATCAAAGATCAGGTAACTTCCTTTTTTGGAGTTCAATAGTTTTTCAACTAAGACTGCTATTGGACTAGTGCGTATTTCTTTTAGGCTAAAGTTAAAAATAGCCGTTTCAGAAACCGAGTTTGCTGTTTTTTCAAGAATCCAAGCTTTCAAATCTGCATGCTGGTATCCAAATACCGTGTCTTTGGCAAAAGGAGATTCGTTTACAGGGATTAAATTTGACGCATCTTGAATATAATGCGTATTGTTTATCGTTACTCGACCGCCTTCAAACATGACCGGAATGAATATTTGGATGGGAGCTTCATTTTTGTATAATGATGAAGCTTTAAGTGCTGTCAACTCTGTCTGAAAATGCCCTCGTAAGGTAGAATCACTTCTGCTAATAATAACGAAATTTCTTCCAGTTTTTTCAGCAACAGCGGCAATGTTCTGCCCAATAGTTTGATAGATTTTGGCAACGGTAGCTGTGGTAAGACTCCTAGAATTGGTTAGTAAAAAGAATGCTGGTGTTTTTTGTAAAAACTCATGTTCAAGTGTAGCTTGATCCCAAGTAGTAAGTAACGGGATGTCATAAACGGTTTGATTACCAGTTGGATCATCATCTATAATGACGCAGGTGCAACCCATAGCTTCAAAAAGCAATTTATTTGCATTTCTAAGTGATATGGTGTCGTTTTCCGGAATATTTTCGAGTAAAGTTTCTAACTGCATACTTATCCGTATTTTTCTATAGCCACAACGCGACAAGGTGCACCATCACCACCGCCAACCTTGATCGGTAGTGCAATTAGTTCAACGCAAGGTTTTTTTAGTGCCTCCAGATTGATGATCCCTTCGATAATAATTACATGGTTGAGTAGTATTTTATGAATTTCTGTAACTTCTCTCATATTATTAACATCAGCGACAGAAGGAGGTTCTACAGCAAGCATTTTTACTCCCGCCGTAACACACCAATGTGCAGCTTCATCACTTATCCGAGGTAATTCATCTCTAAATGAAGGAGTGCCATGTTTTTTAGACCAATTGGTCCATAATAATAGACTATCGCCCGAGGAAAACTTCCCTTTAATTCCACTTGTAATATCCTCTGCAGAAATTAACCCATTGTAGCCAATATGTCTCAGGTCGATAACCCATGCTTTTCCTATAAAACTGGTAACAGGAATTTCATCAATCGTTTGCGTACTGGCCTCAAAATGTGTTGGAGCATCCATGTGTGTGCCCGCATGCGAGTATATATTCAAAGTCGTAGCATTCCACCCGTCTTTATTCAACGTTTTGCTCACCGATTTATGAAATCCAGCAACAGCATCCGTATAGCTTCTCGTAAGATCTACGATTCGTTCCATGAGTTAGTGTATGTTATTGAGCCCATTTTGGTCTATAGCGCTACCAAAGTTATAAACCAAAATGTTTCTTATTTTATAAATTAGCAATCACTGCATCGGCAATATCCGAAGTGCTAGCTGTACCACCTAGGTCCACTGTCAAAACACCACTTTGCGTTGTTTTGTCAATAGCAGTCATAATATTTTGTGCAGCTGTGGTTTCCCCCAAGTGTTCTAACATAATTGCTCCAGACCAGATTTGTCCATAAGGATTGGCGATATTTTTTCCAGCAATATCTGGTGCCGAACCGTGAATCGGTTCAAACATGGAGGGGAACTCCTTTTCCGGGTTGATGTTGCCACTACCTCCAAGTCCAAGACTACCCATTACAGCGCCTCCTAAATCACTCAGGATGTCTCCAAAAAGATTCGTCGTCAATACGACATCAAAAATCTCTGGGCGCAAGACAAAATTGGCAGTAGAGTTATCGATATACATTTGGTCGTGTTCCACATCAGGATATTCCATGGCCACTTCTTTGATTACACGATCCCAATAGGTGAGACTATTGATAAGTGTATTAGATTTGGTGATATGCGTTACTTTTTTTCTTCGAGTTCTTGCCAGTTTGAAGGCGTAATGCGCAATTCTTTCGATCCCTTTTCTCGTAAAAATACTTGTGTCTACTCCCATTCCATTGGCAGAATCCGGTAAGTACTGATCACCTATTTGCACGAATTCTCCTTCGGTATTTTCTCTAACAATAACGAAATCAATATGCTTTTCAGAGCGCAATGGACGTTGTACACCAGGATAGGTACGCACAGGTCTATAATTGACATATTGGTCAAAACTGGTTCGTACTTTGAAAGTGTAGTCTTTGGCAGGAAGCGTATCATCCACACCTGGTAAACCTACCGAGCCAAAATAGACGGCATCATATTTTTTGAGTGTTTCTAGACCATCTTTTGGCAAAAACTCGTTGTTTTTTAAGTAATATCCAGCGCCCCAATCAAAGTTTGCTGTCTCTAAAGAAAATTGATGTTTTTTGGCAACTGCCTCTAGCACGCGCATTCCTTCGGGGACGATTTCATGTCCAATCCCGTCTCCAGGAACTACGGCGATTTTGTAATTAGTCACGTAATTTGGTTTTTAAATTAATAGTGTATTGATCAAATAATAATTGTCTCGATTTGCGTATGTGTTCCCGAATAAGTCGCTCTGCACTGTCTGCATCTCCTTCTTCGATAGCATCGATAATCTGAAAATGTTCTGATAAGGTTTCTGCTGGTGGACGCACAAGTCCGACATCCTTGACTTTTTCATGGATACTTCCAAAAGCATATATGCGATCCAAAGGTTCGTTGTCGGTAAGTCGGACAAGACTCTTGTGAAATTCATCATCAGATTTAGCATAATCTACAGGGTCAATATCTTTGATGTTTTTATAATTGATAAAACAGTTACGCAGTTCTAGAACAGCTTCTGCAGTTCCTTGGTTAGCAAGGATTCTTGCAGCCATTCCTTCAATGGCTTCTCGGCAATCAAAAATATCGATCATTTCCTTGAGGTCAAATTCTCGTACATAGACACCGCGTCTGGGGATACTGGTGACCAAAAATTCATTCTCTAATATCATCAAAGCGCGGGCCAGTGGGGTTCTACTGATACCAAGTTGCTCCGCAATTTTCTCCTGCCGAACCTTTTCTCCAGGTTTTAATTCCTTGTTCAGGATCATTTTTTTGAGCTGTTGATATACAGATCTTGTCAGGTCAAGATTATCAAGCATAATATGAAATATAAATTGTTTATTGTATTCTGTATGCAAAATACAATTTATATTTGATTTTTTGTTTTTTTAACATTTTGGTGAACAATTTCGTTTTAGTAATTTGTAGCGATTTAAAGACGTATTTATGCTGGAAGAAAAATTAGAAATTTATAAGGCGTTAATTGATAAATGTCCACGGTTTGAGCTCAAGGGAAAGAACATGCTCTACACATCTGCCAATGGATATATGTTTTCACTTTTTAATAAAGCCGGTGAGATCGGAATTCGGTTTTCAAAAGAAGTACAGCAAAAATACCTGAAAGAATTTGATACGACCTATTACAAATCATACGGAGCTACCATGAAAGGGTATGTGTTGATTCCCGAGCGGATGTTTACAGATTTAGATGCTCTTGCCGTATATCTTAACGAAAGCTATGAGTATGTGATGTCTTTGGAGCCTAAGTAAAAAAAGTAGTGTAACGAATACTTGAGAATAGCTAGGGTTAGTTAGCTATATTCAAATCAAAATTGTGCATTACGTCTTCTTTGTTTTTGATTATGCAACTTAGCAGTCTATTAACTCCAAGTAAGGATAATATGAAACCAAATTCTGAAGTCTTAAGTCCATAAGCTAAATTTAAATTCAGTCTTGTTTCTTTCATCATTTGACCAAAATTATTAGCCGGAACATAAATACCATTTTCTGTTCTTAATAAATCTGTTAATGGCTTCAATTCAATAAAACAATTTAAACCTGGATTATGCATTAAAACTTCGTTATGAAGGTCGAAAATGCGATAA
>CAZYRG010000035.1:0-1258 GCA_964650425.1 uncultured Flavobacteriaceae bacterium
AAAATTGGCTGTATTCGTGGCTAAATTCTTTGGTAGTGGTGCTGCTTCTGTTGGAACGGTACAATTGGCCGTATAGATTTCTCCCGCTACAACTACCTTTAGGAAATAGGATCCTCCTGGAAGAATACCAAATTCCGTAGCTGGAATTTCATAATTAAATCGTTCCTGGTTGTACGTTAAGTTTACCGTAACACCATCGTTATTTGCCATCGTTACAGCCGCATTTTTAATAATCAATTCTTCCGGTTCAGGGGGTATACCAAAAGAAGAAACAACCCTAGCGACTCTAACTTTTACCGTTTCATTAAATGGTGAAATATAACTTTGAATTGCAATTTTTGTATCATTTTTGAACACCTCATCGGTATCCACATCAGTTTCACAACTCCATGTTAGCAGTAGCAGAATTATACTAAAAAAGTTTATTTTTTTCATAATACTTAATTTTTCAGAACTTACAGGTATAGCTAAATGAAGGAACCATTTGCAGAATAGATAATTTTTTTAACTTAACTGTATTGGGATTAAATCCTTCTGTTGTTTGATAATAAAGTGCCGCATTTTTGCGATTGTAGGCATTATAAATGGAAAAAGCCCAAGTACGCTCACGATTCTTTTTTTTCTTTTTGTGAAATTGAATCCCCAAATCTAATCGATGATAGGTTGCTCCTTTCAAATTATTCCTTTCACTGGCATATTCTATAGGTGATGGAGGAGTATTCGTATTTAAATCCCCAAAGAGGTTATCGTAATTAGAAACCGTTAGCTTATCTTGGATCGTATAGTTCAGTCCGGATGACAGGATCCAGTTGGCAGATAATGTAATTTTTTTGCTTGGCGCATAGGTAGTGACAAAAGAGAGATCATGTCTTCGATCATATCTTGCGGAGAATTTTTGACCGTTATTTAGTTGATCAAATTGTCGCTGGGCCCAAGAAAGGGTGTACCCTAACCAACCCCTAAGTTTACCTGTTTTTTTTCGTGCCAAAAACTCTGCGCCATACGCCCATCCTTGACCAGTCGTAATACTCTGTTCCCATCCAAATTCACTAAAACTTGTAAAAGCATCTTGGTTAGATTCCAGTTGTACAAAATTTGCTCCTTCACGATATGAAATAATATCACGCATTTTTTTGTAATATCCCTCTACAGATAAGGTGTAGTTTTTGTTCAAAAGGTCTTTGACTAGACCAACAGAAACTTGTTCGGAATACTGTGGTTTAATTCGACTTGTTGATGTAACCCAAAGGTCTATCGG
>CAZYRG010000035.1:1358-20451 GCA_964650425.1 uncultured Flavobacteriaceae bacterium
GCCTGCCGCCATATTTGGCAGGAAACCCTCCTTTGAATACTTCTGCCGATTGTATAGCATCGCCATTAAACAAGGAGAAAATACCAAAAAGATGGTTGGCGTTATACACAGGTGCCTCGTCTAACAAAATGAGATTTTGATCTGGGGTTCCCCCACGAACATAAAACCCCGCACCGCCTTCATTTCCAGAAGCAATTCCTGGCAGTAACTGAAAGGTTTTGATAGCATCTTTTTCTCCTAGTATTACTGGAATATCGTTGATTTCTGCTGGATTTATTGTGGCAGTACCCATTTGGGTCACTTCGCTCTCATCAGTTTCGTTTGATGTATTTATGATGACTTCATCGAGGCTTTCTGGGGCCTCAAGTAGTTCAAAGTTTTGTTGCAGGTCTTTTGACAAATCGATTTGTTCTACAAGAGGTTCATAGCCCAGATAGGTGACCCATAACTCATATGACCCCTCAGGTATTGTTAGGGAAAAGAAACCATATTCATTCGTAATTGTACCAAGTTGTAATTCCGAAATCGAGATTGAAACTCGGGACAGATATTCTTGACTACCTTTCTCTTTTACATAACCACTTAGGGTATAATTTGGCCCTTTTTTACTTACCACACGATTCTGTTCGTAGATCAAGATTTTGTCACCCACTTGTTTAAATTGGTTTTTTTTAAGTGGAAAAATAGTTTTTAGGATATTTTTGAGAGGTTTATCCTCCAACTTAATCGTCACAATTTTGCTAACATCAATCGTTTTTTCGGAGTACCCAAAAGCAAACCCTCCTTGCTTCTCTAATAATTCGAGTACTTGTTTTATCGGCTGATTGCGTACCTCCAAGGTAAATTTTTGCTGTAGTAAAGAATCTTGTGCTAGTACTTTTCCAAAACTGAAACAAGTAAATGCGACTAAAAAGTATAAAAAACGTATACTCATGTGCTATTTTAATGTGCTTATTACGTATGAATTTTTAGCATCCACCTCCCGTTAATTGATAATTCCCAGAAGCGTCTTTCCTATAGGTAACGTTATATAATGTTTTTAGTGTTTCCAAAACAACTTCGATAGGTTCTTTCTGAAATTTTATGGTCAACGTACAGTGCTTTAATTGCTCTTCAACCGCATCAACGCGAATCTGATAGAAATCGGCAATATCCTGCAGTGCATCTTCCAAAGTACTATTTTCAAAAACAAGAACCCCCGTTTTCCAGGCTAAGAAATTCTGCCCAACAGTTTTAGTTTTGATAAGACTACCATCTGCATTAGATTCAACCTGCTCTCCAGGATGTACGATCTCTTTTGTTGTTGCATTAGAGAAGGCTACTTTTCCAGTGACCAATACTAAAGACACTGATTTGGTATCTAGATTTTCTCTGAGATTAAACGAAGTGCCCAAAACTTGGGTTTTGGTATCATTAACGGTTACCTCAAAGGGTTTTTTAGGATTTTTCGCAACCTCAAAATAGGCTTCTCCTTCTAAGTTTAATGCTCTAACCTTTCCTTTCTCTCCTCCAAAATCTTTACTGTATGACAATTCACTATTCGTATTAAGCCATACAACAGAACCGTCCGGGAGCTCAAAACGGTTTTCTTGTCCTGATTCTGCTATGAGTATTATTTGGTTATTAAAGGATTGACTCATATACCACGTGCCTGCAATGAGCACTAGAATGGCTGCTGCTACTTTCCATAGTTTTGTCAAAGAGAATACCGGAGTTTTTGCTGTTTCTATTCCTGTTTTTTCTTTAAACATGTTCCACTGCTGGTCGACATCTATGGCATCAAAATCTTTGATACTATCCGTATGTTCCCAGGTACTTTTTAGTTCTTCTAAGTACTTTTTGTTTTCTGAAGAACTCGCAATCCAAGTATCCACCTGTTGACGCTCCGCAACTGTAGCTTCCCCGTTGAGGTAGCGTACAATTTTCGGCATCATTTTTTCTTCCTGTGGACTCATTATTATCGAATTGCTGTCAAAAATACTAATTAAACTCGGTTTAGACAGCAGAACTTGTGCACAAGCCTTGAGTTTATAGTATAAACCCAGTTAGAAATAGTCGATAAAAAACCTGTTCAAAAGAGTTTTTATTGATTTCTAAAAGAAGCGATATCCTATGGAAATTCCACCTCTGAAAAATCCTTTCGGCCCATCGTTATTTAATAAATAACGACCACCACCCGCACTTATCTCAAGGACAAACCCATTGTCACTCACCCATTTTTGTCCCAAGACAACACCCGCACCTACATTGAACCAGTCTTTTCGATCAATTTCAAAACCTGTCGTATCATATGACCAATAGTCTTCCCCTCCTGCAAACTTCAACAAGCCTTCTACAAAAAAACCTCGGGCACCAAAATCCTTTTTATTAAAAAAATATTGTCTAAAATAAGGGTTGATCGAATAATGTTGATATTCACTATAGCTATCGTCCAGGCTATAGGTCATAGCCAGACCAAAGCCAGAGTACTTGTTTAATGCATATTCATATTGGATATCGATATTAGGAATAGCTAATAGTTCTAAGGCATCGATTCTAAATTCGTGCTTGTTCATGTTTTTTTCAAAAGTTTGTTCTTCTTGTGCCCAAGCAGCAAAAAAGAAAACCATCATTATAGCGGTACTAATTAATTTTTTCATCTGTTTTTAAATTTTAAAGTATTGTTGTTCTTGTTTATTTTCTAAAAACCCATAGTCGCTGTAACCACAAATAATAGCTCAAGTTATCTTGAGATTCTGTAAGCCATTCTTGTAATTGATTGGATACTGATTCATCCATTTTTCCAGAAAAATAGGTAATCAGAAAGCGGTCAGTGATCTGGTTTCTTTGTTTTTTCATTTTTTAATATTTAAAGTTGAACGCGTTTTTTTGTTCCGTTTATTGTATGACGAACAACAAAGGAACTACACGTAAGAAAAAATGAAAAAAGATGGAATTATTTTATAAAATGCTGTAAATCATAATTAGAATGAGTGTGATTATTTTGCGAAGTTTTTTGAGGGCATTGCTAATATGAGTTTCTACGGTTCTTTTGGTGAGGTGTAATTGGTCAGCAATTTCTTGGTTGGTTTTGCCTTCTAGCCGGCTAAGTCGAAATATTTTTTGGTTTTGCTCAGGCAATTCGTTAATCGCATTATAGAGTTTTTGTTGCAGTGCTGTTTGTTCGATAAGTTGCTCATCTTGATCGATTGTAAAAGAAGTGATTTCTTCTGTTTGACTCTTAATTTGTTCTTTATGGAGTTGATGGGTTTTGTTGCTGCGTAACGCATCCAAACATCGATTCCGTACAGCTGTGTACAAAAAGGCTTTTAAGGAAGTATGAATTTCTAGGGTACTACGTTTTTCATATAGGCGAACAAAAACTTCTTGGGTAATATCTTGAGCACTGTCCAAATCCTGAACATAACGTTTTGCATAAATAGTCAATGCTTTGAAATGCTCACGGAACATTTTTTCAAAAACAGTATTGTCGTTGTTTCTGATTGCTTGTATAATTTGTTGATCGCTCAGTGCTAAATATGCTGTTTAATTGTTTGGTCAAAGATAAAAAAACTATCGTGCTTAATTAACTTAAATGCAATCCTGTTGTTGCATATAGCTATAAGTGCAGGACAATACTTATTTAACTAGTAGGTTCCATATTTTTATGTGTATTTTTGTACCCATGGAAGAAACCAATAGACAAAAGAAAATTGCAGGGGTCCTGCAGCGTGATATTGCAGATGTGATTCAATTGGCGCTTAGAGAAGCTGGAGTTTCTGGTATTTTGGTCTCAGTGACCAAAGTACGAGTGACAACAGACTTATCAGTATCCAAAGTATATATGAGTGTTTTTCCGCATAAGGAAGCAACCCGCATTCTGGAAGAAATTAATGCCGTAAAATCGCAAATCAAACATCAGGTTGCACAGCGTACTAAAAACCAGTTACGCAAAATGCCCGATGTGGAATATTTTATTGATGACTCTTTAGAGTATATAGAAACGATTGAGAAATCTATAAAAGGAGATGAAAACCCGATCGAAAACCCAGATTTGCTAGAACGCAGGAAAAAGAAGTAATCCGACGTACAACATAGGGAGTACAACGGCAAGCTATCCAGCTAGTGTAAAATTTGAAAATGAATTAGAACCCATAACGCTAAACTCATAACGCTGAACTTTTCACTCTACATCGCCAAGCGATACTTGTTATCTAAAGGGAGTAATAATGCAATTACCATTATTTCTCGTATTGCAGCCGCTGGGGTTGTTATAGGAGCCATGTCGTTGTTCATTGTGTTGTCCGGTTTTGCAGGACTCAAGGATTTTAGCTTACAATTCTCTTCCTATTTTGATCCAGATTTAAAGATTTTTCCAGCGAGTAGTAAGACTTTTACATTTTCTGACAAGCAGAAAGAACAACTCAAAAAAATAGCGGAGGTAGTAAACTATTCCGAAATTATTGAAGAGCGGGTATTTTTAGAATACCGAGAAAAGAATACCATGGCTTTTATTAAAGGTGTAGATGCGCAATACAGTAAAATTATCGTCCCAGATAGTATTCTTTTTCAGGGATCATGGCTCAATGAAAACGACTATTATGTGGTTCCAGGATTTGGAATTAGCAATGCTCTTAGTATGGGCGTGGGAGATACGCGAAATCTACTCCAGATGACCGTGCTAAAACCAGGTAAAGGGCAGGTCAAGTTAACAGACGCGTCAAAAGCATTCAATAAAAAAAGTGTCGTCCCGATAGGCATCTTTAATGTAAATGAAGATTTGGACAAAAAGTATGTATTTTCTACATTGAGCCTAGCACGACAATTACTAAATATTGATGAAAACAACGTCACCCATATTGAGCTAAAATTGACACCGCAAGCAGATGAAAATACGGTAACACAAAAAGTACAAGCTATTTTTGGAAGTCAAGTGGTTATCAAAAATAGTATCCAACTCAATGAGACGCTCTACAAAATGCTGAATACCGAAAACCTAGCAGTCTATCTGATATTTACTTTAGTATTAATTATTGCACTCTTTAATCTTGTAGGGGCCATTATTATGATGGTTATTGATAAAAAGCAAAATATCATTACACTCTATAATCTTGGCACACCCTTGAGAGCTATTCGCCGTATTTTTTTGTTACAGGGTGTATTGATGACCTTTTTTGGAGGTATGTTAGGATTGTTTCTAGGGTTCGTTATTATTGCCTTACAGCAACATTTTAATTTATTAATGATTACGGCATCACTGCCTTATCCTACCAAAATAACAGCAACAAGTTTTGTCGTTGTTTTCCTGACCATTTTTATCCTTGGGATGATTGCTTCTTTATTGGCATCGAGTAGGATTAATAAGCGGTTGGTAAAAGCTGTCTAGCTTTATAATGAGGGAATAAATAGGCTTTTAAAAAAGCCCTTTTCTTTCGGAAAATTATATGTGACTAAACTCAAAATCCCCGAACTTATCCAACACCTCATCAAATGCCGCAAACACATCTGCAGAAGCATCACTTGTCACCATTTTGGTTCGGTACTCCTTGAAATGTGGAATCCCTTTGAAATAGTTGGTATAATGCCTGCGGGTTTCAAAAACACCTAAGACTTCGCCTTTCCAATCGATGGACATTTGTAGATGACGCCTAGCAGCTTCTACACGTTCTTGCATGGTCGGTGGTGCCAAATGTGTTCCCGTAGCAAAATAATGTTTCACTTCTCTAAAAAACCATGGGTATCCAATACTAGCACGTCCAATCATAGCGCCATCCAACCCATAGTCATCTCGCATCTCCATGGCACGTTCTGGACTGTTTACATCACCATTTCCAAACACTGGAATATGCATGCGCGGATTGTTTTTGACTTCGGCAATGGGTTTCCAATCGGCATCGCCTTTATACATCTGCGCTCTGGTACGACCGTGGATGGCAATAGCTTTTGCTCCTACATCTTGTATGCGTTCGGCTACTTCGACAATTTTTATCGTGTTGTGATCCCATCCCAAACGGGTTTTTACGGTAACAGGTAAGTGTGTATGCTCCACCATGGCTTTGGTCAATGAGACCATGAGATCGATATCCTTGAGAATACCTGCCCCCGCACCTTTGCTGACCACCTTCTTGACAGGACAACCAAAATTAATATCAATGATATCGGGTTTAGAAGCTTCTACAATTTCAATAGAACGGAGCATAGAATCGAGATTAGCTCCAAAAATCTGAATCCCAACGGGACGTTCTTTTTCGTAGATATCCAGTTTCATGACACTCTTGGCAGCATCTCTAATCAGTCCCTCTGAGGAAATGAACTCTGTATACACTACATCTGCACCTTGTTCTTTGCACAATGCTCGGAATGGAGGGTCACTGACATCTTCCATGGGTGCTAAAAGCAATGGAAAATCTCCTATATCTATGTTGCCTATTTTTGCCACGTTTTTCTTTTTCTTAAAAGGATAGCCTCATTTTAATGGCAAAAATACGAATTCTTCATAGATCGGTTTGATAAGGGAAATTATAAAAACCCAAAAACCTTATCCAAACCTCTAATTCCAAGAAGTAACGTAAGAAGGATAATCAACATTCCTAATACATTTTGAACTAAAGTATTATTATGGACTCCCAATATTCTGGACTTGTTAGCACTCCACACTAAGAAGGTTGCAATAACTGGAAGTAGTAAAGCATTGGTGATTTGGGCAAATTTTATAATTTCTATAGGTTTCCATCCAGTAGTAGAGACCATAACTCCTAGAATAAGGATGATCATCCAGACGATTCTAAATTTAGGTGATTTCAGGTTTTTTTCCCAACCAAAACATTCTCTTGCCACATAGGCTGCTGCTAGTGGAGCAGTAATTGCTGAGCTAATACCGGCTGCAAATAATCCCAAACTCAAGAAATATTTGGAAAAACTGCCATAAAGTGGCTCTAGACCTTTGGCAAGGTCAAGGGCATTGGTCACTTGGCCTTGTTGTATTGCTGCCGCGCAAATAACAATGGCTATTGATACGAGTCCGCCAATTAGTATTGAACTATAGGTGTCGATTCGTACTTTTTTCAACTGTTTTTTATCCGTCCATTTTTCTTTTACTAACGAAGCATGTAAAAACAAATTATATGGGACGATAGTTGTACCAACTAAAGCAATAATTGTGAGCCAACCGCCTTCGGGAACTTTGGGAATAAAGAGCCCTTTTAGTATAAGGGTGATATTAGGAGCGGTCATCATTGCGGTGATCAAAAATGAACCACTCATCAGGAGCACCAAAAGGATAAGAAATCGTTCTATATATTTATAATTACCTAGGTATAATAGAATGAAAGCAATACCACCAATACCAAAACTCAAATAACTGGAAGGCAACTCGTCGAAGAATGGTAGCAATCCCATAGCACCGCCGCTAATATTTCCAGCTTCATAAGCGGCGTTCCCTATCAGAATAGCAGACAATATTAAAAAAATTGCTGAAAATCGGAATGGTCTGGAGGGGATTTGATTTTTTACCATAGCTGCTAATCCCATTCCAGAAACAAGCCCTAATCTGGCGGCCATCTCCTGTAATATAATAGTGGCTATAATCGACAATAGTAGCGCCCAAAGCATCATAAATTGATATTGTACGCCGGCTAATGTGCATACTGTGATGGTGCCTGGCCCAATAAAAGCTGCAGCGACTAAAGATCCCGGCCCTATGTTTTTTAATGGATTTTTCATTGTAGTTGGTTGCTAATTTACAAGATATTACTACTGCAGTTCTATAGACGATGTTAAAACAATTGGTGTTCGATATCGGTTTCAAGCTACAAATACAAATTAACTAGACCAAAAGCTTGTAAAATCAATTATATTTGCAGGGCTGTAACACTGGAATATTGTTACAAGTTACGGGCAGGGATAGCAGCGACATCCTTTTTTGTTTTCGAACGCGATACATTCGCTAACACGAATATACGATCTGACAACAAAAAAGATATAGAGGATAGCCCGATTCAGCCCGCCAAATAAAAAAATTGTAGATGAAGAATATTCGGAATTTTTGCATAATTGCACATATTGATCACGGTAAAAGTACCCTTGCAGATCGCCTCTTAGGGTATACTGGAGCGGTAACTGAGCGCGAATCCAAAGCACAATTGCTGGATAATATGGATCTGGAACGCGAACGTGGAATCACGATCAAAAGTCATGCGATCCAGATGGAATATACTTATGAAGGAGAAGATTATATTCTCAATTTGATTGATACTCCGGGCCACGTAGATTTTTCTTATGAAGTGTCACGTTCTATCGCCGCTTGTGAGGGTGCCTTATTGATTGTTGATGCTGCACAAAGTATCCAGGCACAAACGATTTCCAATTTATATTTAGCTTTAGAAAATGACCTGGAAATTATTCCAGTACTGAATAAAATTGATTTACCAAGCGCAAATCCTGAAGAGGTTACGGATGATATTGTTGATCTACTAGGATGTGATGCCGAGGAGGTGATTCCAGCTAGTGCCAAAACGGGTATCGGTATTGAAGAAATTCTTAGTGCGATTATAGAACGCGTACCAGCTCCAAAAGGAGATCCAGATGCGGAATTAAGAGCATTGATTTTTGACTCGGTATATAATCCTTTTCGTGGTGTGGAAACCTATTTTAGGGTCATCGACGGAACAATCAAAAAAGGACAGCAAATCAAATTTATGGCCACGGGCAGTAATTATTTTGCTGATGAGGTTGGAACTTTGAAGCTAGAACAAGCGCCAAAAACGGTTATCAAAACTGGAGATGTGGGTTACCTCATCACTGGGATCAAAGAAGCGAAAGAGGTCAAAGTAGGAGATACGATTACTGATGCAAAAACACCGACTACGGCAATGATCGAAGGATTTGAGGATGTGAAACCAATGGTTTTTGCGGGGATCTACCCTGTAGATACCGAGGATTACGAAGATCTGCGTGCGTCTATGGAGAAGCTACAGCTTAACGATGCTTCTTTGGTATTTGTTCCTGAGAGTTCTGCGGCTTTAGGTTTTGGGTTTCGTTGCGGGTTTTTGGGAATGCTACACTTAGAAATTATTCAGGAGCGCTTGGAGCGCGAATTTAATATGACGGTAATTACTACGGTGCCCAATGTATCGTACCATGCGTTTACCAACAAAAATCCTGATGAAATTATTCTAGTCAATAATCCTTCTGATTTACCTGATCCATCACGTCTTAACAGGGTAGAAGAGCCTTATATTAAAGCAGCTATTATTACCAAGGCTGATTTTGTTGGTTCTGTAATGTCCTTGTGTATTGAGAAACGCGGACAGATCACCAACCAAACCTATCTCACACCAGAGCGTGTAGAGTTAACTTTTGATATGCCTCTGGCAGAGATTGTTTTTGATTTTTATGATCGTCTCAAAACGGTTTCTAAAGGCTATGCCTCTTTTGATTATTCTCCGATTGGATTAAAGTCTTCTAAACTCGTAAAGGTAGATGTTTTATTGAATGGGAATACGGTAGATGCACTTTCGGCATTATTGCACCAAGATAATGCCTATGATATCGGGAAGAAGATGTGCGAAAAACTACGACAGCTAATACCAAGACAGCAATTTGATATTCCGATACAAGCTGCTATTGGTGCCAAAATCATTTCTAGAGAAACGGTCAAAGCACTTCGAAAAGATGTAACCGCCAAATGTTATGGTGGTGATATTTCGCGTAAGCGAAAGCTGTTGGAAAAACAGAAAAAAGGAAAGAAAAAAATGCGCCAGATTGGAAATGTGGAGATTCCGCAAGAAGCTTTTATGGCTGTATTAAAGTTAAATGACTAAAGAAGGGATCTTCTTATATAAATTAATCCCTCTGTTAGCTTTCTGTTTTAAAAACGTCTAAAACTTTTAATAAAACCCGCTATGATTAAAAAATTACTATTAGGTTGTACGGCCTTGTTCTTATGCTGCCATGGGAATTTATATGCTAAAGCAGTTTGCTCAAATCCAGTAGATAGTTCAACGACTCCTCCACCTTGGGAGCTGATTTGGGAAGATAATTTTGATACGAATCTTGATCAGTGGAATATCTGGGAAGGCGGTGCTTTTAACAACGAGATTCAATTGTATAAGCCCGAGAATCTAAAACTCGAAAATGGAATTTTGGTCATCAATGCAAAGCGTAAAAAGGTTAAAGGTGATACGACACCTTTTGATACTAAGCCTAAAAAATTTGAGTATGTTTCTGGACGTATTGAGACCAAAAAATTATTTGCCCCTTCTGCAAAAAAAGGTGAGCAATCATATCGATTTATGGCTAGAATTAAATTGCCTTCGGGTGCTGGAATGTGGCCAGCTTTTTGGTCTTACGGAGATCCATGGCCTACCAAAGGAGAGATTGATATTCTGGAAGGACGTGGTAATGAGCCTAAAAAATTCCAATCGAATGTTTTTTATGGACCTACAGCCGGTAAATCAATCACAATAGACGAAGAGACACATGCCAAACATAACTTAAAGGAAGATTTGACGGCAGACTTCCATATCTACGAATTGATTTGGGAGCAAAAGCGACTTATTGTTAAACTAGATGATAAAATACTTCATGTCTATAAAGCGGATAATAAAAACCATGTAGATCATTTTTTCGGTCAAGAACACAAAATAGTCTTAAATCTAGCTGTTGGTGGTGGTTTTTTTAATGGTGCTAATAGCAAAGATTTTGCAAAGACTGGTACTATGGAAGTAGATTGGGTAAAAGTATACAGGCGTTAATATTAATACGTCACTTTTTTATACGAAAAAAGAGATCTCGGGGAAAAGAGATCTCTTTCTAAAACAACTTACTTCCTAACCAATTTAAAGTTGTCAATAAATCTTGTGTTGTGCTAACTACTCCCGAAGGAGTAGGTCGCTATAGTTGATAGTTAATTAGTTTCAATTACTTTTCTGATGAATTATCATTTTCTGATAATGTGATCAGCTCTTTTCCATTTTTATGAAAGTAAGCTATTACTTTCTCATTTCCCTTAAGTGCCTTTACTTTATAAACTCCTGACGATGATACAACAACTTCATTGATTGTTGCGCCATCATATTTTTTTTCAAAAGCTTTAACAACATCGGAAGGTACTTTCGCTAATTCCGAACCTGAAAACTTTTTGGCCGACGCAACTTCTTTTTTGATTTTCTCTGCAAGAGCTGCATCTACCTGCTTTGTTTCTTTCAAGGGCTCAGCGATTTGTTCCTGAGCTTGTACTGTCTGCATTACCATTGTAAGTAATGTAATCTGTAGTATGTAAAATACCTTCTTCATAACACTGATTTTTATAATTACTTACACAAAGATATAAGTAATAATTATTCCAAAATGTAATAAAACAAAAATAATACCACAAATTTCTGAAAATCAAACCATTGTTAATTAAATAAATTTGGAAAGTCTGTATGGGAACTGTGGATTTGTGTAGGAATTACCTAAAAAGTGTGGAAATAGTACTCATTTTTTAGTTTGTGAGAAAAGATAAGAAGGGCGATTAATAAGGTTTCTGGGTTATTATTTCCTTGCAAAATAGTTTTGAAAATTGCTTTTCAGTGTATACTTCGTGTTTTTTGTTTTTTAAAATCTGGGGTTTAATATTCATAGTATAAAACCAATTTTTATCAGGGGCATAATAATCTTGGTCTCCATAAAAAAGCATAATTTTACCATAAGGTTTACGACTTTCATGACGAAGTCGTGTAGCCGAAATACTATACAATGTATTGATATTTCCTGTTTCGACTCCATACTTCCAAGCTATAGCTCCTCCAATACTAAAAGCAAGAATATCTGTTTTATCCGTTTCTAATTGAATTAAATTTTGAACTGCTCGTTCGATTCCGCCATTTACAAATTGAGTGTGTAAATTTTCTTGGGTGTAGTCCGACTTATCAATATGTCCAAGTGAACAACAATCATAATACTGAATCGTAAAATCATGTTGTAATTGTTCCAGATAATGACTAATCCACTTGGATTTTTCTTTTCCCCATAAGTCTGATAGAATAATGAGCCTATTTTTCATGTTTGGAGGATACTTTATACCGATATGATTTCTGAAGAATCAAGCAAGGTGTCATTCCGCAATCTTAGAAATATCTGCGCCACCGCAACGGTATCTTTTTCACAATAAATAATAATACGGTCGATGTCGTTTTCTTGGTAAAAAACATCTCTAACTTGACTCCCATCAATATCATCTTTTGGGGATGGAATTCCGAGTATGTGCGTTAATAACTTAAGTGAAGTATAATGCTTGTAATCTCCAAATTTCCATAACTCCAAGGTATCTAGATGCGGAACTTCCCAAGGTTTTTTGCCAAAAAGATTCAGCTTGAAGGGGATTTCTACCCCCCGAATAATCATTCGCCGAGCGATATAAGGAAAGTCAAATTCTTTTCCATTATGGGCACATAACAAATGATGCGGTCGATTAAAATGGGTTTCTAATAAGTTCTTAAAATCTAGCAGCAATTGTTTTTCTTCACCATGAAAAGAAGTCGTCCGAAACATTCTGTTTTCTCCTTTGAAAGTAAAATATCCCACAGAAATACAGACAATTTTTCCAAATTCTGCCCAAATACCTGCGCGGTCATAGAACTCCTCTGCAGAAAACTCTTCTTTGCGTTGGTATTTGGTTTTCTGTTCCCAAAGATATTTTGCCTCATCGGACAAAGTATCAAAATTTTCAAATTCTGGCACTGTTTCGATATCCAGAAATAACACATGTTCTAGACTAATTTTGTCTATCATTGCCCCAACATTTTATAACTCTCATCGATGTAGGTAAAAAAGTCATCAAAATGAGGATTGTCTTCTATCGGGCTACCGCGTTGATGCCCTAAGCGAACAATAACCAGGTTGTCTTCCGGAATCGAGACGGTATATTGTCCAAGGATTCCTCGCATATATTTTATTTTTTTTCCTTTATAATCCGAAAGCCAATAGCCATATCCATATTGCGGGCTTTCGGAAAAACGAGCCGTAGTAATTTTGTTGATAAAAGAGGGCGCTAAGATCTGTTGTCCCTGAAACCTTCCTTGGTGATTAACCAATAAACCAAAACGTGCAAAGTCTCTAGCGTTACTGCCGATACAGCAATACGCTTTTTCCAAACCACTCTCTTCGCTATCTACTTGCCAGATGCCATCACTTGCCATTCCCAGAGGTTTCCAGAAACTTTGACTCAGGTATTTGGATAAGGTAGTGCCCGTTGCTTTTTCGATCGCCATAGCAAGAAGTTCTGTAGCACCACTTTTATAATCAAAGGCTTGCCCTGGTTCTTCTATAACTTCTAAGCCCAGCATAAGATCGCGTATATTGTCATGATAATAGGAACGTGCTGTTATGGAAAAAGGGCTGCTATAGTGCTCATTCCAATTGAGCCCTGATGCCATAGATGAGAGATCTCCTACGGTCAATTTGCTAGCTTTTCCTTCAGTGAATTTTGGTAAAAAATCACTAACAGGCTGCTCTAGGCTTTTGATATGACCATCTTCAATGGCTTTTCCTAGCATAAGCGTCACAATGCTTTTGGCCATAGAAAATGAATTCGTTTTTGATTCTAACCCATATCCATCAGCATAGTTTTCGTACCAGATGCTATCATTTTTGATAATAAGAAAGGCTACGGTTCCTAATTTTTCATTGGTTTGACTTAAAGTTTCGGTACTTTTTACACTATTATATCCTTTATGTTTTGGGATGGGTTTGTGCGTTCCTGCCTCGATGGTATGCGTGTCAAAATGCGGAAAGTCATCAATATAAGCCGTGGTGTGTCCTGTGAAATATACTACACGAACTCCTTTGAGTATGTACTCGTAATCAAATATGTATAATAAGATGATGGCTAATAGAATAAGCCCAACAAGTCCTATCAGTAGTTTTTTTAGAAGGCGGAGAATCCATTTTAAGATTTTCATAGCTGTTTGTGGTTTTTGATGTGCCTAAAGTAGGAAAAAAATGTAACCTGCAAGGTCTTTTTTCTGACCTTGTAGGTTTTATGAACGAATAAACGAACACCTATAAGGTTTCTAAAATCTTGTAGGTCAAACGGGACGAATTATCAAAACAACGATTGCTGTTTTACAGGGCTTTCATGTTCCAAAAGCCATTTTTTTCGCCATAGCCCACCAGCGTATCCGGTTAGGGAACCATCACTTCCGATCACTCTGTGACACGGGATGATAATCCATAGCGGGTTTTTGCCATTGGCAGCTGCTACAGCTCTTATGGCTTTAGGGTTTCCCAATTTTTTAGCAATATCCATGTAAGAACGCGTTTCTCCGAAAGGAATTTTGGTTAGTTCTTTCCAAACTTTTTGCTGAAAGTCGGTACCCTCCGGTGTAATTTGAAGATCAAAAGAGGCTCTTTTACCTTCAAAATACGAATCTAATTGCGACACTGTTTCTTGGAAGTGTTTGGGGATAGTATCACTATTAGAAAGTTCAACATCGGAAGTTTTGGAAATAGAAACCTTTGAAATTCCTTTGTCATTTCCTGTTATTAGCGCAACTCCTAATGGTGTATTAACGGTGATCGTTTCTTGTGTCATTCTTCTTTTTTATCTTCTAAAATCCCCATACGTTGTGCACGCTTTTCCCAATTTTTACGCGCTAGTTCTTGCATATTGGAATAGGTGTCACTTTCATCCATAATTTCCATTCCTAATAAGGTTTCGATTACATCTTCCATACTTACGATCCCACTTACAGATCCGTATTGATCAACGACCAAAGCCATATGCTCTTTTTGTTCCACCAATTTTTCAAATAAATCTGGTACCGCTACATTGCGTTCTACAACTAATATTTTTCGTTTAAGATCCTCAAGAGTTCTTTCGCTTTTATCTTCTGCTACATCCTTATAGATCTCATCTTTGAGGACATATCCTGTGATATTATCGGGATTATCTTTATAAACAGGGATTCTTGAAAAACGCAAATTTTTATTCGCTTCAAAAAACGCCACAATGTTCTGTTCTTCTGATGCTAGTTTCATGACACTGCGAGGCGTCATTATATCTTTGGTTAAAATAGCCTTAAAATTGAGTAAGTTTTTGATCACTTTGGATTCTGACTCTTTGAAAACGCCTTCCTCTTGCGCAATATCTGCCATTGCCGTAAAATCTTCTCTACTTAGTACCGATCCATGATGACCTTTGCCTCCAATGAGTTTCGTTGTTAACTGTAGTATCCATAAGATACCCGTCCATTTGAGCGGAAATATTAAAATATTCAGCGCTTTTGCAGTAAAATTAGACAGTTGTTTCCAATAGGTAGCGCCAATGGTTTTAGGAATAATCTCCGAAGCGACCAAGATCAAAATGGTCATAATAGAAGAAACGACTCCAACCATCAAATCTTCGGTAACAGAAATCCCAAAAATAGTTTTGGTTTCAGATCCATATAATTCGGCATATGCTACTTTGGCCTGTACACCAACCAAAATTGCACCCACAGTGTGCGCAATGGTATTAAGTGTTAAAATTGCGATCAATGGTCGATCCACATCTTTCTTGAGTTTTTCTAGCTTTTCAGCATACCCTTTTCCTTCTTTCTTTTTTACATTAAGAAATGTGGGTGTAATACTAAGCAACACGGCTTCAAGAATGGAGCATAAAAACGAGAAAAAAATGGATACAACGCCGTAGATAATTAATAAGGCCATAGTTAGAGTAATTTTAGGGTACTAAGGTATACTATTTTAATTATGATTTCAACAATATCAGCTGGTTATTTGTTATTTAAGGAGTTGTCTGGATGCCCTATAAAGTTATGTTGTTGACATTACGTTTTGCATATGATTCTGTAACAATTTTCAAGGTTTAGAAAAATACAAAAAAATTATTGCGCGATATTCATCATGTATTGTTCAAGTGCTTTTAATTCTTCGTCTGTAAAGGTTTTGAGTAAGGCAAAATTCGTTTTCATCACAGCGTAAGTTTCTGGTTTTACTATGGGGTCAGCTTCTTGTTTTAGAAATTGTACAATATCGCCGTTTTCTTTTTTATAAATTTCAGCAATGGAAACTACACTTGGTCCTACCGAATTCATTTTGGTTTGATGACAACTTTTACACTTCCCTTTCCCATTAAAAAGTTGTTTTCCCAAAGCAAAACCTGTAAGTTTTTCGGTTTTTTTACCTGAAGGAACGGTAATTACTTGCGGTTCTTTCTTTTTAGATTGACAACTTAGTAGGAATACTATTGTTAGAAGGAGTGCCGTATATTTCATTATTTTTCAGATTTCTGTTAACATATACCGTTAGAAACTATGAACTGTTTATTGTGACTGCGTGCTAATTTATTAGTTTCACCACATCTTTGGCAAAATAACTAGCGATAATATGCGCCCCAGCTCTTTTGATCGCTATCAGTTGTTCTAACATCACCGCATCATGATCTAGCCAACCTTTTTCGGCAGCAGCTTTGAGCATAGCGTACTCTCCACTTACTTGATAGACCGCCACAGGAACATCTACAACATCTCGGATGTCACGAACAATATCCAAATAGCAAAGACCTGGCTTTACCATGACGATATCCGCACCTTCTTCTACGTCCATTAGCGTTTCTTTGACCGCTTCATCACGATTGGCAAAATCCATTTGATAGGTTTTTTTGTCTCCAAATCCTGGTGCAGAATCCAAAGCGTCTCGAAAAGGACCATAAAATGCAGAGGCGTATTTGGCGCTATAGCTCATGATACCCGTATTTTTATAATTTTCTTTTTCCAAAAGGGTTCTAATTGCTAGAATTCTACCATCCATCATATCACTCGGCGCTACAAAATCGGCGCCTGCTTGTGCATGTGATAACGACATTTTTGCCAACACTTCAGCAGTTTCATCATTTATGATATAGCCATCTTCTACAATGCCATCGTGACCATAAGAAGAATAGGGGTCTAATGCCACATCTGTCATCACAAGCATATCGGGAGCCGCCTCTTTGACGGTTTTGATAGCACGTTGCATGAGTCCCTCTGCATTCAATGCTTCGGTGCCTTTGTTGTCTTTCAGTTCATCAGGAACTTTAACAAAAAGTAATACCGCTTTGAGTCCCATACTCCATAACGTTTTGACTTCTTGGGTAAGCAAATCCAAACTAAAACGATAATAATTGGGCATCGAAGGAATTTCTTCTTTAACACCCTTTCCCTCTACGACAAAAAGTGGTACTAAAAAATCATTTGGAGTAATCGTATGTTCTCGAACTAAAGCTCTGGTAGCTTCTGTGGTTCGTAATCTTCTGTTTCTTCGTAATAACATATTTTCTAAGTTATGAGACCAAAATCGCTATGAATATTAAGATAAAAGGAACAATGCGTGAATTTTTATTTTAAAATGTAGCGCTATGATTTTAGCGCAAGCAATTTACGATGAAAAAAGCAGACATAATATGAAGAAACTTAGATTTTATAATCTGACTCATTTTCAGTTGTTAAGATGCGGTTTTTTTTAAAATCAGCGATCTTATGATACTTTCATTACGGAATTGATAATTGTGGCAATTACGTAAAGAAGCTTTAACGATCTTTAAGAAGAATAAAAGGGTTGAATAGCAAACAAATTATTACTTTTATACCCTATAAGTGTATAAACCACCATTATCTTGAAAAGATACGATAACGCCAACACCTACCAGAATGATATTCGGTCTGTGGTCACCATAGGAACTTTTGATGGAGTTCATATTGGTCATCAAAAGATTATAGAACGTCTCGTTGCTATGGCGAATAATACGCAGTTAGAATCTGTACTATTGACTTTCTTCCCACATCCAAGAATGGTGTTGCAAAAAGATACGGATATCAAATTGATTAATACGATAAAGGAACGAATTCAAATATTAGAACGGTCAGGTATTGAGCATTTGGTCGTACATCCTTTTACAAGAGATTTTTCTAGACTCACGGCACAAGAATATGTAGAAGAATTATTGGTCAAAGATTTAAATGTTGGTCATGTCATTATAGGATATGATCATCGTTTTGGGCGCAATCGCAATGCGAGTATTGCCGATTTGGCCACCTATGGGATGCGTCATAATTTTACAATTGAAGAAATTTCAAAACAAGATATTGAAGATGTTGCGGTAAGTTCCACCAAAATTCGAAAGGCATTAGATGCAGGTAATGTAAAATTAGCCAACACCTATTTAGGGTATAATTTTATGTTGACGGGAATGGTGGTCAAAGGGAAAGAATTGGGCAGAACTTTGAATTACCCTACAGCAAATATGCATATCGAAGAATCTTATAAACTCATTCCTAAAAATGGCGTGTATATCGTACAAGCGCAAATAGACAATACCACTCTATTTGGTATGATGAATATTGGGATAAACCCTACTGTAGGTGGAACAGAACAAACCATAGAAACACATTTTTTTGATGTTTCTTTGAACCTGTATGATAAATGCATTCAGGTAGAATTGTTAGATCGTATCCGAGATGAGAAAACCTTTGCCTCCGTGCATGAGCTCAAAGCTGCTATGCAAGAGGATGAAGATTATGCACGTGATTTTATAAACTCTATGCTATGATACAGCGATGGCTGTTCACTCAAATAGATAACAGTTCATTGATTGTTTTCAGGATCGTGTTTGGTTTCCTGATTGCAGCAGAAGCTATTGGCTCCATCTTTACGGGTTGGATTAAAAGGACGCTCATAGAGCCACAGTTTACCTTTAATTTTATCGGATTTGATTTTTTACAACCTTTGCCAGGTGATGGGATGTATTACTATTATTTGGTCATGGGAGTTTTTGGACTATTAGTAATGCTTGGGTATCGCTATCGCTATAGTATGATTGCATTTACCATTATGTGGGCGGGAGTGTATTTTATGCAAAAGACCTCCTATAACAATCATTACTATTTATTACTATTGTTGTGCATTATCATGTGTTTTTTGCCAGCAAACACCTATGCTTCTTTGGATGTGAAGCGAGACCGCTCTTTGTATAGCATTCAAATGCCCAGATGGTGTTCTTGGGTATTTATTTTTCAAGTTTGGATTGTGTACACCTACGCGGCAATTGCCAAAATATATCCAGATTGGCTGGATACGACTGTTGCTAAAAATTTGA
>CAZYRG010000036.1:0-17075 GCA_964650425.1 uncultured Flavobacteriaceae bacterium
CAGTAACCCGTACTTCTGCAGTAGAAGGTGGGCAAATTACAGGAGGCCCCTTTGAGTTTTCATGTGTCGGAGACGGTATTGCCGATACTATTCCAGAGGATGGAATTATGCTAACAGGTAATGTTGGACAAGTATCGCAGTGGGTTATTACGGATGAATCAGGAACAATTTTGGGACTTCCTCCAACTTTCTCTGCAGTTGATTTTGATATAGCAGGTGGAGGTATTTGTCTAGTCTGGCATTTAAGTTATAATGGTGAACTAGGTGGTGCTGCAGAAGGTGCAAATACAATGGATTTAACTGGTGATTTCGATCTTTCCAACTCAATTACGGTAAACAGAGAAGGAGTTAATGCAGGTATGATTCAAATAGCAGGTACTACAGAAACTGAAACAACTATATGTACGCAAGAGGGTGTAGATGATTTAATTGAAGTAGAATTTGTTGATGAGTCGATGTTAAGTGGTTCATTTTCTGGTTGGTTAATTACAGATGACGCTACTGGAGACGTTTTAGGCACACCAGGTTCAGGGCCTTTCAGCTTAGAGACAGCTCCTGCGGGAGTTTGTAATATCTGGTACATAAGATACCAAGAGCAAAATTTCTTAGATGGTGTGACCAATACTTCTCAGTTATCCGGTTGTTTCAGTCTTTCAAATCCTATCGCTGTGACAAGACTTACAGGGAGTGATTGCGATACATTAAGTACAGAAGATTTCAACACAGGACTAGCAGCAACAATTTTCCCAGTGCCTGCAAGTGCAACATTACAAGTAAATCTAGGAGCAAATGCTTCTGGAAATATCACCTTAGAAGTTTATAATTTACTCGGACAGAAAGTTGCTGAACAACAGGAGAGAACTAGTAGTAATGCAGCTATTGATGTAAGTGCTTTGCAAGGTGGGAACTATTTCTTAAGAATAGAAAGCGCGCAAGGTGCTGTAACAACTAAGATGTTTACGGTTCGATAAATAGCGTAATAAGCTAGTAATAATTACGAAAAGCTGCCCATCACCCTCCGGGCAGCTTTTTTTAATAATACACAACTTTAAAAATTCAGTTTTGACCAATACTCTTTTGTTTGTATATAATGCAAATTCTAACCCTTGGAGTAAGCTTTTTGATGCTGTTCATAAGGTGGTTAGTCCAGAAACCTATGCCTGTGGTTTGTGTAAACTAACACATGGCGTGTTGAAAGAAAAAGAGCTTTGGACTACTTTTAGAAAGCAATCAGCTAGCAGAATGGTTTTTTTGTATAAAGACCAGTTTTTGAAATTACATGGGGTCAAAAATGAACTATTTTCTTTTCCAATAATTCTTCAACATAGTGATGGAAAATATCAACCTTTGATCACGACAAAAGAATTACGAGGATTTAAAAAAACAGAAGATTTAATTAATTTTCTTCAGGAACAACTCAAAAAAAAATTGCCTAAATCAATTAAAGCTGCGAGTTAATCTCGGAGATATAATTTAGAATCTCTTCTTTGCCCATTCCAGAGGTAGAAGAGGTAATGAAATAATTGGGCATTTCCTCCCAATACTCCAGCATTTTAGCTTTGTATGCTTCAATTTGCGGCTCAAATTTGGTTTTAGAAAGTTTGTCCGCCTTAGTAAATATGATAGAAAATGGGATGTTATTCATGCCCATCCATTCCATGAATTCTAAATCAATTTTTTGCGGATCATGGCGACAATCTACCAATACAAAAGCAGAAACTAGCTGTTTTCTTTTGCTAAAATATTCGGTAATAAATTTTTGAAAAACTTTTTTACTACTCTTGGATACGCGTGCATATCCATAGCCTGGTAAATCGACAAGAAACCATTTTTTATTAATGATAAAATGGTTGATTAGCTGAGTTTTTCCTGGCCGTCCCGAAGTTTTTGCCAAGCTCTTACGACTAGTAAGCATATTAATTAGCGACGACTTGCCCACATTAGAACGACCTATAAAAGCATATTCTGGTAAAGAATCTTTAGGGCACTTGGCAACATCGCTGTTACTTATGACAAATTCAGCGCTGCTAATTTTCATAGATACTATTTTTTAGATGTTTCGTTTTTTGAACCAGCCGTGTAGTACTTCATTAAACTCATCTGGGTGTTCCATCATAGCAGCATGTCCACATTTATCAATCCAATAGAGATCAGAATCTGGAAGGAGCTTATTGAAATCTTCTGCAACTTCTGGAGGAGTCACAGTATCATCACGACCCCAAATGATACAGGTCGGATTAGGCATATTTGGTAAATCCTTTGCCATATTATGACGTATAGCACTCTTGGCGATAGCTAATGTTCGTAATAATTTGTTACGGTCATTTACTGTAGCATATACTTCATCAACGATCTCTTTGGTAGCAACTGCAGGGTCATAAAAGACCATTTCTGCTTTACTTTTAATGTATTCGTAATCACCGCGTTTAGGATAGCTTTCACCCATGGCACTTTCGTAAAGTCCAGAACTTCCTGTGATAACAAGTGCTCGTACTTTTTTAGGAAACATTTTAGTGCACAAAAGACCAATGTGCCCTCCAAGCGAATTTCCTAAGAGAATTACTTCCTGTTCTTTGTAGCCAAGATGATTAATAAAATCTTTGAGGTATTTAGCAAAAGTCCCAACACTTGTTTTGATAAGCGGCATGGAGTATAGCGGTAATTCGGGGATCAGTACTTTGTATCCATGTTCGGGGAAATACGATACGACTCCATCAAAGTTGCTCAATCCACCCATCAAACCATGTAGTATGACGATAGGTGTTCCTTCGCCTACTTCTAGATATTTGAACTTACCTTCTTCTTTTAAGTTGTGCTTCATTAATGCGTTTAGATGACTCGATGTATTCGTTCTGACGCAAATATAGCATTTTCAGTTATAGTTTTCTGAATTTTTTTGACTTCTCCCATGCTTCTTTTTTATCGTCGGTTTTTACATAGATTTTTTTCCTGTTATGTGCGAGGTGGTTGTCGCTAATTTGATGAATATTTTTTGATAAAATTCCTGTTTTTTTAAGAAGTAGTTTTTCTTGCGAAACGGGTTCGGATAAATGGTTAAGAGTTAACAAATGGTATAATTTATCAACAAAGTGGTATATTGTGGTAAAAAGTGGTATATTTTTCAATATATTTGAATATTAATCCTGTTTTACCGTAAAATTTGAGTCATTTAATAGGTACATATGAGTGTAAAGCTGACGCTAAAGGGCGTTTGATGGTGCCTGCGGCATTCAAAAAGCAGCTTGATCCTATACTTAGCGAGGGTTTTGTGCTCAAACGTGCTGTTTTTCAGCCTTGTTTGGAATTGTATCCAATGAAGGAGTGGAATGTATTGATGGCAAAAATTAATAGGTTGAATCGCTTTAAGAAAAAGAATAATGATTTCATCAGACGATTTACAGCAGGGGTAAAAGTAGTGGAAGTAGATGCTTCAGGGCGTTTATTGATTCCTAAAGATTTGATCAGTTTTGCAGGCATCACCAAAGAATTGGTGTTGTCTTCTGCAGTGAATATTATTGAAATCTGGGATAAAGAAAAATATGAACAAGCGATCGATGATGCAACAGTAGATTTTGCAGATTTGGCTGAAGAAGTAATGGGATTTGATGAAGATGGAACAGACGGAATATCATAACCCGGTATTGCTAGAGGAAACCGTAAATGGTTTGGCAATCAAAGAAAATGGCATTTATGTAGATGTCACTTTTGGCGGGGGAGGACACTCTAAAGAAATATTGAAACGATTAGGACCAGAAGGAAAGTTGTATGCTTTTGATCAAGATCAGGATGCCATGCTAAATGTGATAGATGACGAGCGATTTGTATTGATTAATGAAAATTTCAGGTATATCAAACGCTTTTTGCGATTCCATGGCATCCGAAAAGTAGATGGTATCCTTGGAGATTTTGGCGTTTCTTCTCATCAATTTGATGTGGCAGAACGAGGATTCTCCACGCGATTCGAAGCAGATTTGGATATGCGCATGAATCAGAAAGGTGCATTATCCGCCTATCACGTAATTAATGAATATGATGAACAAGCATTACGCACGATGTTTTTATTATACGGAGAATTGAGAAACGCTCCAAAATTGGCAAGAGCTATTGTTGGAGCACGAGGAGAAGCTCCTATAAAAACAAGTGTACAGTTAAAAGAGGTGTTAGCGCCTTTTTTGCCACAACATAGAGAGCATAAAGTATTAGCTCAAATATATCAGGCAATACGTATAGAAGTGAATCAAGAATTAGAAGTGTTGAAAGAGTTTTTGGAACAAACAAGCGAGTTATTGGATGTGGACGGCAGAATAAGCTTGATCTCCTATCATTCTTTAGAAGATCGATTGGTAAAGCGTTTTATCCGAAGTGGCCTGTTTGAAGGAGAGCCGGAGAAAGATTTTTACGGAAATGTATCAGTGCCCTTCAAAAAAGTGGGAGGATTAATTGTTCCAACAGCAGAAGAAATAAAAACAAATAACAGAGCCCGCAGTGCCAAGTTGCGCATCGCGCAACGCCTGTAGAGACGTAGCATGCTACGTCTAAAACATAATAGTGGTAAATGTTAGGGTTTAAAAAAACAAATGAAAGAAACTATCTATGACATATTAAAAGGAAAGTTTCTGATTGCGGACGATGCGATCAAAAATTGGAGGATGTTATTCTTCCTGTCATTTTTGGCGATTGTAATGATAGCAAGTTCGCATAGCGCAGAAAGCAAAGTACATCATATAGCGCAGCTAAATGATCAAGTACGGGAATTGAGAACGCATTTTGTAGATGGAAGATCAGAATTAATGCGACTCAAAATGGAGTCTAACGTAAAGTCAAGGATCAAAGCATTAGGAATAGGTCCAGCAGGAACTCCACCAAAGAAAATTATTGTAAAAAAAACACTCAAATAGTATAAACGTTTGGCAGCAACAGAAAAAAGCATATTAAACAGACTGTACCTGGTAGCAGGGCTGTTATTTGTGTTTGGACTTTTTGTGATGGTAAAGCTTATTAATATCCAATTCGTTGATGGAGCCTATTATCGTGAAAAAGCAGAGCAGCGCGTTTTTAAAAATTTTGTGATTCCTGCAAATCGTGGAAATCTTTATGATAGTAATATGAATCTTTTGGCCACATCGGTACCAAAATACGATGTGCGATTTGATGCAGTAACGGTAAAGAATAGCACTTTTCAGTCAACAATTAAACCACTTAGTGAAGCGCTCTCCAAAGAATTTGGAAAGCCCGCTTCCTATTACAATAAATTACTACGTAAGGCTCGCGACAACAAAAATCGCTATTTATTGATTCAACGTAATATGGGGTATTCCCAATACATGCGTCTCAAAAAATTCCCGCTTTTTAGACTAGGGGCAAACAAAGGAGGCTTTATCGTAGAGCAGCGTACGATTAGAGAACATCCGATTGGTAAAATTGCGGAACGCACCGTTGGATATGAACGCCAAGATGAGAATGGATATTACACTCGAGTAGGGTTAGAAGGAGCTTATGGCCCTTATTTAAGAGGAAAAGAAGGGAAGCGTCTAAAGCAAAAAATTGCTAAAGGACAATGGAAACCGGTAACAGATGATAATGAGGTGGAGCCAAAAGATGGCTTTGATGTCATTTCTACTATCGATGTAAATATGCAGGATATCGTTCATCATCAATTATTAGCACAATTAGAGAAGTTTGAGGCAGAACATGGAACTGTTGTAGTCATGGAAACCAAAACGGGAGAAATCAAAGCAATTTCGAATCTTGGGCGTACTAAATCTGGTAAGTATTATGAAAAGCTAAATTATGCTGTGGGTGAAGCACATGAGCCTGGATCTACCTTCAAATTAATGACTATGGTTGCTGCTTTAGAGGATAAGGTCATTGATTCTAGTGATGTAGTGGATACAGAAAATGGACGTGTCAAGTTTTATGATCGGGTAGTAAAAGATTCACATTGGGGTGGTTATGGAAAAATCTCCGCGGCCAAAGCATTCGAAGTGTCTTCTAATACTGCTTTTGCCAAAATGATTCATGGTGGGTATAAGCAAAACCCTAAAAAATTCCTTAACCGACTATATAGTATGGGGTTGAATAAAAAGTTGGAGTTGTCTATTAAAGGAGAAGGGAAGCCAAAATTCCCATATCCAGGGGATAAAAATTGGTATGGTACGACCTTACCATGGATGGCTTTTGGGTATGGTGTAAGTATTACTCCTCTACAAACCCTGACCTTTTATAATGCTATTGCCAATGATGGCGAAATGATAAAACCACGATTTATCAAAGAAATTCGTGCTTGGGACAAAGTAGAAGAAGCTTTCGAGAAAGAAGTGCTGAACCCAGCTATATGTTCCAAAAGGACAGCAAAGATTGTGCAAGAAATGATGATCAATACCGTAAAGCGCGGTACCGCAAAAAATATTTATAACAAAAACTTTTCTATGGCGGGTAAGACAGGTACCTGTCAGGTAGAGTATTGGAAGGAGCCAGGGAGATATATTTCTTCATTTGCAGGGTATTTTCCAGTGGATGAGCCAAAGTATTCCTGTATCGTGGTGATCCATAAGCCTAAAAAAGAAATTGGATACTATGGCAATGTGGTAGCAGCACCTGTATTTAAACAAGTAGCAGAAAAGATTTATAACGATACTCCAGTTGTAGATGAAGTTTCTGCACGGGTGGCGGTAGAAAAAACAGTAGAAAAGAGTTATGCCAAGTATGATGAATTTAGTAATAAATACATCACCATTCTTCCAGATGTCACTGGTATGCCAGCAATGGATGCGATAGCATTATTGGAGAATATGGGACTAAAGGTGCGAACTAGAGGTAAAGGTAAAGTCGTAAAACAGTCTCTGGAACCAGGAATAAAAATTACAAAAGATCAAAAAATCAACTTAGAGTTATCATGACCCTACTTAAAGACATATTGTATATGGCGCCCCTCGATAGTGTAGTGGGTAGTACTTCTGTGGACATCAATAAGATTGAGTTTGATTCTAGAAAAGTAACACTTAATGATGCTTATGTTGCCATAAAAGGAACTGTTGCTGATGGACATGCATACATAGAACAGGCGGTAAATCAGGGTGCAGTTGCTGTAATTTGCGAAGTTTTGCCAGAGATAAAAATCAATGGTGTTACCTATGTACAGGTTGTGGATTCTCAAGCAGCCTTGGCTATCATGGCTTCTAACTATTATGAGAATCCTTCTACAAATTTGGAGTTGGTTGGGGTTACGGGGACTAATGGAAAAACAACGATTGCAACCCTTTTATATCAACTATTCAAAGATGCAGGATACAAAGTGGGGTTGTTATCTACGGTAAAAGTGATGGTGGATACGATAGAATATCCAGCAACGCACACAACACCGGACTCCGTTACGATCAATAGATACTTGCAAGAAATGAATGATGCTGGTGTGGCGTATTGCTTTATGGAAGTAAGCTCACACGGAATAGCACAAAAAAGAACACACGGTTTAAGCTTTGCTGGGGGTATTTTTACCAATTTGTCCCACGATCACTTAGATTATCACAAGACCTTCAAGGAATATCGTGATGTCAAAAAAGCATTTTTTGATCAGCTACCTAAAAAAGCATTTGCATTAGTAAATAAAGACGATAAGAACGGGGAGTTTATGTTGCAAAACACACAGGCAAAAAAAATCACCTACGCACTGAAGTCGTATGCAAATTATCGCGGACAGATTCTAGAAAGTACGATGGGTGGACTTTTACTCAAAATGAATGATCATGAAGTGTGGACCAAATTGATTGGAACATTCAACGGATATAATTTATTGGCAATTTTCGCGACAGCAGAATCATTAGGGTTAGAAACGCTAGAGACCTTACAATTGTTAAGTAACCTGCAAAGTGTTAGTGGACGGTTTCAGTATTTTATTTCTGATCAAAAGATCACCACCATTGTTGATTATGCACATACCCCTGATGCACTCAAAAATGTTCTGGAAACCATCAATGATGTAAGAACCAAGAATGAAACACTTATTACTGTAGTAGGGTGTGGAGGTGATAGAGATGTAACCAAAAGACCAGAAATGGGTAAGATTGCCGCTCGATTGAGTAATAAGGTGATTTTCACAAGTGATAACCCACGATCGGAACAACCAGAAAGTATTATAGAAGCTATTGAAAAAGGCGTCGAGCCGCAAGATTATAAAAAGACCTTGGCAATTACGGATCGAAAACAAGCGATAAAGACCGCATGTCAACTTGCCGAACGTAACGATATTATTTTGATTGCAGGAAAGGGACATGAAAACTATCAGGAAATTAAAGGAGAACGCTTTGATTTTGATGATTATAAGATTGTGAAAAATATTTTGAAAGATTTAAACAAATAAAGACTCGAAAGTACTTCGGATAACGAAGGGCAGAGAGCAACAAAAGTATGTTATACTACGTATTTCAGTATTTAGAAAAACATTACCAGCTTCCGGGAGCAGGCTTGTTTGAGTTTATCACTTTTAGAGCTGCTATTGCGGTGATTTTGTCACTATTGATTTCGACCATTTATGGTAAGAAAATCATCGAATTCCTTCGAAAAAAACAAATGGGAGAAAGTATTCGCGACCTAGGATTAGATGGACAGGTAGAGAAAGCAGGGACACCTACTATGGGAGGTATTATTATTATCCTGGCAACATTGATTCCGGTGGTGTTTGTCGCAAAATTGGATAATATATACATACTGTTATTACTTGTCACCACTTTGTGGATGGGGGCAATAGGTTTTACAGATGATTATCTCAAAGTGCTGAAAAAGAATAAAGATGGTTTAGCAGGGAAATTTAAAGTGGTTGGTCAAGTAGGTTTAGGATTGATCGTTGGGTGTACTATGTATTTTCATGGAGATGTGACTATCAAAGAAGAGAAAACAGATCAGGTTTATGAAACAGTATCAATTGTACAAAACGCTGGAAGAGAATTTTATCCCGAAAAAAAATCGACCAAGACCACGATTCCTTTTATGAAAAACAATGAGTTTGATTATGCAAGTCTTATTTCTTGGATCAATCCCGATTATGCCAAATATGCTTGGTTAGTTTTTATACCGATTGTCATTTTTATTGTCACCGCCGTTTCTAATGGTGCCAATCTTACGGATGGTATAGATGGATTGGCGGCAGGTTCTTCGGCGATTATTGTGTTGGCTTTGGGGCTTTTTACATGGGTGTCTGGGAATATTATTTTCTCCGATTATCTCAACGTGATGTATATCCCACACTTAGGAGAATCTACGGTGTTTATAGGAGCCTTTGCAGGGGCTTTAGTAGGGTTCTTGTGGTACAATACCTATCCGGCTCAGGTATTTATGGGAGATACAGGGAGTTTGACTATTGGAGGGATCATAGCAGTATTGGCAATCGCATCTCGTAAAGAATTATTGATTCCCTTGATGTGTGGTGTGTTCTTTTTAGAAACACTATCAGTGGTGCTACAAGTTGGGTGGTTCAAGCATACTAAAAAGAAATATGGAGAAGGCAGAAGAATTTTTCTCATGTCACCGCTGCATCACCATTATCAGAAAAAAGGCATACATGAAAGCAAAATAGTAACCAGATTTTGGATTGTAGGGATCGTCCTAGCAATCCTATCGATACTAACACTAAAATTACGATAATGAATTATCGTACAGACGTAGCATGCTACGTCTCATAAAAAGAATGAAACAAGAAACCAAAAACCAAAAACTCGTAATTCTAGGCGCTGGCGAAAGCGGTGTAGGAACTGCTGTGCTTGGAAAGCAGCAAGGTTTTGAGGTTTTTGTTTCTGATAAAGGTGAGATCGCAATACATTATAAGGAAGTGCTAAATAATCTTGATATCGCTTGGGAAGAAGGAATGCATACATCAGATATCATTTTCAAAGCTGATGTAGTGATGAAAAGCCCAGGGATTCCTGATCGTGTTTCTTTAATTCAAGAACTGAAAGCAAAAGCAATTCCTGTGATTTCGGAAATCGAGTTTGCGGCGCGTTATACGAAAGCAAAAATCATTGGGATTACAGGGAGTAATGGAAAAACCACAACAACAATGCTTGCGGGACATATTTTGAAAGCAGCAGGAATGCAGGCAAATGTAGCAGGGAATATAGGAGACAGTTTTGCAAAGATGGTAGCCGAGGATGATGCGCCATTGTATGTGTTAGAATTAAGCAGCTTTCAGCTAGATGGAACGATTGATTTTGCACCACACATTGCCATTTTGACCAATATTACACCAGATCATTTGGATCGCTATGAGAATGATTTTGAAAAATATGTAGCGTCAAAATTTCGGATCGCAATGAATCAAGCGGCCTCGGATTATTTTATTTACGATGCTGATGATAAGGTGATCAATGCCTATTTAAAAAAGCATCCAGTGCAATCACAATTATTGCCCTTTTCATTAACAAAGAAGCTCAATAACGGAGCGTATATCGAAGACAATAACATTATAATAACTATAGACAACAACACTTTTATCATGCCAAAAACAACACTAGCCTTACAGGGCAATCACAACACAAAGAATAGTATGGCGGCTAGCACTGCAGCACGCTTACTGGGAATCCGAAAAGAGACCATTCGTGAAAGTATGGAGAATTTTCATGGAGTAGAACACCGTTTGGAAAGCGTACTGCGTATTAATAACGTCCAGTACATCAATGATTCTAAAGCAACGAATATTAATTCCGTTTTTTATGCTTTAGATTCTATGAAAACACCTACCATTTGGATCGCCGGTGGAGTAGATAAAGGGAATGATTATAGCGAGTTGAATGAATTGGTGAACGAAAAGGTAAAAACCATTATTTGTCTGGGGGTAGATAATAGAAAAATCGTTAAAGCTTTCAATAATTGCGTGGAAGAAATATACGAAACGCAGTCGATGAAAGAAGCGGTAAAATTAGCCTACGATTTGGCAGAAAAAAATGATACTGTATTGTTATCGCCGGCCTGTGCAAGTTTTGATTTATTTAAAAATTATGAAGAAAGAGGGCGTCAATTTAAAGAAGCCGTCCGCGAATTGTAGAGACACGTAGAGACGTAGCATGCTACGTCTGTACCGCCGCGCCGTGTATCGCCCCGCAAAGCAATAAAAATAAAGAATAGTAATACAGAATAACGAGTGAATAGCTTTATAGGAAATATCAAAGGAGATCGTGTCATATGGGCAGTAGCTGCGCTATTGGCCTTGTTTTCCTTTTTACCAGTCTATAGTGCAAGTAGCAATTTAGCGTATTTGTATGGTAATGGTGATACCTTCAAGTATTTGTTGAAGCATTTCGCACATTTGTTATTAGGTTTTGGGATTATTTTGGGAGTACACAAAGTGCCTTATCACTATTTCAAAGGTTTGTCCATCATTATGATACCCGTAGTGGTAGTGTTGTTACTAGTTACAATGGCACAAAACACCACTATTGACGGGGCTAACGCTAGTCGATGGATTCGTATTCCTTTTGTGGGTGTTACGTTTCAGACATCCACCTTGGCTGCGGTTGTGCTAATGACTTATGTAGCTAGATATTTGTCTAAGATAAAAGAACAGCGCGTAAGTTTTAAGGAAACCATACTACCACTTTGGATACCTGTTTTTGTCATCTTAGTATTAATTTTGCCCGCAAATTTTTCTACCACAGCAATTATATTTACAATCGTTTTATTGCTAACCTTTATGGGGGGCTATCCAAAGCGTTATTTGGCTGGGATCGTTATCTCTGGAGCTTTATTTTTGTCGCTTTTTATCCTTTCGGCGAAAGCTTTTCCAGGAGTATTTCCTAATCGAGTTGATACATGGATCAGTCGTATTGAAAACTTTACGAGTACAGAAGATACAAAAGAAGATTATCAGATAGAACGCGCAAAAATTGCAATTGCTCGAGGAGGTATCTTTGGACAAGGGCCAGGTAAAAGTGTGCAAAAGAATTTTTTACCACAATCATCATCGGATTTTATTTTCGCAATTATTGTTGAAGAATGGGGCTTATTAGGAGGTGTCGTGTTGTTGCTTCTGTATATGTTGTTGTTGTTTCGATTGGTTATTGTAGCGCATAAGAGTGAAGATATATTTGGAAAATTATTAGTGATAGGAGTGGGGTTACCCATTGTTTTTCAGGCATTGATCAATATGGCCGTAGCGGTAGAACTTTTTCCAGTAACAGGACAAACATTGCCGTTAGTGAGTAGTGGAGGAACATCGATTTGGATGACCTGTCTGGCCATAGGAATTGTATTGAGTGTAAGTGCCAAAAGAGAAGTAATAAGTGGTGGTGGCGTAGGAAAAGAAGAAAATCCATTAGACGTTTTAAGCAGAGCATTATGAGTAAACAACCACGATTTATGATATCAGGCGGAGGAACAGGAGGGCATATTTACCCTGCAGTTGCTATTGCGGGTGAACTAAAACGTCGGTTTCCTGAAGCGGCGTTCCTTTTTGTAGGAGCCAAAGATCGGATGGAAATGGAAAAGGTACCAAAAGCAGGTTATGAAATTGAAGGCTTATGGATTAGTGGGATTCAGCGAAAGCTTACGGTTAGCAATTTGTTATTCCCATTAAAACTCATTACTAGCTTATGGAAAGCAGGACGTATTTTGAAGCGTTTCAAGCCGGATGTGGTTATTGGTACTGGAGGTTTTGCAAGTGGGCCATTGCTCAAAATGGCGAATAGTAAAGGGATACCAACCGTGTTGCAAGAACAAAATTCTTTTCCAGGAATTACGAATAAATGGTTGGCGGACAAAGCACATAAAATATGTGTGGCATATGAAGGATTAGAACGATTTTTCCCTAAAGAAAAAATTAGTATCACTGGGAACCCCATTCGACAAGATTTGTTGGATATAGCGAGTAAAAGAGCAGAAGGGATAACAAACTTCAAATTGGATGTGGGTAGAAAAACATTGTTGATTATTGGCGGCAGTTTGGGAGCCAGGAGAGTCAATCAATTAATCGAGAAAGAATTGGAATTTTTGATAGAGCAAGGCTTACAGCTTATATGGCAATGCGGGAGTTTGTATTATGAAGATTATAAAAAGTATGATGAGAAAGCCCATGTGCAAGTACATCCTTTTTTGAATGCCATGGATTTGGCGTACACTGCAGCGGATGTAATTATCTCTAGAGCGGGAGCCGGATCTGTATCAGAATTGTGTGTAGTAGGAAAGCCTGTGTTGTTTATCCCATCACCAAATGTGGCAGAGAATCATCAAGCAAAAAATGCGCGTGCCATAGTGCAAAAAGACGCAGCCCTAATGTTGCAAGAACCAGAATTGGATGCAAAATTTCAGGATACTGTGACAGCTTTATTGCAATCCGAAAAACAACAAGAAACATTAGGGAAAAACATACAACAATTAGCAAAGCCAGAGGCAACAGCAATGATAGCAAACGAAATAGAAAAATTATTATGATGCAATATGCATCATCCGTACAGACGTAGCATGCTACGTCTCAAACGCATAGGCATAGCATGCTACGCTTAAAATGGAAAGATAAAAAGTGAAAAATATAAACAACATATCGAACTATTATTTCATCGGGATCGGAGGGATCGGGATGAGTGCATTGGCGCGATATTTTGTGCGATTGGGAAAAAATGTGGCGGGCTATGACAAAACACCATCAGCAATTACCCAAGCGTTAGAAAGTGTAGGTGTTGCGGTTCATTTTGAAGATGCTCTATCAGCTATTCCGAAGGCATTTTTGGATAAAGAAAATACCCTTGTGATTTATACACCAGCGATTCCAAAATCGCATAAAGAATTCAATTATTTATTGGATAATAACTATGATATATTGAAGCGATCCGAAGTATTAGGTGCACTCACCAAAGATACATTTACACTAGCTGTTGCGGGAACACATGGCAAAACAACTACCACTGCTATTTTGGCCTATTTGCTTAAGGAAAGTGGTGTAGGGGTAACCGCTTTTTTAGGAGGGATTAGTGAAAATTATAATTCCAATTTAGTGCTAGAAGGAACCGATGTTATTGTGGCCGAAGCGGATGAGTTTGATCGTTCTTTCCTAAGACTCTATCCGGATATAGCAGCGGTTACATCCATGGATGCCGATCATTTGGATATCTATGAAAAAGCGGACGCTCTAGAAAGCTCGTTTAAGGATTTTGCGAGCAAAGTTTCCAAAACTATATTGGTTAGAAATGGTTTGTCGTTAGAAGGGTTAACCTTCGGTATAGAAGACGATTCGGATTATAGTGCACAAGCTATCAAGATACAAAATGGCACCTATGTTTTTGATCTTAAAACACCAGAGACCTTGGTCAAAGATTTAGCATTGACATTGCCAGGAAGACATAATTTACTGAATGCTATTACGGCCTTTGCTATGGGGCAATTATACGGTACCCCGACCGATACCTTAGCGAAGGCTTTACCCGGTTTTAAAGGGGTGCAACGCAGGTTTAGCTATAAAATCAAATCGGAGCAGTTAGTGTATATCGATGATTATGCACATCATCCCACAGAAATTAACGCCCTACATCAGGCGGTACGAGAAATGCATCCAAAGAAAAAAATCTTAGCGATTTTTCAACCGCATTTGTATAGCAGAACACGAGATTTTGCAAATGATTTTGGTCAAAGTCTCAGTCAGTTTGATGAGTTGTTATTGCTCGATATTTATCCAGCAAGAGAATTACCAATTTCTGGAGTGACTTCAGAATGGCTGCTGAGTTTGGTGGATTTAGACGCAAAGATGATCGTGCAAAAGTCAAAGCTAATCGAAAAGATCATTGCGAGCGAAGCGCAAGTAATAGTGACGATAGGAGCTGGGGATATTGGTGAAGAAGTAGCTGGAATTACCGAAGCATTGCAGAAAAAAATAGGAAGCATAGTACAATGAAAAAACTAGTAAATATCATAAAGTTTTTGGGACTGATCAGTTTGATCATCTTTTTGTATGCTTTTTCGGCAAAGCGAAATGCAGCACGTCCTATAAAGAAAATCCATGTAAAATTTGTAGGAGAAACCAGACCTTTTATTAATGAAACAATGGTTAATAAATTGTTGATACAAAATCAAGGTCGGGCTACGAACGTGGGCAAAGAAACTTTAGCTTTGAATAGTATAGAGGACCGTCTGATGTCAGAAGATGTGATTGCAAAGGTGGATGTATATCGATCTGTAAACGCAATTCTTACGACAAAAATTCAACAAAGAACACCCATAGCACGTGTAAACGCAGCGACACCATTTTATATCGATGAGGAAGGAGTTACAATGTCATTGTCCGAAAATTATACGGCACGAGTACCGATGGTATACAATGTTCAAAAGGATGATGTGGCTGAAATACATCAGCTGCTTCAAGAAGTCCTACAAGATGATTTCTTGAAACACTATGTTGTAGCGATTACCAAAATAGGAGTCAATGATTATACATTGGCCGTTCGGGAACATGATTTTGGGATACGATTTGGCGGAGTAAAGAATAGTAAAAAGAAAATAAAAAATTTTAAGGCTTTTTATCAAAAGGCGTTAAAAGATCAAAGTTTAGGAAGCTACAAATCGGTGAATTTACGATATAGTAATCAGGTAGTTTGTATAAGAAAAGAAGTAAAAAACTAGGGTATGGAACAGGGCGATATTGCAATAGGATTAGATATAGGGACCACGAAGATTGTCGCTATGATTGGACGGTACAATGAGTATGGAAAAATGGAAGTGTTGGGTATTGGTAAATCGAAAAGTCTCGGAGTGCATAGAGGTGTTGTCAACAATATTACACAAACCATACAGTCGATACAACAAGCCGTTCAGGAAGCCGAAAGTGTTTCTGGACTCAAGATTCAGGATGTTACAGTAGGTATTGCTGGGCAACATATCCGTAGTTTACAACATAGTGATTATATCACTCGTCCTAATGCCGATGAGGTGATTGATGATAATGATATTGAAAAATTGTGCAATCAGGTACATAAATTAGTGATGTTACCGGGCGAAGAGATTTTGCATGTATTGCCGCAGGAATATAAAGTGGATGGTCAAGCCGAAATCAAAGAGCCTGTAGGAATGTATGGAGGACGATTAGAAGCTAATTTTCATGTGGTAGTGGGACAGATTACTTCGATTCGTAATATCGGACGCTGCGTCAAAAGTTCTGGATTAGAATTGTCTGACGTAACACTGGAACCAATGGCGTCTGCCAATGCGGTTTTGAGTCAAGAGGAAAAAGAAGCAGGGGTTGCCCTGATTGATATAGGTGGTGGAACGACTGATTTGGCCATTTTTAAAGATGGTATTATTCGGCATACAGCAGTGATCCCTTTTGGAGGAAATGTTATTACAGAAGATATTAAAGAGGGCTGTTCCATTATTGAAAAGCAGGCAGAACTGCTTAAAGTAAAATTTGGTTCGGCTTGGCCGGGAGAGAATAAGGACAATGAGATCGTTTCGATCCCCGGACTTAGAGGAAGAGAGCCTAAAGAAATTACCTTAAAAAACTTGTCTAAAATTATCCATGCTCGTGTGGTAGAAATTATAGAACAGGTGTTTTTGGAAATTAAGAATTATGGACATGAGTCTCCAAAGAAAAAACTCATTGCAGGGATTGTTTTGACCGGTGGTGGATCACAGTTAAAGCACTTAAAACAATTAACAGAATATATCACAGGAATGGATACACGAATCGGATATCCTAATGAGCATTTGGCAGGGAATAGTGACACGGACACTACGAGCCCTATGTATGCAACTGCGGTTGGTTTGGTAATGGATGGCTTGCAACGTATCCAAAAACAACAACGTAGTACAAAACCACAAGAAGCAGCGGAAACCTTTGAAAAAGCAACCGCACCTAGAACGGAAGTATTAGGAAATGAAGAAGAGGCCGTAGCTGTTGGTGGAGAAGAAGAAACGATGATTAAAAATTCGGCGCCAAAAAAGAATTTCCTGGAAAAATGGACAGATAAGTTCAAGGATTTCTTGGATAATGCGGAGTGATTTGAGTTTTGAGTTTAGGGTTCAGAGTTTAGAGTTGTAAAGTTGAAAAGCCTAACCTGCGAGGTCTTTTTCTGTCCTTGTAGGTTTTAAAAACGAACAGACTAATA
>CAZYRG010000036.1:17175-20201 GCA_964650425.1 uncultured Flavobacteriaceae bacterium
AAGTAGCGTGAGGGATAGCAATGGAAATCCCGCAGCCTGAGGAACGAAGAGCGAGGAATTGGAATGGATAGCCCGACCCGACGTAGTGAAACGAAGGAGGGGCACGCCCAAATAAAGTAGAAAGTAAAAACACTGTAAAGACGTAGCATGCTACGTCTAAAATAGAAGTAAAAAAAGTAAAGATGTAGCATGCTACGTCTCTATAAAAAATATAACACAAAAATTAGCAGATATGAGCAGTAACGAAGGGTTTGGCAATATTGCGTTTGATTTACCCAAAAATCAATCCAATGTTATTAAAGTAATAGGAGTCGGTGGTGGCGGTAGTAATGCGATCAACCACATGTTCCAACAAGGAATTAAGGGGGTGGATTTTGTTATTTGTAACACCGATTCACAAGCATTAGAAAATAGTGCTATTCCGAATAAAATTCAACTAGGAGTCTCTTTGACAGAGGGACTAGGAGCAGGAGCCAACCCCGAGGTAGGAGAACAATCAGCGGTAGAGAGTTATGAAGAGATCAAAGCGATGTTGGATACCAATACCAAGATGATTTTTATTACTGCAGGTATGGGTGGTGGTACTGGTACAGGTGCTGCGCCAATCATTGCCAAAATGGCGAAAGAGCTCGATATTCTTACGGTAGGAATTGTAACGATTCCGTTTCAGTTTGAAGGGCGTATGCGTAATGAACAAGCGCAGCTGGGAGTAGAAAAACTGCGTGCTCATGTAGACTCTTTGGTCGTTATTAATAATAATAAGCTGCGAGAAGTATACGGGAATCTAGGTTTCAAAGCTGGATTTTCTAAAGCAGATGAAGTCTTGGCGACGGCATCACGAGGGATCGCAGAAGTAATCACACATCACTATACACAAAATATTGACTTGCGGGATGCCAAAACCGTATTGAGCAATAGTGGTACAGCAATTATGGGGTCTGCTAATGCCTCTGGTGCAAGCCGTGCTAATGATGCGATTCAAAAAGCGTTGGATTCACCGTTGTTGAATGACAACAAAATCACGGGAGCCAAAAATGTGTTATTACTTATTGTTTCGGGTAAAGAAGAAATTACGATCGATGAGATCGGAGAGATTAATGACCACATACAAACCGAAGCGGGTCATGGAGCTAATATTATTATGGGAGTTGGAGAAGATGAAGCACTAGAAGATGCTATTTCTGTAACTGTAATAGCTACCGGTTTTGATGTAGAGCAACAAGATGAAATCACCAATACGGAGACCAAAAAAATCATTCATACGCTAGAGGATGAGCAACGGGCTACACAAGAATTATCCCCTGTAACAACGGCAACGAAAACAACAATACTACCAACAGAGTCAAAGGAATTGGTAAAGGAGGAGGCAGTGATTATCAAGCACGAATTGATTGATGAAGATGAGGAGGAGGTTCAAAATGACTTGTCATTAGTGCCCACTACAGAGTTGTTGAAAAATATTGATGTGGTTTATGAAGAAGTGACGCCTTTTAAAGAAGAAAAAGACGAGTTTGTGATTATCAATGCACAGGAAATCATCAATGAAATTGAGGTTAATGATGCGAAAGAGGCTGCTGAAAAAGAAAAAATAGAAGATCCAGAAGATCAATTTACCCTGTCTTTTGACTTACCTGTCAATCAAGAATCCAAAGAAGAATCGACAATTGGCGAGCCTTCAAAAATAGCAGCAGCAGAAGAAGAAGCTCCAATTATTTTTGAGTTGACCGAAGACACCTTAGAAATGGAAGTGAATGACCCTATCGAAGTAATTCCTGTAAACGAAACAGTGCCAGGAGGTGTACGTCGTTACAGTTTGGATGATTATATGGAAGAGGAAGAGCGTTTGACCAGTGCTAAGCCCGTAGTTGATACTGTAGTTGAAGAAGAAGAGGAAGTTGTTTTTGAAACAAAAACGATCAAGCCAGACGATAATGCTGATACCACTACAGAGGTGGTAGATCCGATTCATCAACCGATTTCTGATATTCTAAAGGCAAGAGCGGCTGAACGTCGTGCAAAGATGAAAGAATTCAACTATAAATTTAGAAGTAATCCTACACACATCGATGATATCGAAAAGGAGCCCGCATATAAGCGTGCTGGGTTAGATGTAGATACCAAGCCAGAGAGTCATGATATCTCTAGGACGAGTGTCAGCACAGATGATAACGACGATATTCAATTACGTAGCAATAATTCTTTTTTGCATGATAATGTAGATTAAAGCTATTGAATAACGAATATTGTCTAATGAAATGATAAAGTAAGCAGTCACAGTTTACAGTAGACAGGATCAAGTTTGCGTATTCATGCTTGGTGTGAGAATTGATTACTGTAATAGGTAACTGCAAACCTGATAAAGATTTTATTTAATCAACACTTGAATAAGCCGATAATTCCTTCTAGAAATAGAAGTTAATTATCGGTTTATTTTTTATATTCGCAGACAGAATTGCAAACACCAATCATATGAGTTTACAGACACAGGTAATGACCGCTTTAAAAGAAGCGATGAAGGCAAAGGATAGTATGGCACTAGAATCTCTGAGAGCGGTAAAATCAGCAATTTTGTTAGAACAAACAGCATCTGGTTCTAAAGAAGAATTAACTGAAGAACAAGAGTTAAAGTTGTTACAGAAATTAGTAAAACAGCGTAAGGATAGTGCAGCAATATTCAAAGAGCAAGGTAGGGATGATCTTGCGGCTCCGGAAGAAGCACAAGCAGCTGTAATTGCACAGTTTTTGCCAGAGCAAATGAGTGAAGAAGCGATTGCTAAAGTGATTGAAGAAATTATTGGAAAGACGGGAGCCGCTGGTATGAAGGATATGGGTAAGGTTATGGGAATGGCTTCTGGACAATTGACTGGTAAAGCAGATGGGAAAACAATTTCTACGATTGTAAAGGCGAAATTGTCGTAATCACAATAATAAAAAATAGTAATAGATTTTCGCTTTTGCGGAAATAAAATAAATGGCCCAGTGGCGCAACTGAATAGCGCATCAGATTTCGGCTCTGAGGGTTGGGG
>CAZYRG010000037.1:0-20117 GCA_964650425.1 uncultured Flavobacteriaceae bacterium
CTGGTACCGTCAAAGCTAGGCAGACAGGAGTAATAAATATAGATTAGCAAGCTATACGGGAGACTGTGTAGCTTTTTGTTTAGGATGCGTATGCTTTTTTAGCTTTAAAGTCACGTATAAGAGCATCAACGACCATGTATATTTTGTCTTTTTCTTCGTTATTTAGTTTAGACACTTCTTCGATACGTTTTAAGGTTTTTTTGTCAAGTTCTAGAGCCCAGATGGCGCTAGTATGCCATAATCGCTACCGCTACCCCTGATAGAGCGGATTTGCAATCCGTGCGATGTTAGATCCAGACCTGATGGTCTATGGTCTTTAGAAGAACATCTAGTAAGGGGTTCAAGCCCAAGTGCATGGAAAAATAATCCGTGGATAGCAACAAGTTCTCAAAGAGAAATTGCAGAATCATTTTTTAGCGGTAATGGTTTAATTGAGGTAAACTTAAATAAACTTCCTTTCGGTTCTGCTCAAAGAGGATTTCAAATTCCCCGCTAGCGCGAGCGTCTCGCTCGTGCCGTCACAGCTTTGCAGGTATGAGTATATGCGCCAGTTTTACTTGGAGTATAAAGAAAATGAAAGACTCCAACCACTGGTTGGAGAAATTAGTTGGAGTAAGCACGTCACTATAATAAGTAAATGCAAAGACGATTTAGAGCGTGAATTTTATATCCAAATGACTAAGAAATATGGTTGGACAAAAAATGTATTAATCCACCAGATCGAAGGACGATCTTACGAGCGTTTTTTACTTAATCAAACCAACTTTGATAAAACCTTAGAAGAAAAATACAGGCATCAGGCAAAGTTAGCGGTAAAGGATAGTTATAGTTTTGACTTTTTAGGAATGAGTGAAGATTATGGAGAACGAGAAATGGAACTCGAACTTATAAAAAACATCCGTTCTTTTTTAATGGAAATGGGATCTGATTTTGCTTTTATAGGTAATCAATATAAAGTAACAGTTGGAGAAGATGATTTTTACATTGACTTATTGTTATATCACAGAAAGCTAAAAAGCCTGGTAGTTATTGAATTAAAAACAACCAAGTTCAAACCAGAACATGCAGGACAAATGCAATTTTATCTAACTGCTTTAGACGAACAAGAAAAAGAAGATCACGAGAATCCCTCAATAGGTATTATCATCTGTAAAGGAAAAAATAGAACGGTTGTAGAATATGCTCTAAAACGCGTCAATGCACCGATGGGTATTGCTGATTATCGCATTACAGAAGAATTACCAGAAGATATGCAAGCCTTGTTACCCTCAGCAGAAGAAATAGTAGCGCATCTGCAAAAGTTCATAGAACCCAAAAAGTAAACTATGAATATAGAAAAAGAAATAGCGCTAATAAAAGAAGAGTTGGTTCATATCCATTAGTAATAAATCTCTAGTATTAATATGAGCTAAGTGCCTATGTGCAAAAGAAAGTTCACTTGTTCTATAATGATCAATTTGTGCATCTATACTAATTTGATTCAGCACATCATAGGCTTGAGAAATCCGAGCTAAAACTACTTTTCTATTGTTTTCAGTTCGAGTTTCGAAATGACCATAATTCTCAACCAAATTATCACTAAAAGGTAATTGCATGGTACTCCCATCAATGGCAACCAATCGATAACCGTTCCATTTTTTTACGTGACTGGTTTTAGTGTAATAAAAATCGCATTGGAACCTGTTTAAAGCTACAAATAATTCAGGCTTCAATTTTAACCTATGTTGGCTTAATGCTGACTTCGTATAAAAATGTTCATCAAAATAGAGATCTAACTCTTGTTGAACACTTGATTTCCCAAGTTGGAGAATAAAGTAAACCAGGTTTGAAAAAGATAAATTACGGTTTCGAGTAAAACAAACCTCAGAAGTCCGATAGGTTTTTCAATTATTTTTTTAATGTTTTTTAAAAGGGCTTTTGAAAAAATTTCTGCCCTTTTTACCAATAGATTTTTTGGATTCGTATCGTTCCTTTTCTATACCCTAAAAATATTAATTTTTCTTAACTTAACGACATTGCCCGACTTATGCATTAGAACTTCGTAATGAAGCTTGAAGATGCAATACGACAAAGTATTGCTTTGGGCGAGATGCAGCGATGACGTTGTTTTCTTAATTTTAACGTGAGTTCGACGTAAGAGGAGTATCTAGAAGTTAGTTGTTTTCCTCTTTTTCAAAAGAATAGTCCTAGCAAAGCTCCGAGATTCAGGCACGGAGTGCCGCGGAGTTTGCAGGACGGTTTTTAGCGATAGCTAAAAAATTCCTATGAAAAAGTGTCTTTTTCTTTGGTTCGTTTCTTTTGGACAAGCAAAAGAAATGAACAAAAGCTTAAGGAGAGTAGTAAATAATTGAAAATGAGTTAGCTTTTTGATTAAAGCTAAATTTGCTTATATCGAACTCACGTTAATTTTAGCATCCGCCGCGGCGGATGGTGAAAATAAAAACAAAGCAGTATCTAGTTATAAACCAATGATTTGGCTTATCACTAGAGGCCAGATGTTGCGCTGGCAATATTTGCAGTAGCTTCAAGATGTAATAGAATTTCTAATGCATAAAGCGGGTTTAAGTAATATGGAGCAACGTCTCTCATTTCGGAGTGACTTTGGTAAGCAAATAAAAAGTATGAAATACCCGCGCTGTATTTTAGATTAAAAATCACTACAATAATAAAAGAATACAAAACCTGTAACATTTTTACAACGAATGGTACTAACTAATAGGAGTAACAGTAATACGTCTTAAAAAAATACGAATAGGGTAAGAAATTAGCTGTTACAAACACCATAGTAGTAAATAAGCAATTCAATCGTTGTAGTGCTGATAAAGAGGGAGATAAAGGGAAATAATTCTGATAATTATTGTTTTAGCTGTAAAAAAGTGTATATTTGCCGTCCCCTAAAAATTCATTTTAATGAAACTATTTATATTATTTATAGGAGTCTGTTGTACGGCACTCGGTATTAATGATTCCTTACAGCGTAAGCGTATTTCTGATGATAATTTTGACTACGAGTTTTATGTCTCAGAGAAACAACTTGGAAGTTACCAAAAACAAAAAGCATATCATTACTATAAATCAGGCGAGATACATACTGCCATAGGTGGTGCAGGTGGACAACTATTGCATGGGGACTTCAAAAAAACCTATAGCAGTAATGGAATTGCAGAAGCAGGGGAATTCAATAATGGTCTCAAAGATAAATCTTGGAGAACCTGGTACGAGGATGGTCAGCTAAAAGAAATCATGCAGTGGAGTAATGGGTTTAAAAGTGGTACCTATGAGCAGTACGAGTCGGATGGCACACTATTTTTGATTGGGAAATACCGAGCAAATAAAAAACAAGGGAGATGGATCTCCCCAATAACTAAGGATACTTTATACTTTAATCAAGGTAAGCAAATAGACCGAGCGGCGCTAGAAGCGGAGAAGGAAGCTAAGAAAACGGAAAGAGCAAAGGATAGAAAATATGAAAACTTCCAAGATTTTTGGCTAGATACCAAACAGCATGTAAAAGAGTTTTTTAGAAAAAAATCCCCAGAAGAGAAAGAACGCATAGCCAAAGAAAAAGAACGAACGGCTAAACAAAAAGCAGCTGCAAAGGAGGCTAAGAAAGCTGCTGAAAAAGCACGAAAAGAAAAAGAGTTAGCGGCTAGAGTTAAAGCTTTGGAGCAAAGAAAAGCTGCGCTGAAAAAAAAGACCGAAGCCTCGAGTAAAAAGAACCTTCCCAAAACAACAGCAGAAAAACAACAGCAGAACTAATGCTCAAAGCAGGTTCGCTATTATATGCGATCTATATTTGTCTATTGCTAGCAATTATGACGAGTGGATTGCTGTATGTGTTTTTTATGAATAAAAGCCTCTCGGATCGTTATGAGATGCAGGATCGATTGATAGAGCGCTGTAATTCCTGTCTGGAGCTGTATTTGGCAAATAGGAATCAGTTTCAGGATAAAGGTAAACAGGAGTGGCAATTGTTTGATGATGGGATCCAATGTGATTTTGAACTCAAACGCTGGGGAATGTATGCCAAATTAGTGGGTAAGACGTACTTCAAAAATGACACTGTGAGTAGAACCATGTTGATTGGCGAAAAAATCCATGACAAGCAATTGGCCTTGTATCTTGGAGATTTTGGAGAGGAATTAAAAATTTCGGGGACGACACGTATTGTTGGAAACCTGAAACTTCCCAAAAAAGGCTATGAAACGGTTAATATTTTGGGAAACCAAAAGGTCAACAACCCTACAGTTCAAGGTGCTGTAACCGCCTCAGGACAGGAGTTGCCAAAATTGGTGTTGCCGCAAACACGACAGGAGTCGACCAAGGTGGTATCGGCAGAAGATATGGAGCGCGGTAAGAGGCATTTTAATAGTTTTAAGAATCCAACTATTGAAGTGTTGGTGCCAAGAGGAGGCTCGTTGGAAGGATTAGCCATAAAAGGGAATTATCGGATCAATGCATTGGATACATTATATATAGATAGTGCAGTGGCATTAGAAGATGTAATTGTAAAAGCACCCAAAGTCATTATCGAAAAAGAGTTCATTGGTAGTATGCAGGTTTTTGCAGATAAAGAGGTTGTGGTCGAAGAAGATGTCATTTTGCAATATCCCTCGTGTGTGGTAATCCGTTCGGGATCATCGGGATCGGAAATGGAGAAGAAAATTACTCTTGGCGAAAATGCAAAAATATATGGGGGGCTAGTGATGGACGCTATAGGATTCAAGGCAAAACAAGAAAATACCATGATTATAGCAGAAAACGCATTGATTGTTGGAGATATATATTGTAATGGAATTTTGGAGTTCAAAGGCGAAGTAGTAGGAACTATTTATGCACATAAGTTGCAGTTAAAAACGAATTTTTCGTTGTACTCGGATGTGTTGCTCAATGCCAAAATAGATGGAACACGATTGCCAAAAGAGTTTGTGCGATTACCACTATTTCAGAAACCACAGAATAATGAATTTGGGATTATTAAAGATTTATAATAGAACAACTCATAAAGAGGTGAAAAGAACCAGAAAAGGAATGGTTCGAGCAAGTTCTTTGTTAGAATCGGTGATCGCGATTACGGTGTTAGCGATTTGCATCCTTATTGCGGTACGGGTATATGGGGGACTATTGGCAGACAGTCCATCTTTACAATATCACAAAGCACTATTCAAAATGCAAGAGCATATGGCGCAGACGCGGATAGATTTGGATTATAATGAGGAGTTGTTTGATTATAAAACTTTTAAAATTATAAAAAGCAGTAGTGATTATGAAGGAGATCCCTTACTACGGCATATAAAATTACAAGCAGTATTTGGAAAAGATACCTTGAGAGAAGATTTTTTAATAAAAATACCAGCGCCATGAGGAGCAGTGTAAAAGCATTTACGGTACTAGAGATGTTGATCAATATGGTCATCATGTCTATTATTGTAACCATGGTGTATTATTTATACACTTCTTTTTCGCAGCAAGTCTATTCCTATCAGAATGCAACGGATGAGGGACGCGTATTGCAATCATGGTACGGGCAGCTCAAAAAAGATTGCTATTTGGCCAACAAAATTATAGAAACACCTGACGGGGTTTTGGAATTTCATTTTTATGATAATCACATGGTGCATTATAAATATGAAAACCAGCGATTGCTGCGGTTACAGGCAACGGATACCTTGGATATGAAGGCGCTAAAATTAGATACAGAAACCTTTGAGCATGTATTGACCAACGAACAGTTAGTCTATAAAATAGCAGTTGCTACAGAGCTTTTTGGAGAGACCATTGATATCGCTGTGGCAAAGAAATATGCACCCAACTTAACAATGCAATTTTAATGGCAATTGATGTAAGTAAAATAAATAAACGTGAAGTCGCTAAGGTGAAAGAGCAAAACGCTGGAGCGAGTTTCTTTTCCAAAGAACTGAGTTTTTCTAAGCGATTGGGGGCAAAGCACAAAGAGGTGTTGTACAAAGATTTGGCGACATTGCTTAGTGCAGGTGTAGATTTTAAAACGGCATTGGATATTCTAGCCAATCAGCAAAAAAAGGAATTTATCAAAAGCATGTTATTGGATATTAAAGCGCAAGTAATCAAAGGAAAAAGTTTCTACGAAGCGTTGCAAGCAACCAATGCATTTTCGGCTTACGAATATTATAGTGTCAAAATAGGAGAAGAAACCAAAAAACTGGATCTGGTATTATTAGAATTGCATAAATATTTTAAGCGCCAACTCAAGCTTAGAAAACAAATCATATCGGTAATTACCTATCCTGCTTTTGTACTAGTACTTACGGTTGGAGTGTTATATTTTATGTTGACGTATGTAGTGCCGATGTTCAAATCGGTATTTAATCAATTTGACAGTGATTTGCCTGCACTAACCAAAAATATTATTACACTCTCAGAACAGTTCCCTAAGATTTTTCTTATTACAGTTGGATTAATAGGGCTATTTGTGGTTTTGGGAAATCTATACCGTAACAATTCGCGCTTTCGAGACATTAAATCTAAGATAGTACTCCGAATACCCTATTTTGGGCGATTGGTAAAAATGGTGTATTTGGCGCGCTATTGTCAGTTTTTGGATTTGTTATTGACTTCCAAGACTTCTTTGACAGAGTCCTTGGAGATGGTCAAAAAGATGATTGGGTTTTATCCTATTGAGGCATCGATAGATCCTATAAAACACGATGTAATTAGAGGAGTGCCATTTGCCGAAGCAATGAAAAAGCATCGAATTTATGAGTACAAGCTAACGTCTATGGTAGCGGTGGCAGAAGAAATCAATGAATTGGATACGATGTTCTCTCGATTGGCAGAAGAGTATGACGAAGCGGTAGAGCATAAAACAAAAATGATAGGAGTGATTTTGGAACCCATGATTATCATTGTAATAGGTGGAGTAGTAGGATTGATCATGGTCGCGATGTATGCACCAATGTTTGATCTAAGTAAAATTATAAATCAGTAGCAAAAAAAATTAGGATAATGGGACAAAAAGTGTATTTTTGCACTGTTTTTCAAACACCCCTAATAAGCTCAATAAGAACAAGTTTCTCAGATATGAACAAAAAAACATGGTATGCAAAAGCCTATTCGATGACAGAGATACTAATCGTACTTTGTATCATAGGTATTTTATTATTGATGGTGTTGCCAAGTCAGACATCAGTCATTACGCAGGCAAAGTCCATAGAAGCACAAAGTATGCTCAACCATATTTATGGGTTGCAAAAAAGTTACTTCTATAGACACTCGCGGTATTCTTCGGATTTTAATGAATTGGGTTTTGAACCTGCTTTGACCATCGATCAAGGAGGGCAGGCAGTATACAGAATCCAGATCATAGAGGCCTCCACCAATGCTTTTAAAGCTACTGCCACATCCTTATCAGATTTTGATGATGATGGAAATTTTAATACCTGGCAGGTAGACGAAAAAAAGATGCTCAAAGAAACCGTAAAGGACTAAAGCTGTGTTTGTTTTTCTAGAAATATTTGTGGTAGTGATACTTTTTTTGGTACTCATTCAGGATCTGAAATACAGAGCTATTCATATGGCCCTGCCTTTATTCCTATGTGTCATAGGGATGTATCAGTATATCGAAAAAGGATATGAGTTAACATTATTGTTATGGAATGTTTGTTTTCTGGGGATCACATTGGGAGGTGCGTATATGTATGTTGTAGTAAAAAATAAAAAATTTATTAACCCGTTTATGTCGGCTATTGGATTAGGAGATATACTGTTTTTTGTTGCTGTATTGCCATTTTTCTATTTGGTCAACTACATGCTGTATTTTGTGACAGGTTTGATATTTTCGATCTTTTGCTTTTTACTATTAAAGCTAGTTAAAAAAACAGATTTGGTTCCCTTGGCCGGTTTTTTGGCCCTGTATATGTTATTGATCAAAAGTGTTGGTTGGATAACTGATAGTGATTATTTTTTCACCCCTCCAATACCCCTATACTGATGATAGAACCTCCAAAAGATATACGTTTAACAACCGATATTCAGCAATTAATTAATGCTGACTTGGCGCATAACTATAGGGTAATTCCAAAGTCCAAGGAGTCAGATGGGGTGCATTTATATATTGATGAGCGCAGTAATCAATCTTCTGTACAAGAAGAGTTGGAGCTAATTTTGGGAGCTGGCATTGCGTTGCACCCAGTATCAACAGAAGTGTTGAATAAAGCTTTGGTGTCTTATTATCGAAGAGGTGACCAAAAAGAGACCACATCGAGCAGTACTTCCAATTTGCAAGCAGGTTCGCATGACTTTTTGGAAGAATTGATTTTTGAAGCAAAAACCATTGGGAGTAGTGATATTCATTTTGAAGTTTTCAAGGACGAAGCTCGTGTGCGATTTAGAATTGATGGAAAACTTATTGAACGATATAAGATTGAAAAAGAAAACTACCTGGAATTAGTCAATAAGATCAAGATTAAATCCAATCTGGATATTACGGAAAAGCGATTGCCGCAAGATGGACGTATCAATTATGATGATTTTGATATTCGGGTTTCGATACTGCCAACATTGCATGGTGAAAAAATTGTAATGAGAATCCTAGGTCGGGATAGCGGACATTTAGATATTGATAAGGTAGGCTTAGATGATAACGAAAAGGCAATATATTTAGAGGCACTCAAAGCAACAAAAGGAATTATCTTGATCAGTGGTCCAACGGGATCTGGAAAAACAACGACACTTTATGCAAGTCTCAAGTTATTGAACAATTCGATTAGTAATATTGTAACCGTCGAAGACCCTATTGAATATACCCTCAAAGGGATTAATCAAGTTCAGTTACGGGAAGATATTGGATTGACATTTTCGAGTGCACTCAAAACATTTTTGCGTCAAGATCCAGATATTATTATGCTGGGAGAGATTAGAGATGCTGCAACGGCAGAAATGGCAATTCGGGCCAGCCTTACGGGGCACTTGGTATTGTCTACCATACATACAAATTCGGCACTAGGTACAATTTCTCGATTGATTGATATGGGGATTCCGCCTTTTTTGATCGCTGAAACCTTAAAAATTTCCGTAGCACAGCGACTAGTAAGGAAATTATGTAATTCCTGCAAAGAAAAGGTGCCGTTTGAGCAAAATCATCATACCAATAAAGTTTTTCAAGAAATAAAGGAACATCATGTCGCCAAAGGATGTGAACAGTGTCATTATACAGGATATAAAGGAAGAACAGCTATTTATGAGATCGTACCGATATCGTACGATTTGGCACAAGCCATCAAAAAAGATGATCCAAATCTGGAAGCATCGATTGCTGGTTTTTCAAAAAACAGCTTGTCGTCCAAAGCATTAGAATTGATAAAATTGGGCATTACTTCTATAGAAGAAGTATATGCAATAACAATTGAAGTATAGCTATGAAAAAAATAGTAATAATAGTAGTAAGTTTAGTAATCTCCCAACTAACGTTGGCGCAAGAAAAGGCCGCTACTGTAGAAGAGATTATGGATCAGGTTGCCGCAGTAAATGCTGGTATCGATGAGAAAATCGAATTAGACGTTTCTGGTTTGACCTTGTTTGAACTCCTTACCTCAATCGCAGAAGAACATCGTCTCAACGTAAGTGCTGATCCTGCAATGAATCAAGAGGTGATTAGTAATTTCTTTGATGTAAAAGTTCGAGATGTCTTTTTGTTTTTGGTACAAAAATATAATCTGGAAGTATCTTTTATGAACAATATTGTTGTTTTTAAAAACAAAGAAAAGAAAAAGCCACTACCCAAGATTATTCCTAAGAAGGAGATCGCAATTACCTACAACAGTCAAAACGAATTTCTTTCGGCCAAACTAAAGAATGATTCTTTGCCAGCGGTTGCGCAAAAAATCACAGAAGTTTCTGGAAAAAATGTGGTTTTAGCACCTAATGTAAAGGAAATGAAAGTGTCTGCTTATATTCTAAATAGGCCTTTTGATCAGGTAATGGATATGATTGCAAAATCGAATCAACTGATTGCTACCAAAGACGAAAATGGGTTTTACTTTATTGAAAAAGATACAGAAATAACAGAATCTGGCGGGAATAAGTCGGGAGGAAGAAGAACCAAATCTAAAAGTGGCAGAACACAAAATGCAAGTGGTGATTTGGAGCTATCATTGAATGACAATGGTTATATGTCTATAAAAGCATTTGATGCAGATGCAACCAGTATTATTTTGCAGGCTGCGGAGCTACTTCACATCAATTATTTTATGTACAATAAGCCGGATCAGATAAAAACGACATTATTTTCGGATTCGATAGATTTTGATAGTTTATTGAAGCATATGTTCAAAGGACAGAAATTCACGGTAAAACATGTAGATGATCTTTATATTATTGGAGAGCAAACGACTGAAGGATTGCGGACAACAGAATTGATACAGTTAGAAAATAGAACAATAGAAACGGTATTGACAACACTTCCCAAATCCTTGACTCAAGGAATCGAGCTTCAGGAATTTGTAGAGCTTAATGGAATTTTAGCTTCTGGGTCCAAACCAGCAATTATGGAGCTCAAAGAAGTGATTCGAAAATTGGATAAGGTAGTTCCTTTGGTACAAATAGAAGTGTTGATTGTACAATACCAAAAATCCTATGAGATTCAAACGGGTTTACAGGCTATTCTAGATCCAAATGAAGGCGGTGATGTGCAGACGCAGGGGAGTATATTTCCAACGACAGATGTTACAGTGAATTCCAAATCCATGAACGAACTCATAGATGCTTTCAATGGTTTAGGGATTATCAATATTGGTAAGGTGACCAAAAACTTTTATGCCAATCTTAAAGCTCTAGAAAATAACTCGGTCATTAATCTCAAGTCAACGCCCAAAATTGCTACTTTGAGTGGTCATGAGGCAAGTGTGTCTATTGGAGAGACCAATTATTATTTTGAACAAACCAATAGATTAATCAATTCGGGAGTGAATGATAATATTTTACAATCCGGACAGTGGCGACCAACGGAGGCCAACTTGAGTGTGAATATAAAGCCCTATGTATCTAAGGATGAGTTTGTCACTTTGGAAATTGCTGTAGAAAAAAGCGCCTTCTTAGGAAGAGCAGGTGAGAATGCACCTCCAGGAAAATCTACGCAGCGTTTTGAGTCGTTGGTACGAGTAAAAAATAGTGAGATGATTCTTTTGGGTGGTTTGGACGAGCTGGAGAGAGAAAATTCGGGAACGGGGACACCATTGTTGTCTAGAATACCAGTCATAAAATGGTTTTTTAGCGGGAGAACAAAAGCCAAAGAGAAATCAAAGTTGCATGTGTTTATCAAACCTTCAGTAATTTATTAATGTTAGATACCATTCGTCATAGCGTTTTAGTTGGCAATACCTTTCAAGGTGTTCAGGTTACCTTTGTTGGTTCTGAGGTACGTTATGATGTGATTCTAGTTCAGAAGAAAAAAGAAGCAATTACCATTCAAGAACAATACGTCTGTAATGATTTTGATGAGTTAGCTTCAAAACTTCGTAAAAACCTCCCAATAATCTTGTCTTTTGGTGGTCAGGGAATTATTACCAAAAAGGTGGCAAATGCACCAAACTATCAATCCAAGTTATTGTTTAATGCAAGTTTAGATGATTTTTATTGGTATGAACTTCGTTATGAAGCGACAATTTTTGCCTCTGTGGTACGAAAGTCTGTAATCGACCAAGAATTAAATAAATTTGAACAACAGCAATTATCGATCATCGACCTAAGTATAGGTCCAGGAATCCTCGCTACCATCAAACCATTGTTGTCAGATACGACCACCGTCAATTCGCAAGAACAAATCTTGATTTTTGAAGGAGAACAACTGGAACGTATTGAAAAGACGACGGAGGTGTCAGACGTATTATATACTTTAGGGGACGAACAAATCACTAGTTCGCAATTAGCATCTTTTGCAACGATTATCAATTATGTGTATCCTAATGCGGATATCGTTTATGATAATGGTATGGTGCAAGCGACCAAAGAAACTTTTAGTTATAAACGCGTATTTAATTTCTTTGGCATTTTTGTGTTGGCATTTTTTCTAGTGTCTTTATTAGTGAGCTTTTTACTATTGGGATATTACCAAGGCAAAAATCAAGAATTACAATTAGAATTGGCGAATCAAAATGTTGCCTATAATCAATTGTTGGAGTTAGAAAAGGACAAGCAAAATAAGGAAGCAATATTGAAGGCTTCCGGTTTGGATGATAGTAATTCTCTGACCTATTATGTCAAAGAACTGACCAAAGAGGTCCCTTTTGCTATGAATCTTGAGATGCTAAAGGTCTTTCCGCCACGTAAAAAGATAAAGAATGGACAACGGATTGACTTCGATAATAGCAGTATCGTTATAGGAGGTGTGGTAACAACCAATGAAGCATTCACCGAATGGATCCAGCAATTAAAAAAATTGTCTTGGGTTAAGAATTTGGAGATTATAGATTTTAGTAAAGAGTCAAGAAAGCATAGTTTCAAAATTAAAATAACAGTCAGCATAGATGTTTGAAAATATTCCATATAAGAAAAAGTTCTTTGCCTTGATTGGACTGTTTGTTTTATTAAGTATTACAGCATACAAACGTTCTTTTAGCAAAACAATAGCTGCACAGCAGTTAGTGTCAGAATCCGAGGAGAAGCTGAAAGTGGTTCAGAATTCCCAACATAAAATTATTCGTTTACGAGCGGATGTTGCGTATCTGGATGATATTATAGGTAAAGAATCGGCCAATCCAGATGTTGTACAACAGGAGTTGCTGAACACTTTTTCTACAATGGAATCAAAGGCAGAATTAGTACGATTAGAAGAAGTACATCAATCTAATAATGAATATTTCAATATTTATACAAATAGAATCGTATTCTCTGGAGATTTCAATGCACTTTTGAAAACTACTCTTGAATATGAAAAAGCATTTGAATATTCTAGGGTAGTAAGTTTAGAATTTCGAGTAGAAAAAGAACCGCGTACGCGAAGAAAAAAGTTGATAGAACAATTGATATTTCAAAATTATGAAAAGATACATTAAACCTTTTATGATCGGATGCGCTCTGATTTTTATGGCTTGTGACGATATTATTGAAGAAGATATTTCTGATGAGATGATAACGATAATTGCCCCAAAAGAGGATGCAGTAATTATTGGAAATAGTATCCAGTTTCGATGGAATACTATTGAGGGTGCGGAAGAATACCGTATTCAGATTACAACGCAAGAAGAACAAGTACTATTGTTAGATTCTTTAGTGGTATTACCAGTATTTGATTTTACCTTAAATTCTGGCGATTATCAATGGCGCGTACGAGGAGAAAACTTTGGCTATCAATCACCATTTTCGATGCCTAGTAATTTTTCTACGCAGGTGTCAGAAAATCTCACAGATTTAAATGTGGAACTATTGAAACCAGATGATAATGTGGTGGTTAATGCACCAGATGGAGTTCGGTTTTCATGGTCAAAGATTGAGCCAGCCACAAAATATGTTTTTGAGTTATTAGGAGAAGAAAATGGTTTAGAAACAATAGAATTTACGTTAGACGATCTTACACAGACCGAAGCACAATTACCAGCAGGTACGATTACTGATGACGGTGTATACAAATGGCGTGTAATGGCTGTAAATGAATCTAATGATACAGAAACAGTGTTTTTTTCTCGAACTATTTCTATAGACACTGCTATTCCTGATGCACCAACTTTGACTGCGCCAGTAGAGGATTTTACAACTACGGTAGATACGGAAGTGCAATTTACATGGGAGTTTGCAGATCAAGGGACTGTACAATCTGATATTACTGCAACAATCCAAATAGCATCTGATGAGGTATTTACGACGAACCTGGTGGAGGAAGAAGTGGAAGGAACGAATATGTTTGACTATACGCCAACAACAGCTGGTGATAAGTTCTGGCGAGTCAAAGGAACAGATGCGGCGGGTAATGAAGGCGCATTTACCACAGCCAGAAAACTAATAGTGAATTAATTGTTGATGCAAAAGAAGAAAATCAATACGATCCTTATAGTAGCAGTGACACTGATTTGGGGGGTGCTAATTGTACGATTTGCGTTGCCTTATTTTTCGGAAGTACCACAGGTTGTTACCTCGGAGGTATTAGCTGTTCGTCCAATGGAGCTGTCATATAAAAAAGACACCTTAGTATTGCAAATGCTTACTAGAGATCCTTTTTTGGGCAAAACTACTGCGCCAAAAAGAACAACTGTGGCTAAGAGTGTAAAAAAACGACCTAAAACTGCTTCGAAGACAAAGCACATTATATGGCCCAAAGTGAAGTATTTTGGTTTTGTAAAGTCTAAGGAACGGAAAAACTCTAGATTAGGATTAGTACGTGTTGATGGAAAGCTTTTGAGGGTTCGAGAGCAACAAAAAATCAACGAAACGGTCAAAATAACTAAAATAACTCAAGATTCTATAGGGCTTTCCTTAGATAATACGGTGAAATATTTTAAAAGAAATTAGTATTGTTTAGCGCTTTTTGATATGTAATTGGTTTTCGCTGCTTTGACAACTGTTTGGACATTAGTCTAGAAAAGTATGAAAGTTAGAAGTATCTTTGTGAATTAATTATTCAAGATGAACTTCAATTTTCATAGCTTTCTGCTAAAGACGCTAATTATACTTAGTGGTATTTCCGTCCTTACGAACTGTAAGAGAAAAAAAAATGTCCAAGATCACCCAAGTGCTCAAGTAGGATACCCCGCAATTCAAGTGCAAAAAGAAATTCCCAAAGGAGTTAAAACCCCTGAAGGCATGATTTGGGTTTCTGGAAAAGAATACATGCAAGGAGCCGTAGCTGATGATACCTTAGCCATGCACCATGAAAAACCAGCCCATACTGTAGCAGTGGATGGGTTTTTTATAGATCAGACCGAAGTTACAAATGCACAGTTTGCAGAATTTGTCGCTGCTACAAAGTATGTAACAGTAGCGGAGCGAGAGATCAAATGGTCTGAGCTCAAAAAACAAGTCCCTCCCGGAACACCTAAACCACATGATTCGATCTTACAACCAGGTTCTTTGGTTTTTAAAAAAAGTAAAGATAAACTTCCCAACCTCTATGATTATTCTCAATGGTGGTCGTGGAAAATAGGCGCTAATTGGAAACACCCATACGGGCCTGATAGTACAATTGAAGGTAAAGATAATTATCCCGTAGTACACGTTACTTATGAAGATGCTATGACGTATTGTAAGTGGGCCAATCGCAGACTTCCGACTGAGGCCGAATGGGAACTAGCATCTAGAGGAGCTACGACAAACGCTATTTATACATGGGAAAACAGCGCACTTCCGCTTACTAATCAAGCAAACACTTGGGAAGGGACTTTTCCGGAGATGAATACAAAAGCTGATGGCTATGAGGGAATAGCACCGGTAAAGTCCTTTCCTGCAAATAGTATAGGATTATACGATATAGCAGGGAATGTATGGGAACTCACGCAGGATTGGTATCATGTGCAGTATTACCAAGAGTTGAAAGATTTGGGAACAGTCAAAAATCCATTAGGCCCCAAAAAAGCTTATAATCCAAATAATCCAAGAATACAGGAAAAGGTGATACGAGGAGGTTCTTTTTTGTGTAACGAATCCTATTGCGCTAGTTATCGTAATTCAGCAAGGATGGCCAATGCCCTAGATTCATCATCAGAACATATTGGATTCCGAACAGTCGTAACGCCAGAGATGTTGCAAAGATAAAATAAGAACGTCAAGCGACATCTGTATAGCTAAATTGTAGCTATTTTTTTCAGTGTTCAATCTTTGATATTTATTTCGATGATTCTTTTTTTTGAAATTTTTTAATTGAATGAGGTAATTCATTCATTCCATGCTCGTAGATTACTGATGGGAATGTCTAAACCCAGTAATTGATGTTTTTGAGGAAGAAAAGCTCCGCTTTCGGTTCGTTTCCATGAATCCCATGTGGCTTTTAATCCTCCAATTGGTATAATGCGAACCCACATCTGATAACTTATTGGAAGGTAGCTATCGTCAACATGCCATAGATACGAATCACCAGGTGTTGTGCCACCAGAATTATAGGTAACTAGCAATGCTTTTTTATTATTTTCTAAGGAAACTAGCTTACGCGTAACTCCTTTGTCAAAAAATTTGTGTGGCGCAACGACCCAAAAGGAATCATTATTAAAATAGGCTAACGCCTTTTTAATAAGTTCCGTTTTAGTATCTGAAGTACGCGTGCTGGGTTTTTGTACCACCGATTGAGACAGGGTATTGAGATCAAGTTCTACTAGATAGTTATCCCATGATACGCTGACCAATTGCGTTTTCTTGTTCCAGGTGTAATGATGCTTGTTTCTAAAGCTCCAATGTAAATAATGTGTTTCCAGATATTTTTGGTGTGCAACGCGCTTGGAGATTTTATAAGCAAATTGATCTGCTTCAGGTCCAGAGGTGCCTTCAGGTAATTTTTGATGTAATAGCAAATAGGTACTTATTATAGTAAGTGTTATCAGTGCTAAGAAACCTAGTGATATACGTTTTGCTAATTTCATTTTAAACAAAAATTTATATTTTTTTGGAGTTAAAAATCTTTTTATGCAGCCAATGTACAGCAAGATTCCCTACTGGAAAATATAGCGCAAAAAACAATGCCATTCCTAGACTGAAATTTTGTGGTTGAAACAATTGGTCCAAAATGTTATTAGGATAAGCATAAGAGGTCTTTAAAGCATAGCCCAAAAATTCTAGAATTCCCATGGCAACTAGTCCATAGGCATATTGCGTAAAAAAGTCGTAATCTTTTAGTAAGATTGATATAGGAATCATGTAGCAAACGTAACAAGTGATAATTTGCCACCAGTAGGTGAATTTGGCAATTTCTGCATAGCTTCCAAAAGCATTCATTCCAATTCCCCAAAGTACATAAAGTAATAGGTATATGGCTAATATTGTTTTTTTTGTGCGTCTTATTTTTGCGATGTTAGATACAAGAAATTGTTTCATATTGGTGTGAAGAATTAAAAAACAGTAAAACTATTTTTGATTTTCAAAGCTAACTATTTTTCGAAAAGCATTTTGAATTATTTATATCTCATTTTTGCATTTAGATGATGATATACGATAATTTGATTGTTTTATATTCTATTAAGGTTATAGTTTGATTAATTATGGTTTTTCCGTACAAAAAGTATTTTTTCATATAGTTTGAGGGTATGAGTTACTTGTTTTGATTAAGCTATTTTTTGAGTATTGTGTTTGATTTGTTAAATTTAATTGCACTTTGTCGACTATAATTGTTTTTTGCCTAATATTCAATGAGATTTTAATAGATGAGGTAATGCCGTAAAAATTTTGAGCTATATTTATAATTAAATTATTTTTGAAGGACTAAAATGCCCTTTTTTTATAATAGCCAACAAAAAGTAAAGATGTATTGCTTATGAAAATTAATACCCTATTCTCGTTCTACAAACCAACACGACTAAAGTTTACTTTATTTCATGCTTTAGTATCCTTTTTGTGCTTGCAGACACTTAGTGCGGGTCCAAATGATGTTTCAGAAGTTTATTTGTCACAAAATAGTAAAACAGAATCATATAATAGTCCAGCATTAGAAGCAATGTATGCGACCGCAGCTACCGCAATTTTTGTTCCAGGAGATGAGGATAATGATTTGGTGCTCGATAATCTAGATCTAGATGATGATAATGATGGGATTTTGGATAGTGAAGAAGGAAGATTCTTTACTGCTTTGAATTCTACAAATGGAGTAAGTTTTCCTTCTTGTGACGGAGGAGTTAATAATTCTGTGATGTTTACAACAAGCGGACCTGGTGGTTTTGCTGCAGATGGTACTCCTACTTATGGTTTTTTTGAATCGGGGTCAGTAGTTGCAGGTTTGACAGTGTATACTTTTACATTTACATCACCTGTGGATGGTGTAGATTTGTTTTTTGATAATATATTAGAATTAGGCAAGTTTGGTAATTTTAGCGTGGTCTATGATGATGCTACAACAGAATCCGGTCTTGATTTTAATTTGTCTTCTAATCCTTATGGCTATCCAGTAGATGCTGGTGAATCTTTAGTTAAAGACTTTGTTGCAGGAATTCCTGTGGTGACTGATGGAGTTGTAGACGGTGATCAAAGTATAGGAGGGCAGGCTTTTGGCACTGTTTCATTGTTTGGTCTTGATAGAGCTGTAACTGCCGTAAGTTTTACTGTAGTAGAAAAAAATCCAACAATGACCAATTTTGGTGCTGGTGTTGCACCTATTGTAATTTGTGAACCTGATACCGATGGGGATGGTATTCCCGATTATCTGGATACTGATAGTGATAATGACGGTTGTTTTGATGCATTAGAAGGAGATGCTGGATTAGCTTTGGCTGCAGTAGATGGAGATGGCGAAATTATAGGAGGTGTGGATGCTATGACAGGAGTGCCAAATGCCGTAAATACGACTACTGGTCAAAATGATATAAGTTCAACCGATCCCACCCTTATGGCTGTAATTTGTGATACAGACGGTGATACGGTTTCTCCTTTATTTGATCTTGATGACGATAATGACGGGATTTTGGATAGTGTAGAGGGAGGCTGTAATGCTTTTGTAACGATAACTGGTGATATGCTTCAGTTAATACCTGGAGTAAATGATCAGTCGGGAACAGTCGATTTGAGCACTGTTCTTGGTTATCCCGCAGGAAGTGTTATTGTTAGTTATGTGAATTTGAATGCAAACACAAACGCACCAATAGGGTATCGAATTTTTAGTGGCTTCCCCGAGAAAACGACCTTTACTTTTTCTGGTACTGTCCCTTTAAAAGCGCGAGCGTCGCATGGGCAGATTCAAAATGGACCTTTAGGAACTCAGGATGGGATTATTGCAGAAGACGGTATTTCCTATACATTCGATCCTACAGGTTTTGATGCGGTTAATTTTGCAGCTAATCAATCTGGTAATACCTATTTTATTGAAAAAATAGCAGCCGACCTTTTCTTTGAAGATGGGGCTTGGGAATCAGATGCATTTGTTAATTCCATATCCTATTATTCTACTGGTACTTCTTTAAACAATGGTATTACATTAGAACTGTGTACACCAATAGATAGTGACGGAGATGATATTCCTGATGTGCTTGATCTAGACAGTGATAATGATGGGATCTATGATGTAGTAGAATCTGGTGGGATTCCAAATCCAACACCTGGAGAAGAAGGTACTGCTAATGGTCCATCGGATCCTGCAACAGGTATTCCAACAAGTGCAGGGGCTGGTACGACACCAATGTCTACGGATAGCGATGGATTGCCAGATTATATAGACATCGATTCTGATAACGATGGTATTCCTGATAATATAGAAGCACAACCTACTACGGGTTATATAGCGCCTTCAGGGATCTTTACCGATACTGATATGAATGGTGTTGATGATGTATATGATACAACACCTTTGTTAAACCCTACCGATACTTCAAATAGCGCGGGAGACGACTTGCCAGATTATCAAGATCTAGATAGTGATGATGATGGGGTAAGTGACTTTGCTGAAGGAGGACAACAAATAGCCTCTGGAGTAGTAGATCCATCTGGAGATGTGGATAATGATGGATTGCTTAATCAGTTTGATACGGTTGATGATAGTACAACAGGGAATCCAACGGTTGTGAATAATAATGTCACAGACCCGCCTAATGATTTGCCAGATAATGATGTGCCTGTTACTGCAGAAGTCGATTATAGAGAGTTAATGGACGCTGATATGGATGGTATCGCTGATATTGCGGATCTAGATGATGATAATGACGGTATTTTGGATGAAAATGAAAAAGATTGTGGTCCAATGGGAGTATTTAGGGATTTAAATAATGTAGTTTATACACAAGATGTAAATCTTACATTGGGAGCTAACAACCCAACTGCTCCAAATATTAACGATCTTGGACCGTACAAAGCGGTAAATATGGATTTTGAGCCTGTACTTAGTGGTACCGCTAATTGGACTGGAGCCACGGGTGGAGTGCAGCTGAGAACTAATTCAAATGGTATTACCGATACGTTTATTTATGCTCAGGGACAAAATACCAATGAAACAGATTCCTTTTTGTTTTATACCTTAAAATTTAATC
>CAZYRG010000038.1:0-2713 GCA_964650425.1 uncultured Flavobacteriaceae bacterium
AATTTAAGATGATTTGTGTTTGGACGCCCTACTCCCCGTAGGGCGTTTTTTTGTGAATATTTTTACAACTAGATTTCAAATATTATTTAAGAATAATTACCTATTTGTTATTAAGAATAGAAGGAGTATTAATATTATATAATATCCGATACAATTTTTATGGAAAAGTATAAAAATGATAATAAATTTATTTTTATGGAATAAACTTACAAGAAATAGGGTAAAACCTATTGATTAATAGGTTGTTGTGTGTAGGAAATTGTAAGTGTTGTGGTTTGTTTGTTATGTTTAAGTGTGTTTTTTTTAGACAAAAAGCAAAAAAAAATTTGTAGAAGTCAAAAAAGACCGTATATTTGTAGTATTAAATACCGTAACAAGATTATGGTATTCTAATAAAGTTTATAGTTTGAGTTTTAATTTTAGATTAACCCCTAAATTAAAATGATTTGTGTGAGAACAGACGCCTTAGGGCGTCTGTTTGCATTTGTAAGGTTTTGACTTGCAGTGTTTTTTGTTTTATAATTGTCCGTTAGAACATTGTGGTTTTTGATTGTATAAGAAGTCAGATTCCAGCTGACTTTTCTTTTTAATAGGCAAAAACCGTAATCTAGAATGTGTTTTTTAACAAAAAATGGCCCAAAAAATGATTTTTGTAATTATGAAGAGAACGTACTTTTTAATAGCGATAGTTAGGAATGTAGTATAGGGGTGATTGATAAAAACACACTAATTTTTATTATGCATCAAATGACTGCATAGTAACGAGCTTTTGATAGGTGCCATTTAACGCAAGAAGCGACTCATGGGTTCCCTGCTCTACGATACGCCCTTTTTTCATTACTACAATGAGATCCGCATTTTGGATGGTAGATAATCGATGGGCAATAACAATACTGGTACGATTTTTCATCATATTTTCTAGTGCAGATTGTACCAAACGTTCACTTTCCGTATCTAAGGCGGAGGTAGCCTCGTCTAGAATCATGATAGGAGGATTCTTAAGCACCGCACGAGCAATGGACAAACGTTGTTTTTGGCCTCCACTCAACTTATTACCACTATCTCCAATATTTGTTTCAATAGTATTTGGTAGTTCTTTTACAAACTCCCAGGCATTGGCTACTTTTAGTGCTTCGATAATTTCATCATCGGTGGCATCTTCTTTACCAATGAGCAAATTGTTTTTTATCGTATCGTTGAATAATATAGAATCCTGCGTCACAAGTCCCATAAGTGACCTCAAAGATTTTTTGTTTAGCTCACGAATATCTGTGCCGTCGATTTTGATGGCTCCTTTATTGACATCATAAAAGCGTGTTACCATATTAGCGATGGTAGATTTACCACTACCAGATTGTCCTACAAGAGCTACTGCTTTTCCTTTAGGAATTTCTAATTGAAAATCTTGCAGCACATATTCTTCATCGTATTTGAAGGAGATATCTTCTAAAGTAATATTGGAGATAAAGTCTCTTTTATCTTTAGCATTTGGACGATCTTTTAGTGGAGATATGGTATTTAATAACTCCAAAACGCGTTCTGCAGCGGCGTTGGCACTTTTTATACTGTAAGACGCTCTACTAATGGCTTTTGCAGGGGTCAAAATAGAATACGATAGTCCCATGTAGGTCAAAAATAACCCTGGGTCCAAGGTTTTTTCTACTAATACCATATTTCCTCCATACCATAGTATGATTGCTATGACGCTAATTCCTAAAAATTCACTGATAGGAGAAGCGAGGTTTTGTCGATTGGCTAGATTATTAGAATATTTATAGTAACGGGAAGTAGATTCATGAAACTTCTTGTTAAATAATAGTTCCGCCGTAAATCCTTTAATAACTTTTAAACCTCCAAGTGTTTCTTCTACTATAGAAAAAAAGAAACCTTGTTCTCGCATGACTTTATCCGAATGTTTTTTAAGTTTTTTTCCCAAAAGGGAAATGAAAAAACCAGAAACTGGAATAAAAATAAAAACAAAAACAGTTAATTTTACACTGATTCCGAACATGGCAATAATTGCGAATAGTATAGTGAGTGGCTCTTTGATGATGAGCTCCAATACAGCTAAAAATGATGTTTGTATGGAGTTTACATCTCCAGAAATTCTTGATATAGTATCTCCTTTTCGTTTTTCAGAAAAATAGGAGAGCGGAAGTCGAATAGTTTTGTCGTAAACGTCGTTTCGCAAGTCTCGCAATACACCATTCCGTAAAAAAGTTATAAAATAGTTGGCTAAATAATTAAACACATTTTTGAGTAGGAACATGCTTATGATTATAATCACAACATAGGTTAGTGAACTTCCTTCAGATAATTCTTCTTGTTTTGTAACAAAAAAGTTTAAATAATCAGTTCCATAATCACTTAATTTGCTGATTCCTTTCCAGACAGGTTTTTCGCATACCTTTTCTGTGCTGCCAAAAAGAACATTAATAACTGGCCACAAGGATAACATAGCTATGGCATTGAAAAACGCATAAAAAATATTACAAATAATATTCATTGCCCCATAGAATTTATAGGGCAAGGCGTAAGTCAAAATCTGTTTAAAGTAATTCATTCATAGGTTGAGACTTGGCTCAACAGTTATTTAATTAAGCTTTAGTGCTTCTTTGATTCGAGCAATTTTTTGATCCAATTGTTTTTGTATGTTAGAGTAGTTCTGTACTGTATCCAATGGAGCCGAAACACTCATATAGAATTTGATTTT
>CAZYRG010000038.1:2813-19983 GCA_964650425.1 uncultured Flavobacteriaceae bacterium
ACAATTTCACAAGCGAGTAGGGTAGCGGTTACGGCGTCTTTGTCACGAACAAAATCGCCTACCATGTAACCAAAACTTTCTTCTCCACCACCGATAAACTGTTGTTCTGGGAAGTCTTTGATCAGTTTTGCAATCCATTTAAATCCTGTCAATACCTCTTTGTATTCTACCTCATATGCATTTGCTAAAACGCGCATCATAGGAGTCGAAACAATAGTGGAAGCAACAAATTCATTTCCTTTAAACCCATGTTGTTTTTTATATTGCTCTAGTAAAAACCAGGTCATAACTAACATGGTTTGATTTCCGTTTAGTAATTCTAATTTTCCATCGCTATTACGAACAGCAATTCCTAATCGATCACAATCTGGATCAGTGCCGATAACAATATCGGCATTTTCTTTTTCTGCAAGTGCTGTAGCCATCGCCAAAGCTTCAGGTTCTTCTGGGTTGGGAGATACAACGGTTGGGAAGTTCCCGTCGGGTTTTTCTTGCTCTGGTACAATATGAACGTTTTTGTATCCAGCAAGTGCTAATGTTTGCGGCACTGCCGTAATAGAGGTTCCGTGGAGTGAGGTAAAAACAATTTTGATTCCATCTTTTGCTTCTTGTGAAGCAGCAGTACTACCGTTTTTGACACTTTCTTTGATAAAAGCATCATCTACTTCCTTATCTATATAACTAATTAGTTCGGGATTGCTGTCAAATTTAATGGCGGCATATTCCAGCGAGTTGATTTCATTTACAATCGCTTTATCTTGTGGTGGAACTAACTGTCCGCCATCTTGCCAATACACTTTATATCCATTGTACTCCGGTGGGTTATGACTGGCTGTCAATACAATACCGCAATGACATCCTAATTGCTTTACGGCAAAGGACAATTCGGGAGTAGGGCGTAAGCTAGAAAATAAGTATACTTTGATTCCATTGGCCGAAAATACTTCTGCGACTGTTTTGGCCAAGGTATCGCTATTGTTACGACAATCGTAAGCAATGACAGCTTTGGGCTGTTCGTCAAAAGTTCTTAGTAAATAGTTACTTAATCCTTGAGTGCTTTTTCCAAGGGTATATTTGTTGATACGATTAGTGCCAACTCCCATCACACCACGCATACCGCCAGTACCAAACTCTAAGTCTTTGTAAAAAGATTCTTTGAGCGCTGCAGGATCTGAATCGGTCATTTTTTTGATGCTTTCCTGTGTTTTTGTGTCAAAAACAGGACTCATCCATTCGTTGATTTTTGCTTGTATAGAGATGTCTAATGTTTGCATGGGTATGTTTTGGATCGTAAAAATATAAAATAGTTAGATAATAAGTGCCTGAAACAATGATTATCCGTTGCGCTATAGGTTTGTTTTTTGTAGAATTTTATATCGTTTTTTATGTTCTTTACTCCTTAGTATAATTTCGCCTAAGAAACCTGCTAGAAAAAATTGTGTTCCTAGTACCATTGTTGTTAGCGCGATATAAAATTCTGGACGTTGTGTTATAAGTCTTGCAGTGGTATCAATAAATAATTTGTCGATACCTAGAAATAGTGAGATACAAAACCCACTCATAAATAATAAAGTGCCAATTAATCCAAAAAAATGCATCGGACGTTTACCAAATCTTGAAAGAAACCATATAGTAACCAAATCCAAGAACCCGTTGATAAAACGTTCCATTCCAAACTTAGTTTTACCATATTTTCTGGCTTGATGTTGTACTATTTTTTCCCCAATATTGCTAAAACCAGCATTTTTTGCCAACACAGGAATATAACGGTGCATTTCGCCATTGACATCAATATTTTTGATAACCTCCTTTTTGTAGGCTTTTAGACCACAATTAAAATCATGTAATTTTACTCCAGAAGTTCTACGGGCTGCCGCATTAAAGAGTTTAGATGGTAAATTTTTGGCAATGACGGAGTCATAGCGTTTCTTTTTCCAACCAGAAATCAAATCATAACCTTGCTCATGGATCATTTGGTAGAGCTCTGGGATTTCTTCTGGATTATCTTGAAGATCCGCATCCATGGTAATTACTACATCACCTTTTGCGGCTTCAAAACCTGCATGGAGCGCTTGTGATTTACCAAAATTCTTCAAAAATCGAATTCCTTTGACTTCGGGAGCTTTGCTAGAAAGTTTAGTAATAATTTTCCAAGAATCATCAGTGCTGCCATCATCGATAAACAAGACTTCATAAGAAAATTGATGCTCCTGCATCACCTTCGCAATCCATTGATGGAGTTCCTTCAATGATTCTTGTTCATTGAGTAATGGTATGATAATGGAGAGATTCATGAATTTGAATTCTCAGATTTTAAAAAGGAACCAAGAATTAATGAAATAAATACTCCAATAAAGACAAAATATAATGTGAAGGTAAAAATTCCTAAAATAGATTTGTTTTGTTCAGCATGCTTCATCTGTATCTCAAAAGATTCCATTTGATCAGGATTGTATTTTTCTAAGATTTCTAATGTTTTTCTAACAGTATATTCTGAATCAATATAAGTATCGTATATGTATGACATTGTACAATAGATCAATCCTAGAACAAACATTATTGTTATACCTATTTGTAGTGTTTGTTTGAATAGTAATATACCATTTTTTAGTTTAAATGTCTTCAGAACGTAATAGATTACGAAAATTTCAAAAACAAAGCCTACAAAAAAAGTAGCGTAATATGTAAAAGCAGATAAATCTAAAATTTTTGGCAGATAATCTATGAGCACTCTGACTAACCCAGCAATTAAACCAAAAGATAAGGCAAATTTGGGAATGTTAATATTATTAGTGTTATCCATTAAATTGTTCAAAATTATAGATGAAAAATGCGGTGTTGCCAAGCAAAGATAGTGATCTCACTTTAACTTTTATATGAAGCGTAAAAAATCTGTGTTTGATTTTGGTCGTACTTATTATAGTACAGGGAAATAAAAAAGAGCGAGATCAGATCTCACTCTTTGGATTGGAGGTGGGCGATATACTAACGCTTTTTTAATTTAATCAACTAAAAAAATAAAACTTTTAATAAACTACTTAGTATGCTACTGAGTTGATAGTCCAATCATACTCCTTATAACCTTTATCCTTTTGATCCGCAATTAAAGATTTGCTATACTGATTAATAAAGTTAACCACGTTGCCATGTGTTTCTTTAAAATCTTTTTTGTACCAATCAAATATTTTTGAAACACGAACCGTATATGGTGAGATCGTATTATGAAAAGGATCATTGATGAATTCTGTCGTCTGCTGTTCTAACAAACGATCTAGATTTCCCGCTTTGTAGGGTTCACGTATTAGTTTAGGACAAGAAGCTGATGCACAATTAATAGCAAAATGAATTCTAGGATCTTTAAATTTTCTCAGAATTTCATGTTCAATTGTGCTCAAATCCATTGTTTTATTGTGAATGCTGAAGAATGATTTTTTCCAAGGATTATCAATTTCTTTGATACTGTTTACTGGCAGATAATTCAATATCAATTTTACCGTATAGGCATTGTAAGCATTGATCCAATACGCTATCTTGTCACTTTTACTCCACGAGCTTGTAATGTTGGTAGCAGATACTTGTCTAAGAAATGCATTTAATTTTACGACATCCTTTTTAAAACCGTTGTAATTTACAACACCATCTCTAGATACATTTTTTTGTAATAAATCCTTCCAAAGGGCATAATCTATTTTTTCTACAGTAGCATTAGTATTTTGTGATCCTCCTGATGAATATGCTTTTACATTATTTATCTTTGATATGGAAGTTATTTGTCCATATGAATAAAATGTAATTGAAAATAAAAATACTAGGACTAATAACGATTGTGTAGTTTTCATAAATGGGGTCTTTTTAGTTTTTTATTAGGTCGAGAATATAAGAGTGACATTACATAAAACTTAATTTAATTGTTTCTTCTGTTGGTGAGTAGCGTGTTTTTTTGATGTAAGTGTCTTTTTAACAAGGGGTTATTTTCTTTTGCTTAAGAGTGTTTTTTTATGAAAAAATCATAAAATAGTCACTGCAATTATGGGATTAACCGCTTTAGAAATGAGAACTTGGATTTTTTTAGATAATTTTGCATTAAGCTATTGTTATTTTAAGGAATATCATTAAATTTGCAATCTCAAAAATAGACAATAACAATCATGAGAAAAGATATTCACCCAGATAATTATAGATTAGTAGCATTTAAGGATATGTCTAATGACGAAGTATTCTTGACAAAATCAACTGCTAACACCAAAGAAACTCTTGAAGTAGATGGTGTTGAGTATCCGTTGGTGAAGTTAGAAATTTCTAGAACATCTCATCCTTTCTACACAGGAAAATCAAAACTTATCGATACTGCTGGTAGAATCGACAAGTTCAAAAACAAATATGCTAAATTCAAAAAGTAATTTAGTCGTACGTTATATATTAAAAAAAGCCTTTTGGAAATTCCAAAAGGCTTTTTTGATGCTATAATGTTATCTAAAGTTACTTATTTTTGTCTGAAACAAGTTCTAATACAAATCACCTATGAACTATATACTTTTTGATGGCCCATTTAGAGATGCCTTATTGCCTTTTACCTTTACACGACCTGTAGCAGATATCCGTATAGGGATTTTGACCATTCGTGAAAAATGGGAAAAACATCTCGGGTATACTACTTCTACTGTAACGGAAGAATATTTAGAACAAAAATATCCTATGGTAGAGCTAGAGGCTAATATTATGATTAATGCTTCTTATTTGCCTACTCCCGATTTGGTGAAAATGATTCAGCATCTAAGTCCGAATCAAGCTATTTTTGATAAGGAAGAGCCTGTAGCCTTTTACACATTAGAAGATCAAGAAGTAGATTTTGAAAGTTGTGAGATTTTTCCATTACAAAATCAAGAAGTATTGACTGTCAAGAATACATGGGATATTTTTGCAAAAAACGATGCTGCTATACGACAAGATTTTGCATTATTAACAGCAGATAGAGCGAGTCAAGAAATCCCAGCAAGTAATCAAGTTGTAGGGAAAGAAAATATATTTATTGAAGAAGGAGCCAAAGTAGCATTTGCCATCCTTAATGCCAGTGCTGGTCCTATTTATATAGGTAAAGAAGCCGAAGTTATGGAGGGAAGTATGATTAGAGGTCCTTTTGCACTATGCGAACATGCAACGGTAAAAATGGGAGCCAAAATTTATACAGGTACTACCGTGGGTCCACATTCTAAAGTAGGAGGAGAGGTTAGTAATTCGGTTATCTTTGGATACTCGAATAAAGGACATGATGGTTTTTTGGGCAATTCGGTACTGGGCGAATGGTGTAATTTGGGAGCAGACACCAATAATTCGAATCTCAAAAATAATTATGCTCCCGTACGATTATGGAGTTATGAAACGGAAGGTTTTGCCAAGACAGGCTTGCAGTTTTGCGGTTTGATGATGGGAGATCATTCTAAATCTGGTATCAATACCATGTTTAATACGGGAACAGTAGTAGGAGTAAGTGCTAATATTTTTGGAGGCGGTTTTCCTAGGAATTTCATCCCAAGTTTTAGTTGGGGAGGGAGCAGTGGTTTTGTTCCTTTCTTAACCAAGAAAGCGTTCGAGGTAGCAACTGTTATGATGTCTCGAAGAAAATTGGAATTTACCGATCAGGAACAAGCGATCTTGGAGCACGTTTTTGAAATCACCAAAAAATGGAGAGGTAAAGAATAAACTTTCTGTGTTTTCATCAAAAAGGGGGATTTAACCTGTTTTATTTCCTAAACTATCCAGTATCTTTAGTCAACTATATAATTCCATATATTGACACAAATGAAAACACTTTTTAGAACAGTAGTCCTTGCAGTAAGCATGTTCTTACTATCGTGTGGAACTACTTTGTATGATCATTATACTTTTACAGAAACCTTAGAGGCCAAGGTACAAACCGCACGTTTGATTCGGGAATCCATAACCCCATATCAAGACCATGTAGCAGAAGTAGGGATCTTAAAAAACCGTCTGGATAAAATGGTAGCGTATGAGCGCTCCAAAAGTAAAAACCCTATCACCATCAAAATGTGGGAGTTTCTGAATAAAGAAGACTCGTCTATCCATAAATTCCTGAAACTATGGGAAGAAAAAGGGACACTAAGCCCAGCATTTACAGAAGAGTATAGCAAGCAAACGGATGAGATTTTTCAGTTGATGATCGATTATGAAACTAAGAAAGATACCGAGTCCGAGAGTGCTTTATCTCGGATCTTAGGAATTCTATAACCTTTTTAAAAATTACGACATGAATACAGATGATTTTATAAAAGACCTAACGACGGATTTGCTTTCTTTAGTAAAAGATAAATACAAAAAGGAAAGTAGTGCTATTACCAAGGATGTAGATCAATTTATAGCCTTGAGTAAAGATAAGCTTGCTCGTTGGACTGATTTATTAACTACAGAACAATTGACCAAAGAAGAGTACGCCTTATTAATTAGTAGTCAGAAAGATCTATTTGTCATGAAAGCCTTGCATAAAACAGGGGTTTCTAATATTTCATTAGGACACTTCAAGAATAAGGTAATAGACCTGATTATCAATAAAGCATTTGCCTTATTGATATAATACAATTTATCAAACAATTTAAACCGCTACTTAACCTTTCGAGATCCGTTCAATCAATTGCAATTCTTCATCAGAAAATGCTAAGTTATCCAAAGAAGCTACATTTTCTTTTAACTGATCAGAAGAACTCGCACCAATTAATACAGAAGTAATTTGTGGTTTTTGTAATAACCACGCTATAGCCATTTGAGAGAGTTTTTGTCTTCTTTTGTTGGCAATCTCTGCTAATTGCTGAATTTTGTCCATTTTTTCTTGTACCTGTTGTCTATCAAGGTATGTCATATTTTTTGAAGCTCTAGACCCTTCAGGAATTCCGTTTATATACTTATTTGTGAGCATACCTTGGGCTAAAGGAGAGAAGACAATGCATCCAGTTTCATTTCTTTCAATGCTATCAAGGACATCACCTTCGATCGACCGATCAAAAATAGAATGCTTTTCTTGCTGTAGGATGAACGGAACATGTAATTCTTTAAGCAGTTTTGCCGCCTCTGTAGCCGCTTTTGCAGGATAGTTAGAAATACCAGCATATAGCGCTTTTCCTTGGCGTACAATATCAGCCAATGCTCCCATAGTTTCTTCTAAGGGCGTATCGGGATCATAGCGATGATGATAAAAAATATCTACATAGTCCAGTCCCATACGTTTTAAACTTTGATCCAAACTAGCGATCAAATATTTTCGAGAACCCCAATTACCATAGGGTCCTGGCCACATGTCAAAACCAGCCTTAGAGGCAATAAAAAGTTCATCACGGAAGGAAACAAAATCTTTTTTAAAAATAATGCCAAAGTTCTCTTCTGCTGATCCATAAGGTGGTCCATAGTTATTGGCCAAATCAAAATGCGTGATGCCCAAATCAAAAGCAGTTCTTAGGATTTCGCGACCATTTTGTAACGAATCTACAAACCCAAAGTTATGCCACAGTCCAATGGAAATCGCAGGTAATAAAACCCCACTTTTGCCCGAACGATTGTATAACATGTTTTTATATCGAGTCGCAGAAGGGGTATAATTGGTGTGTTGGGATTTGTCGTTAATTTCCATTGTATTGAATTATAAATGATCTAATGACTATTCAGTAGAGCAAAAATATACTTTTATCTAGGATATTATCTTTAACACAACAAATTCTTTTTTTACTTTTTTGAATAATAATTTGATGAAGTGCTATTAGGTAATTGAACTCATTTAGACTTTTCGCTTTTAAGCGAAAATTATTCATTTTTTGATCTTTTGATGGCTTTTTTGAGTTGCATAGCAGCGCTACGGAAGGAAAAAAAGACGATAAAAGGGCGAAAAAGGAAAATTTTTTAGCAAATGGGAAAAGTCTAAATGAGTTCATTAAGTAAATTTATGAAGCCACTATTAATGATTTCGTTCAAATACTTTTTCTCCGCCAATATAGGTCGCCAATACTTTTACATGTGGAATACGAGCTTCGGGAATTTGCATTGGATCTTCTTCTAGGATTACAAAATCTGCAAATTTTCCAACAGTAATGCTGCCTTTTTCCTGCTCTTCAAAATTACTGTAGGCAGCCCAGATGGTCATTCCTTTGAGGGTTTCTTCTCGTGTCAGCGCATCTTCTTTCTGGAAACCATTGGCAGGAAACTGTTGGAGATCTTTTCTCGCTACCGCAGCATAGAAGGTATAAAAAGGACTCACATGCTCTACTGGATAATCCGTTCCCAAGGCGAGCATTCCAGTTTTGTTAAGTAATTTTTTGTAGGCATACGCACCAGGCATGCGGTGCGTTCCTATACGATCTTTGGCCCAATACATATCACTGGTACCATGCGTAGGTTGTACGCTCATAATTAGATTGTCGTCTAGCAACTCCATTTCTTCGGGGGCAATTACCTGCGCATGTTCTACACGCCAACGTCGGTCGGTTTGCCCTTTTAAGTTCTTGTAATAGGTTTTGATCACGACAGCATTTGCAGAATCTCCAATGGCATGCGTATTCATCTGAAAAGGAGAATTTGCAATACGCTTCGCAAGCTTTCGGAATGCTGTGGTGTCAATTACCATGGCACCAAAGTGGTTTTCGTGATCGGAATATGGTTGTTTTAATACTGCTCCTCTAGAACCCAAAGCACCATCAGCATAGACTTTAAAAGATCGAACATTAAGCAAGTCGGATTTATACATTCCTTTCTTCAGGTATTCCTCCACATATGCAGGCTCATTACTCACCATGGCATACATTCGGATTTTTAAATCCCCCGCTTTCTGAAGACTATCAATAAGGGTTATCGTAGCAGGCGACAGTCCTGCATCATCAACTGTAGTGAGGCCATAGCTCAAATTAATTTTCTCCGCATCTTTTAATGCTTCTATTTGTTGTTTTCTATTGGGTTTTGGAATAATTTGATCAATAAGTGTCATGGGATTATCAATCAATATACCAGTTAGTTGCCCATCCTTTTGTGAAATTGCACCCCCAGAGACTTTGGTGTCCGTTGTGATGTTCGCAAGATCCAATGCTTTTTGATTCACCAAATAAGCATGACCATCAATACGCTCTACAACTACTGGAGTATCTGGAAATAAGCTGTCTAATTTTTCTTTGGTAGGGAATTTTTTGATTTCCCAATCATTCTGATCCCAACCACGTCCAGTGATAAAAGGAAGCTTTTTTTGTTGTTGAAAATCCATAATGCGCTGTAGTACCTCTTGATAACTTTTAGTTCCAGTAAGATCTACTTTCTGTTGTTGTAACCCTAAACGGTAAAAATGACAATGCGCATCGATAAGTCCAGGTAAAACTATTTTGCCTTGCGCATCGATGGTTTTGGTTGGGGCATACTTTTTTTGTAGCGTAAGAGAATCTCCTATTGCTACAAATTTACCGTCTGTAATTACAAAAGCTGTGGCATTAGTTACATTATTGTCTACCGTGTAAATAGTTGCATTTTTTAGCAATATATCAGCGGATTGTTTTGGGTCTTTGCAAGCAAAAAAGAGAAATAAGGAGAGGGTCAGGAAAGGTATTTTAGACATGTTTTGTTTTATTGAATTTGATCAAAAATACAAATAGGATGAGTTGCACTGGGTTAATGTTTTCTTAATATAACCCACTGTCTTAGTAGCTTAGATTTTACTGTTTATTTTAGTGTAAATTCTTAAAACATATGAATACATATCATTTGGCACAAATCAATATTGCAAAAATAAAAGGCGTTACACTCCAAGACCCAGTGATGAAAGAGTTTGTCGATAACCTAGAGCGAATTAATAAATTGGCAGATGACAGTCCTGGTTTTATTTGGAGGCTAAAAGAAGAAGACAGTAGTTTGGATAATGTCAACCCGCATGAGAAAGAGCAAATTATTATTAATCTCTCGGTTTGGGAATCTGTAGAAACATTAAGACTTTATGTATATGAAACGGTACATACAGATTTTTTGCGTCGACGGAAGGAATGGTTTCAACGTTACGGAAAAGCCCAAGCTACCATGTGGTGGATCCAAGATGATCAGTTACCGACTGTAAAAGAGGGGCTAGCAAAATTATCACATTACGAAAAACACGGGTCTTCTGTATTAGCTTTTGATTTTAGAAATCGTTTCGAAAAACCAGTGAAGCTCCACTAAATATCGTTAATTTTATTGCATTCAATCAAAATCAAGAATCGAAATCATGAAAAAAAAACAATTCAGAGTACTTGTCATATTTTTAAACATTTTTGTGACTGGATCGCTATTGGGGCAGTCAGGATCTGATGTTGTCACTTCCTTTGTTAATGGTAAATCTTATCAATTACAAGTGAATCTGCAAAGAATTATCAGGACAAAAAGGACAAAACCTATCCTGTACTATATATATTAGATGGTCAATGGGATTTTGTTAGTATGACATCGATCTATGGCAGTTTACATTATGATCGCCATATACCTGATCTAATTATCGTAGGAATCACCTATAGTGGAGTTGATCCAGATTATGAATCCCTACGTGCTTCGGATTTTACACCTACTGCCACAGCACAAATCTCTAATTCTGGCGGTGCAGCTACGTTTGTCAAGGTATTGGAGCAAGAAATCATGCCTGCTGTAGAAAAAAATTATCGAACCAATAAAAAAGATCATGCTATTGCAGGAACGTCTTTTGCGGGCTTATTTCCGACTTATGTACTTTTTAATGCACCGCATTTATTCAACGGCTATATTATCAACAACCCTAGTCTGTGGTATGATAATGAAAAAACATTTGAATATGAATCAGATTTTGCTAAGAATCATGACACCTTAGATGTCAATGTGTATATGGTTAGTGGTGGATTAGATGATGTAACGCGATTTAATAAAATGGTCACACAGATACGTTCCAGAAATTATAAGAAATTAAATTTTGATAGTCATATAGCTGAAGGCATGGGACATTCTGGAAGTAAATTTGAAGCCTATGCAAAAGGAATGCAATTTTTATATAAAAGGCGTGGAATCAAGCTTTCTGATGATATGTTAAAAGATTATGTTGGTGATTATGAGGTGGCACCAGGGCAAAACTTTCATCTCAATGCCAAGGATGGACACTTAGTGATAGAACCTTTTATGGGACAACCAGAAACACCTGTTTATGCCTTAGGAGATGATCAATTCTCTACACGTGGACATGATATTACATCTCGTTTTGTAAGAGATACAAATGGAAAAGTAACAGCGGTAAAAGTTGAAATGAGTGAGGATAATATTATAGAATACAAGAAACTCTAAACCAGATAATATTCAAAGCTCTCCAAAATCAATTCATCAGGAACGATACAATCAAATTTGGCATTGCCAATACGATCGATCAATACAAAATTGATATTTCCATTGGTGTTTTTCTTATCAAAAATCATGAGTTTGATAATCGCCTCATAATCTTCTTCCAGTATTTCGACTTTTGGAAATGTAGCTAGAAATACGTTTTTGATTTCGGTAAGCTCCGCTTCTGATAAGCCAAGTAGTTTAGTAGAGAGGTATGCTTCCTGAATCATTCCGATAGCAATCGCTTCTCCGTGAAGTAGCTCTGGTTTGCTATCATTAGTTAAGAAATAAGATTCTATGGCATGGCCAAGTGTATGACCAAAATTCAGAAACTTACGAATATTTTGTTCAGTAGGATCGATGAGAACGATCTCATTTTTGATCAGCACCGAGGCATGGATTAATTGTAGAAGATCTTCTTCTGTTAGGTTAGAAAGATCACTCATTTGTTTCCAATAGGCAGCATCTTTGATCAATCCATGCTTGAGCATTTCGGCTAAACCACTTCGCATTTGATTTTGTGGTAGGGTAGCCAAATACTGCGTATCGACCAGGACCATTTCTGATTCGCTGATCACACCCACCATATTCTTTAGGTTTCCAAGATCAACTCCCGTTTTACCTCCTACAGAAGCGTCAACCATGGCTAGGAGGGAAGTAGGGACATTGATATATTTGATTCCTCTTTTAAAAGTACAAGCGACAAAACCACCCAAATCCGTTACTACGCCACCACCAACATTGATCAAAAGACTTTTGCGATCGGCTTCTAATTCTGATAAGGCATTCCAAACACCACTACAGGTTTCAATATTTTTGTTAATTTCCCCCGCTTCGATTTCGATGACTTCGATAGCGTAATCTCCTTCTATATGTCCTAAAAAAGGCGCTAAACAATGTTCATGCGTGTTACTATCAACTAAAATGAAAATTTTGGAATGTTGAGCTTTTCGTAGATAATCATTTAGCGCAGTATAGCACTCATTTTGAAAATAAACGATCGAATCTTTGGATTTAATTGCCTGCATGATAGTGTAATTATACTCAGAATTGTAACGCACGAAATTAAGAAGAATTTATAACATTTATCAACCGCATCAGGTATATTTGTTCAAAAAAAAGTCTCATGGCTGATATACAACTTTTTGATGATACCGAGACCGCATTTGCGCTCAAGAGTGATTCGGAATTGGAACGCGCGTATTTTTTGTTCAAAATGATTGCTAATGAACCACTGGTGCGTATCGGAACCGCGATGACCAATTTTGCGATCAAAGCACATTTACCCGTAGAGGGCTTGATCCGAGCTTCGGTTTTTGATCATTTTTGTGGTGGGGTGAATGAAGAGGATTGTCTCCCGGTAGTAGACAAGATGTATGAAAAAGGAGGCGTGTGCTCGGTACTGGATTACTCGGTAGAGGGCAAGGAGACCGCTAATCAATTTGATGATGCTTTAGAAACGATTCTCAAGATTATTGATTTCGCTGATGCGAAAGATGCCATTCCTTTTGGTGTTTTTAAACCTACAGGATTTGGTCGTTTTGCCCTTTGGGAAAAGAAATCAGCAGGAAAAGAATTGACTAGGGATGAACAAGCAGAATGGGAACGAATTGTAAAGCGTTTTGATACCGTTTGCAAAAAAGCATATGAGTGTGATGTAGTGCTGCTCATTGACGGAGAAGAAAGCTGGATGCAAGACGCAGCGGATGATTTGGTGTTGGATATGATGCGTAAGTACAATAAGAAAAGAGCGATTGTACATAATACCTTGCAATTGTACCGACATGATCGTTTGGAATATTTGAAAAAGATCGAAAAAATAGCCATCGATGAAGGGTTTTATATTGGCGTAAAGATTGTGCGTGGCGCCTATCTAGAAAAAGAAAACGAACGGGCTGAAGAGCATGGCTATCCAACGCCTATTTGTGCTTCCAAAAAAGCAACCGATACTAATTTTGATACGACCCTCCGTTATTGTTTAGAACACTTGGATCGAATTACTGTATTTATAGGGACACATAATGAGGCTAGTACGTATTTAGCGTTACAGCTTATGAACGAAATGCGGATCATACGCAAGGATCATCGGGTTTGGTTTGGACAATTGTATGGGATGAGTGATCACATCAGTTTCAATTTAGCAAAAGAAGGCTATAATGTAGCAAAATACCTACCTTTTGGCCCTGTACGTGATGTGATGCCGTATTTGATCCGTCGAGCGGAAGAAAACACCTCGGTAGCAGGACAAACGAGTCGTGAGTTGAAACTTCTAAAACAAGAGAAAAAACGTCGTAAGTTATGATATGAACCTGAATCAGATATATTTACATCAATATGAACTTTTCTTGAAATACTTGATTCCCTTTTTTAATATGAACAAAATAAATTCCTTTGGATAAAACATTATTTAAATTGAGTGCTAATGAGGTAGAATTAATATTTTCTTTGTGTATTAATAGCTTCCCATTTAAATCATATAATTCAAGCTCAGTTATTCCATCAAATGATTCTAAGTTTTTAAAATCAATTGTAATTCTATCTTTTGTGGGATTTGGATATATATTTATAAAATCTGAAATACGCTCTCTTTGAGCATCATTAACTGATTTCATACTGTAGGATGGATCTTTATCATTTTCTATATCTTGAAGTATGCTGGGACATTTAACATCATAAATACACCAAGGGGTACTCCAATCAGATTTTTCTCCTGAAATTGGACAAACGGTCCTTACTTCTAAAGAAGTTGTTTCATTAATATTTGTAATAACTGCATAATTATCAGTAGTTGGAATAATTTGAGGAAGTGTCTCCTGAGAACCTCCGCAACTTGTACTTATAGATTTATAACGATATTCATAACTCATTCCATCTACATATTCCCAATAAAATCGTTTTTCTGGCTGTTTTTCTAAACTATTATAGACGGTATAACATCTTGTAAAAGATGTTGGTTTTGGTGTACATGTCTCTCGACCTCTGACACCTACATTATCTAATAAATAAACATGATGAAATCTATTCCCATTTGATTCAAGAGAATAGACAACTCTAAATTCTATTTCAATTTGAGGACTTTCAGCATAGTTAGATAAATCTAATTCTATGTGATGCCAACCTGATTCCATTAATTCCGCATAATTAGCATTATCAGTAATATGAAATGGATCATTTAGAACTTGATTAAAGAGCGTGTCCCCATTAACTAAAACTTGGAATTTGTTATGAGTTACTCTAACGGGTAATAAATCAAAAGACAACAGATAATAATCGCTAGGGGTGGGGTTATTTAAAATCAATTTTAGTTCATCATATATTTCTGTATCTTCCGAAGGTTCTGAAAAAGGAGGATTTCCATTTAACTCGAAACTACTAAATAGCTCATTAAAAACTACAGCATAATCAGAGAAATTATGATAACCTCGACGCGGAGTATAAAAATCAATAGAAGATTCGTTTATTTCAAAATCATATAAACTTCCTTCGTCATTAAAATCCTGGAAATAATAGATAGATTGATTGTTATTAATAGAAACCCATTGCGAATACGTATAACAAGAGTATTCATTATTTATAAGTAAACTTACCTTGTATCTTCCTGGTTCAATATAAGCATGTTTTGGGTTTTTTAGATAAGAGGTCGTTCCATCTCCAAAATCCCATATAAATTTATAAGGTCCTTCTCCACTTATTATGTTAGGGGTAAATACGGCATCAAAGCTATCTATATCGACATTGAAGTCAGCCTTTACTAAATCGAAATCAAATGGAGAAATAGTATTGCTAAAAGTGCGATGTAAAGCTAAATTTTTTGTTTCTTCCATAAGAGCATATTGATCTTCTGTAAATAGATAATCAATATTATTATACGCCATAAATGAACCTCTTATATTGTCTGTTAAAAGATCTCCATTCAAATCATGAGTAGTACCACCACAGTTACCGTTACCCCATGCATAATCTGCATCTGTACCGCACAATAAATCCCCCATAAATGCACAATTTGCAGCATAGAGCTGTCCTTGTTCCTCCTCTGGTCTTACATCTAATTCCCCACAATAATGATCTGAACCAGCATTATGTGGGTGCTTTAATCCAAGAACATGACCTAATTCATGTAATAGCATTGAAGATGAATCACTATAAGGCACACCTATTCCCCAGAGATATGTGCCTGAACCAGACCCAGATACTCCATTAATATAGTGTCTAATGGTACCTGTTGAAGGAGGAGTTTGCCCCAAAGTGTAATAGTCTTCAATAAAAAACGCTATACCTATTGGTGCAAAATATTCATTTGTAATTTGGTACAAAGAATTCATTCTAAATTTTAATTCAGGCATAAAAGCAGCAACTTCCGATTCATCAATTTCTCCATCTTCATTTAAATCCGGTACAGGCGAATTAGTGTTGCTCAAAACTAAAGAAATGGGAATGTAATTCTTACAAGAGTTGCAGACCTCTTTCAACTCATTTATATCGCTACATAGAGGAGCGTTATTTTTGATAATAAGAGAATTATACGTAAAATCTAATAAAAAACAGCAAGCCGATAATCTTTGATTACCAGTGACTGTAAAATTTCCATTAACTGTTTTTAAATAATGTAAACCATATAAATTGGTTAGCGCATTATTATTATTAACAAACACATTTCCTCCTATTGAAGTGAGGTTAGAAAAATCATTTACATTACGTAATTCACTGTTATTTTTAATCTCAAGATTTCCTCCAATACTCTCTAAATTTTGAAACCCATTAAATGAATATAATAAAACATCATCAATAATAAGATCACCTTCGATACTTGTCCAGCCATCAGTGCCAAATTGAATGATTTCAGCTGCAGTCTCAGGAATAAAATCTCCTGGATATTCTTGGCTGAAGATGTTTTGAGTAAAAGTAAATAGGAAAAAGCATACTACTGATGTAAAAATATATCTCATATGGAATTAATGTTTTTTGAAAAGTATTAATTTAAACCTAAGTTGTCCGTAACAAGTAAGATAAATTTATGAAGAATAATGATAGTTACAAAATTATGTTAAATTTCGTATTTTTTGATATCAGTAATCACTTTTTAATTTTCTTAATTCATAGTAAAATAAGTAACAGATTGTAATGGCTATAAATTGATTTAAACTTTTTCAATTCGTTATAAAAATGCCCATTTCCACTCAATTTTCATGTTTTTATTTCGTGGTAGTTCATCCAGAGCGAAGACGAAGGACTATGAAGTACGAAAAACACTTTAATTGAATAAAAAATGACTATTTTTCGCCAGAATCAAAAAGTTTAAACCAATTCTATGAACCTGAATCAGATTACGGTACCTTCTTTGGATGTTGAAAGATCCATGAATTTTTATCAAAAAATGGGTTTAAAACTCATTGTAAAGGCGCTCCCGAGATACATTCGTTTTGAGTTGCCAAAGGGAGATGCTACCTTTTCGGTGCATTTGGTAACAGAACTTCCAAAAGGTTCTGGCGTAGTAGTGTATTTTGAAACAGATGCTTTGGATGCTGACGTTAAAAGACTGCAAGAACTAGGAATTGTTTTTGAAACGCAACCTACCATGCAAACTTGGCTTTGGCGAGAAGCACGTCTCAAAGACCCTGATGGGAATCAAATTATTCTGTATCATGCAGGCGATAATCGCAAGAATCCTCCTTGGCGGGTTGAATCGGAGCAAGGCAAATACACCTGAACCAATTGATCTATCTGCGCATTTTTATTTCTTGTTTAAATGATAAAAATCTAGCGCCATTGCAAAGAGGAAATGACCTTTTGATCTAACACTAAACTTTGCTCTGATTTCATATAT
>CAZYRG010000039.1:0-19974 GCA_964650425.1 uncultured Flavobacteriaceae bacterium
CAGGAAACTTGGCACGTTATTATGCAGGATTTGCGTATCTAAATACAGGAGAATATCAAAAAGCAATTGATCAATTAGATGGTTTTAATAGTGATGAAAATATCCTGAAACCTTCTGCATTAGGTGGTATTGGTGATGCTTTTGTACAATTAGGTCAGTTAGAAGAAGGATTGCCTTATTACGAAAAGGCCATAAAAGCTGGAGGAGATAATGCATATGCTACGCCGAGAATGTTACTTAAAGCAAGTTTGATAGCGTTAGAATTAGGAAAAGCTGATGTTGCTGTAAGTCATTTGGAACGTATAGAAAATGACTATTCACAATATGCAACGGTAAATAACGTAGCTGCATATTTAGCCAAAGCCAAAGCAATGTTATAGTCGTTTATTATGGCAACAGCAAATAAGAATTTATCAACATACGATAAAGCAACAATCCCAAACGCGAAGGACTTTCGGTTTGGGATTGTTGTTTCAGAATGGAATGAGACCATTACTCAAAATTTATTTCAAGGGGCATTTGATGCTTTTTTAGATTGCGGTGCCATCAAAGAAAATATCGTTCGATGGAATGTGCCAGGGAGTTTTGAATTGGTATATGGGGCAAAGAAAATGGGAGAAAGTTTTGATATGCTCGATGCTATTATTGTTATAGGTGTTGTCATACAAGGAGAAACCAAGCATTTTGATTTTGTATGTGAAGGCGTTACGCAGGGAATTAAAGATCTTAATATACAAACAGATATTCCTGTGATTTTCTGTGTACTTACGGATAATACCATGCAGCAATCAATCGATCGCTCTGGCGGTAAGCATGGCAATAAAGGTACAGAAGCTGCAATTGCCGCAATCAAAATGGCACAATTGCGCAAAGATGCGAAGTTTTATAAGTAAAACTATGTAGATTAATTTCAAAAGCACCGTCAATCTTTTTGTTTTTTTGAGTAACTTTGAGTCTCCAGTTTTTTATATATTATATGGGACTATTTAAGTTAAGAAATAACAAGAAATTTGATTACACCCCGCGTTATTATGACGATAAAGGAGAGGGGAGTCCCTATAAATTTCAACACAAATTTGATGAGTATCGCAATACCGTTGAGACGCCAAAAGGTCTTAAAGGACGATTTTCTACAGCATTAGAGGATTTTAAAAACTCAGATCACGATACGAATAGGAGAGTACTAATTATTGCGGCTATATTAGTAGTGATTTTTTTGGCACTTATAGGTTTCGATATTACAATTTTCTTTAAAAAATAATGGCTGATATCATCCAACTCTTACCGGATCATGTTGCCAATCAAATCGCAGCAGGGGAGGTCGTACAGCGTCCCGCTTCTGTGGTCAAAGAATTGATTGAAAATGCTATCGATGCACAATCAACATCCATAAAGTTGGTCATTAAAGAAGCGGGGAAAACACTGATCCAGGTCATCGATAACGGTATTGGAATGAGCGCGACCGATGCTCGCATGTGTTTTGAACGCCATGCTACCTCCAAAATCCGTAGCGCCGAGGATCTTTTTAGTCTCGGTACCAAAGGCTTTAGAGGAGAAGCGATGGCTTCTATTGCTGCAATTGCCCATGTAGAACTCAAAACCAAGCAAGAAGCTAATGATGTTGGGACGCATATTAAGATTGAAGGGAGCAAAGTAGTTGCGCAAGAAGTATGTGTCACGCCAGAAGGTACAGCAATAAGTGTCAAGAACTTATTTTATAATATTCCTGCAAGACGTAATTTTCTTAAATCAAATGGCGTAGAATTACGACATATTATTGATGAATTTCACCGTGTAGCCATGGCACATCCTGCCATTCGTTTTGAGATGTTTCATAATGGCAGTGAGGTGTTCAATTTGCCGATAAGCAATCATAGACAGCGTATTGTCAATATTTTTGGAGGCAAAATGAATGAGAAATTGGTGCCAGTCACTGAAGAAACAGAACTGGTAACGATTACGGGCTTTGTAGGCAAACCAGCTTATGCAAAGCGTACACGAGGCGAACAGTTTTTCTTTGTTAATAATCGCTTTATCAAAAGTGGCTATTTACATCATGCAGTTACTACTGCCTTTGAAGGCTTGTTGAAAGATAAAGCACACCCAAGTTATTTTTTATACTTAGAGGTGGATCCAAAATCTATTGATATTAATATCCATCCCACAAAAACGGAGATCAAGTTCGATGATGAGCATGCATTGTACGCCATGCTGCGCGCTACGATCAAGCATAGTTTGGGGCAATTCAATGTCGCTCCTATTTTGGATTTTGATCGTGACGCAACGATGGATACGCCTTATGAGTATAAAAATAAACCAATTACGGAGCCCAAAGTTACCGTAGATCGCACTTTTAACCCCTTTGCCTCAGAAACATCATTTGAACAATCAGCATCAAGTGCCAAAAGTTCTGGCGGAGGAAATACAGGGGGGTATCAAAAGCAACCAGCTGCGCAGTGGGAGAGTTTGTACTCAGGATTATCATCAGAATTTGAAGAAACCAAAAGTGAGGAGAGTTTCAGTTCTTTAGAAATGGAAAGCACACCAGAAACAGGCTCACTGTTTATTGAATCAGAGAGCGAACAGCGTTCGAATAATGTGGTTTTTCAGTTACAACGTAAGTATATCGTTACCACGATCAAAAGTGGAATGGTCGTCATTCATCAAAATCGCGCGCATTATAGAGTATTATACGAAGAATTATTGCGGAATATTAGTATGGCAAATGCCGTGAGTCAGCAATTGTTATTTCCCTTAGAATTGACTTTTTCTTCCAAAGAATTAGTATTGTTCAAGGTTTTAAAGGAACATCTAGAATTGACCGGTTTTGTTTTTTCGGAAATCAAAAGTACGGGCTTTCATATCAATGCAGTACCTACAGTGCTCGAGGAAGAGAATGTACAGGAATTATTAGAGCAATTATTTGCGGATTTGGAGGACGAAGTACCAGAGAGTGGATTTTCGCAAACGGATATGTTGGCAAAATCAATGGCAACAAAGTTAGCCACCAAAACTGGGGCCGTATTAGAAGAAGCGCAACAACAGTATTTGGTAAACAGTCTTTTTGCGTGTACAGAGCCATCAGTTACACCAGACAATAAACCAATATTCATCACTTTGTCGGTGGATGAGTTTGATAAAAAGTTTTAGAGAAGATACATGGGAAGAATAACAGATACGGTAAAGCACTTACTTTTAATAAATGTTGTTTTTTGGATAGGAGCATTGACCATCCAGGAAGGTAAGTTATTTAATGACTTATTTAATTATCACTTTCCATTAAATGATATGTTTCGTCCATGGCAAATCATATCACATATGTTTATGCATGCTAATTATGTAATGGAACAAGGGGGAGGAACGACTATTTATTACCAACATATATTGTTTAATATGTTTGGATTATGGATGTTTGGAACTCCTGTAGAGAATTATTTAGGAAAGAAGAAGTTTATTTTTTTTTATTTTTCGGCAGGTCTTGGAGCACTTTTGATTCATGGAGGTTGGGACTATATCCAGTTCAAAAGTATAGTCAATGAAATTACAAGTGCAGGAGGGCTTACACAACAAGAGGTATTAAGCATCATGGATTCAGGAAATTTTGAAAGGTTTCCAAATGGTGTTTTTTCTCAAGAAAAATGGGATAGTTTTTCGCAGACCTATTATGGTACTTTAGCTGGGGCCTCTGGAGCGCTTATGGGTATTATGGCTGGATTTGCAATGGCATTTCCCGATAATAAATTAATGATGATATTTTTTCCTGTACCAATCAAAGCTAAATATTTTATTCCTGGGATAATTGCTTTAGATTTATTCTCAGCCCTTACTGGAATATCAATTTTTAGCCCGTCAAATACTGCTTTCTTAGCCCATGTGGGAGGAGCATTAACAGGTTTTATAATAATGTGGTATTGGAAAAAGAATTCGTTTAATCAACACCGTTGGGATTGATGAGTTTACTAAAGGATCTTAAACTAAAATATTATACAGCAACCATTGTGGAGCGCTTAATAGCGATCAATGTGGTGGTGTTTGTGTTGTTTTTTTTGCTGAAAACATTGGCTTTTTTATTTAAGCTTCCTGAAGATTTTGCAGATGAATGGTTTGTTTTTCCTAAAGAAGTAGCGGAATATATTTATAAGCCTTGGACCATTATTACGTATGCATTTATGCATGCTGGATTTTTACATCTCCTGTTTAATATGATTATACTACATTTTTCGGGAAGAATATTTATTACCTACTTTCCTAGAAAGAGAATTGTAACAGTTTATCTACTAGGGGGTATTATGGGAGCTTTGGTATATATGTTATCCTATAATTTATTTCCTGCATTTGGGGATATAGGAGCTTCTGTGCTTATTGGGGCTTCAGCTTCAGTGATGGCTATATTTCTAGTAGTAGCGACTTATGCTCCTAACTTATCGATACGATTGTTTTTTTTAGGGAATATCAAACTATGGTGGATTGCAGCTTTTTTCGTGATTAGTGATATTGTTCAAATTCCTATGAGTAATGCTGGAGGACATTTAGCACACCTAGGAGGAGCATTGTTTGGGTATATGTATGCAGCGCAACTTCAAAAAGGGAATGATATAGGAGCTAGTTTTGAAAAATTGCTAGATGGAATTGTTGGACTTTTTAAACCCTCAAAAAAATCCCCACTCAAAACCGTACATAAAACAAAGAAAAGTAAGCAAACAGCGAGGACAACGTCTAATACTAAAATAAAAACGCAGACAGCTGCGAAGTCTACTAAAAGTGGTCAGCAACAAAAAATTGATGCCATTTTGGACAAGATTAGTAAGAGTGGTTATGAAAGCTTGACCAAAGAAGAGAAAGATTTTTTGTTTAAAGTGGGGAAAGAATAGGGGAGACCATTATAAAGCTTTAAACAATATGTAAAAACGTTTAGATTGTTTGTAGGATCAAATAATAGCGTTTTTGGAACATAAACAACACTATAAATTACATGGGGTATGTCAAGTGGACAGATAAGTTGATCTTTTTGGTCAATTCGGTATTAGCATTTTTGCTGCTACTGTCGTATAGCTTGCCCTATATTTCGCCCAGTACGTTTCCCTTACTATCGGTATTAAGTCTTGCAGTTCCTTTGCTATTGATTATCAATGGCTGCTTTTTGTTGTATTGGACTGCGCGTCTCAAAAAACAATTGCTTTTGTCGTTATTGATTCTCTTGTTAGGGCTTTCGCATCTAAAATCTTTGTACAAGTTTGGGGGTAATACCACTGCGACGAAAACGGATCAGCTTACGGTCTTGAGTTATAACGTGCATCAGTTTGATCGTTTTGATTGGATCAAAGATAATAAGGCAGTCGGGAAGGATATTTCTGATTTTGTAAAATCACAAGACCCTGTAATTTTTTGCGCGCAAGAGTTTTATTATAGCCCTAAAATAGATTTTAGCCATTTTAAATATAAATACATTGATTTTAATAATAATACAAATGAAGTAGGGCAGGCTATTTATTCCCAACTTCCTATTATTAATAAAGGGACACTCAAATTTGAACGAACTGCAAATAATGCGGTATTTGTCGATGTGCTGTATCAAAAGGATACGATTAGGGTGTATAATGTTCATTTTCAATCACACCGAATCAATCCAAATGCAAAGGCATTACAAAAGGAGGCTACACAAAAATTATTCAAGCGTATTAGTGGTTCCTTTGTAAAGCAGCAAGTGCAAATGGAACTGGTATTGGCACATATAAAAAAGAGTCCCTATAAGAATATTGTTGTCGGAGATTTTAATAACACCGCTTATTCCTATATCTATGACAAGTTTAGGGGACAGGATTTACTAGATACATTCAAGGAAGTAGGAAGTGGTTTTGGTAAAACCTATAACTTCCGATTTTTCCCAACCAGGATAGATTTTATTTTAGCAGACAAAGCATTCGAAATTGATTTTTTCAAAAATCATGAGGTACTACTTTCGGATCATTATCCAGTAATGACAGGATTAAATTTGTAGTTTTTTAAGTACGATTTTCTTTTTTTTTACGTTTATATTTCTTTATAGGTGTAATTCATCTATTAAAATAAGTGTTGTGTCGAACTTGTGGTTTAATTTGCTTGATTTTTGATTATACCGCTTATTTTTGCCAATTATTTAACGAAATTTTGTGAAAATATGAAAAGGTTTAATGAAGTAGGAAAACGAGGATTCTTATTTTTTATAGGAGTTTGTTTAATGACTATACATGGTGTTTATGCACAAAATACCGTCAATGATACCTGTGTCCCTGAAATTAATTTTCCGGGAGGGCGAATTGCAATGAGCTTTGATGGAAATCAACATGATCCTGACGATGTAGGAGCCTTGCCAATGTCTTTGGCATTTACATGGGCAGCTGGACTTCAAGATAAAGTTACTATTGTAGAGCATTCTAATCATATATGTGATGTTAATAATGTACTGCACGAAAAAATGCAAGAAAGTGCCGCAGGAGTTATCGAACGATTTGGCTATGATGCTAATAGGATCTTTGATTTTTATTCGGATCCTGACGCAGCTACAGATGCTTTTGTTGCAGAAATCAATAAGAGTACTGCAAATAACCCTCTGTGGATTATTGGAGGTGGCCCCATGGAAAGTATTTGGAGAGCGGTAAGTCAATCAGATAAAAGTGCTTTGTCTAATGTGTCTGTGATATCACATTCCATCTGGAATCAAGAACATGGTGATTGTGGCGATGATAGTCATAATTGGGAAGATCTAAGAGCTTTTGAAGAAAATGGACTTACACTTATAGAAATCACTAATCAAAATAGTAGTAATGGTGATGATGATTTTAATACGCCCCGCGAAAAATGGGATTGGCTTAGAGACAATGAAGATGCAAATTTAGCTTGGATACATTCTAGAGATCAATTCGATACTGGGAGTTTTGTGAAATTTGATCCTTCAGATTCGGGTATGGTTTATTGGTTAATTACTGGTGGACCTAATGGAGGTAATGAAAAGGGAGGGCCAACTGAGGCCCAGAACCTTTTGGAAAATCCGTGTTCTGGACAAACGAATGAAGATAAGCCAATGATTGCACTTAAAATTCCTTCGGGAGATCAAGTATTGCCCTTAGATTATGATCTAAATGTAGAGGTAGAATTAAATGATCCTAATGGAATAGCGAAAGCAGAGATCTTTATCAATGATAACCCTCTTCGGGCAGAACGTGTTCCGCCATATGAGTGGGGGCATGATGGATCGAGCAATCCAGAAGAGCTTAATGGATTACCAATAGGAGAACACGAAATCAAGATCATTGGAACTGATAATACCGGGGCTACTAATGAAGTTTCTTTTATGCTTAATGTGGTAGAGGTGCTGTCTACTTCTACTATTGGAAGCGAAAATTCTTCGTTTGTAGTGTATCCTAACCCAAGTTCTTCGGGAGCATTTACTTTTAGTGAAAAAGCGAAATGGGAGCTGTTTACGGCTCATGGAGCAAAGGTGCTAGAAGGAAATTCGAGCACTATTGCTGCGGATAATTTGTCTACAGGTTTGTATTTTTTAAAGGCTCGTATAGGTGCATCAGAAGATGTGTTGCAATTGTTAGTTCGCTAATCGTTATAGACGTCTAGTGAGTTAACCTCTTTATCATCTAAAAAGTGATCATCCAACAGTCTAATTGATCGGTTATAAGATGCCATAGCAATGCTAATCCCCAAATTCGGGTTTTTGGGAACAATGTTAACCCCAAATAGGCACTAGCCGCGTAAAAGCTGTGCAAAGGATGAAAATTGATACTACAACGGTTAGGATCAAATATTGGCGTTGCTAGCAAATGATCGAGATCAACAAGCATTGATAATAGGATTATAATGCTAAGTTTTTTCCAATTTTCAGGAAATAGAAAATAAACAAAGAGGATGGGTAGTGCAAAATGACATCCATAATGAATTAGCATTCGTAACATCTACCGTGCTAATTTTTGCTCTTCCAAATAGGTCAAGGCGTTCGTGCCTTCGTTAAATAATACATCCAATATACTAAGGTTAGGGATAAAACCTGCCTTACTTTCAAAAACTTGTGTATAAGGAGTAAAGTGTTCGAATTGTTGCGCTTTGGAATTAATTAATGGGCGATGATCGTTTATCCCTGTAGCTACTTTGTTATAAGTTGTCGTCTTTGTGAATTTTTGGTCCAGTTGCAAGCACTCCAATACAGCTTGCATACATTGATAGTTGAAATCTAGTAAATAAGTTTGTTTCTTTTCAAAGAGTTGAACAAATTCATCTTCATAATATTCAAAGAATGGTGAAGTGCGATAAGCCGTCTCTAAGGATTTCCAATGTACTTTTTGCCATTGAAAATCATTTTCGATTTTTACATCCTTATATTTCTGATGCTGCTCCGATTTACGATGCTTGATAGGGATGTTTAATAACAATTTGCCATTAGCCCCATAAATATACATCCTGTTGCGATAGGTCTGCTTCTGATAGTTGTCCTCATTTTCGAAAATCACTTCAGACGCCTGTACTAAGGAGACGTAATTAGAAATAGCTCCAAAATATGCGGGATGCAATAGGGTAGTGCTCATAACTGATTCAAGAGTTTCATAAGAAAATTAAAATAGGTCAAATATTTTTTATTTTTCCGCTATTGCTATTAATGATCTTGATTCGCTTTTTTGCGCTTCCTAACATAGCTAAAACCAATATAACCGACTAATGCAATTAGAAAATAAAGTAAATACGATTTAGGTTCTCCATTACCTCCTACAGTAGTAAACATGCGATCCCATCGGATCCAATTAAGTCCTTTTCCATTAGCATCTTTACTAAAGAATACAAATACAGGCTTTCCTACGACATGATTAAATGGGACAAATCCCCAAATGCGGCTATCTTCACTATTATGTCTATTGTCACCCATCATCCAGTAATAATCCTGTAGAAACGTATATTGATCAATAGGTTCTCCATTAAGAAGTACTTGAGTACCATTTGTGGTGAGTTTATTCAGTACGCCTATTTCTCGTCCTTCATATACTTCGATAAGTCTTTTGTATAGCGGTAAGTTTTCCACTGTCAACTTGATAGTGGTGTCTTTTTTGGGAATAGTAACGGGGCCAAAATTATCAACATTTCCTTCATAATTAGTGCTTTGAGGAAATGTTTCAGTCCCTTTTTCTTTAATAATGTATCGTTCGGCATTAAGTATTTTAGGATGGTCCTTATACGAAATAGCCTCTTGTTCCGTAAGATTAAAAATGGCCATATTCTCTACAGGTGTAATTTTCAGGTAATTTGCAACCTGTTGGTTTCCAATACCACCCGTAAAATAATTATAGCTATTATCTTTTTTGATAAATTTTAAATATGGTGCGCGTTTTTCGATCAGTTCTGGTGTTCGTTCCTTAATCATAATTTCATTAGGGACTTTGTACACAGGCCTTGGATCATAATATTTTGGACCAAAAATATCCAAAGTACTTTGGCTTAGTTTTCCTTTTAGGGTTACTAAATGTCTAAACAGTGGTTTTGCTCTTTCCGGAAGGACCGTTCTTTCTCCATTAATATGAACATACCCATTTACAACAGATAATTGATCCCCAGGAATACCTACACAACGTTTGACGTAATTGGATTTTTTGTCAATTGGTTTGATAACCCCTTTACTTTTCTTGAAAAATTGGACTACCGTATCTGCAGGCCAACTGAACACTACAATATCATTGCGTTTGATATCTTGTAGCCCTGGAATACGCATATAGGGCAATTGCGGTTTTTTGAAATAGGATTTCTTTTTTGTGAGCGGTATAGAATCATGAACCATCGGTAATGATACTGTTGTCATAGGGATTCGGGCACCATAATGGAACTTACTTACAAAAAGAAAATCTCCTACTAATAACGTTTTTTCTAGAGAGCCGGTAGGGATGGTGTAGGGTTGCATAAAATAGGTGTGAACTACCGTTGCAGCCACTACTGCGAATAGAATAGAGCTGGTCCATTCTCCAGCACCAGAGCGAGGTTTCAGGCTTCGATCTTCTATATAAGTTACATCTAATGCATAATTGACGTAAAAAATATAAAAACCTAGGGTGACGAGTACCAAAATAGTATCCTGCAGCGTGTTTCTTCCAAAACTACGAATGGTTTCTACCCAAATAATTGGGATCATAATAATATTGATTACAGGAACGAAAAGTAAAATAACCCACCACCATGGGCGGTTAATGATTTTCATTAAAATTACTGCATTATATATTGGAACTGCTGCTTCCCAAGCTTGTCTGCCTGCTTTGATATATAGTTTCCATGTAGCAAGAAAATGTACAACTTGTACGATTAGAAAAAATATAAACCATTGTGATAGTGTCATAATAACGTCTTTGTATAATAGGTAGTAAAAACTAAGTTTTTGTTACAAACCTAGTACATCATTCATTTTGTATATCCCTTTTTTATTCTGTAACCATTCCGCTGCTACCACAGCTCCTAGTGCAAATCCTTGACGGTTATGTGCCGTATGTTTGATTTCAATCTGGTCAACCTCAGAGTTATAGGTTATAGTATGCGTACCTGGAACATCACCTTCCCTTTTGGCAACAATTGGAATCGTTGTGGTATCCCCTTCTGCGCCAAGTTTCCAAGCTTTTTGGTCACTATTTTCAATAATACCTTCTGCCAGTGTAATAGCTGTTCCGCTGGGAGCATCTAGTTTTTTGGTATGATGGATTTCTTCGGTAGCAATGGTATACTGCTTTTGCGAATTCATGATACCTGCTAGTTTTTTGTTTAATTCAAAAAAGATATTGACACCTAAACTAAAATTAGAAGCGTAGATAAACGCTGTATTTTTTGATTTGCATAGTTGTGTCATTTCTTCGTAAGCGTCTAACCAGCCTGTAGTGCCGGATACTACTGGTACCCCGGCTTCAAAACAGCGTGTTAAATTGCTTACTGCCGCTGATGGAATGCTAAATTCTATAGCAACATCCGCAATAGAAACATCATATGAAGTGGTGTTTTCGTCCACCTTTAGGACAATTTCATGACCTCTGTCTATGGCAATTTTTTCGATGGTTTGCCCCATTCTTCCATATCCTAATAATGCTATTTTCAATTTTTAGTGTTTTAATCGTGTTTGTATTTATTTTGGTCAAAAACTATAATGTAGTTTTAATCCAAAACTCGGTTGTGTGCTTAGCTTGTCAAAATCCATATTTGGACGCACGCTAAGTTTATTGTCGATGTTATATTGTTGTAAGTGTGCAGATACATTCGCATCTACAATATTTAAAATGTAGGCAATAGTGGTTAATAAAACGGCTAATTCGCGATCTTTTCGGAAACGACGTTGCCTACTTAGTAAACTTTCATCTGACACAATGCCTTGAAGACGATCATCAGTAAACCCAGCTAAACGTCTTTTGAAAACATCACGAGATTCAAGATAGATATTGTTATTAAAGTTGTAGTAATAAATACCGCTACCTATCGCAGCATATACTAGAGGGATTTTCCAATAATTCCCTGTGTATGCTTGCCCAAAACCTGGTAATATTGCAGAATAAAATGCCGCACGCGCAGGGGCTAATGGCTCATATGGGCGGATTTTTTTTGCTTTTTTAGGTTTCTTTACTTTTTTCTTTTTGGTTTTTTCGGTGATTACTTTTAAGTCTCCTTTTTTTGCATTGGTAACCTCTTTATTAGTACTGTCTTTAACGATCTCTTTTTTTTCTGAAATAGCTTCTTTGACAACCTTTTCTTCAGGAGTTTTTTGCTCAGGTGTAGTTGTTGGAGTTTCTTGTGCTATACACAAATAGCATCCAAAAAGGAATGCTATTAGTACTGTAATGGTATTTTTGTTCTTACTCTTCACTGCCGATAAGTTTCTTTAACCTTCTGAAATCCTCTTCAGAAGAAAAAGGGATAATTAATTTCCCACTCCCTTTTGGAGTCACTTTTACGTCAATTTTCGCGCCAAAATACTCAGAAAAATCTTTAATTCCCTTTTTTATATCATGCGGGAGTTCTTTTGTAGTACTAGGTTTACCTCCTTTTGTAGAGGTGTCGCCTGTATTTACCGTACGAACCAACGTTTCAGTCTCGCGGACAGAAAGTTTATTACTTAGTACTTTTGCATAAATATCCAATTGCAATTCTGGATCTGTAATATTAATTAAAGCACGGCCATGTCCCATAGATAGAAACCCATCACGCATTCCCGTTTGTATTATCGGATCTAATTTTAATAAGCGCAAATAGTTGGCTATGGTAGAGCGTTTTTTACCTACGCGATCACTCAATTGTTCTTGGGTAAGATTAATCTCGTCAATCAATCTTTGATACGATAATGCGATTTCAACGGGATCAAGGTCTTGGCGTTGGATATTTTCCACCAATGCCATTTCCAAAGATTCCTGATCATTGGCAATACGAATGTAGGCCGGAATGGTTTTTAATCCAACAAGTTTTGAAGCACGAAAACGGCGTTCGCCACTAACCAATTGGTAATTGTTATAATCTAATTTTCGAACCGTAATTGGTTGTATAACACCTAGTTCTTTGATTGAGGTCGCTAATTGTTGTAAGGTTTCTTCATTGAAACTTGTTCTGGGCTGAAAAGGATTAACTTCAATACTTTCCAAGTCTAGTTCTATGATATTACCAACAACCTTATCTGCATTTTTGTCTTCTGCGGATGTAATGTCGTTTTCAGGATCTTTTAATAAAGCGGAAAGTCCGCGACCCAATGCTTGTTTACGTGTTGCCTTCGCCATAAATCACTTACTTATTTTTCTTAATAATTTCCTGAGCCAAACTCAGATAATTGCTTGCGCCTTTGCTTCCCGCATCATAATCAATAATGCTTTCTCCATAACTCGGCGCCTCACTCAATTTAATATTTCTTTGAATAATCGTTTCAAAGACCATTTCTGCAAAATGCTTTTGTACTTCTTCTACTACTTGATTAGAGAGTCGTAGTCTAGAATCGTACATTGTCAATAAAAGACCTTCGATATCAAGTTGTTTGTTGTGTATTTTTTGAACACTTTTTATCGTATTCAATAATTTTCCTAATCCTTCTAATGCAAAATATTCACATTGTATAGGAATGATAACGGCGTCCGATGCTGTTAATGCATTTAGTGTAAGTAAGCCTAAAGATGGCGCACAATCTATGAGAATGTAATCGTACTGCGATCGCAAATCACCAATCACTTTTTTGAGCATATATTCGCGATTTTCCTTATCGACTAGTTCGATCTCTATGGCTACTAAATCAATATGCGCAGGAATGATATCAACATTAGGTGCGTTCGTTTGTACGATTGTTTCTGAAGCGGTAACTGTATGCTCCAATAACTGATACGTACCTTTCTCAACGCTTTCTACATCTAAACCTAGCCCCGAAGTAGCGTTCGCTTGAGGATCAGCATCTATGAGTAGTACTTTTTTCTCCAGGACCCCTAGAGAAGCAGCTAAATTTACAGAAGTCGTAGTTTTACCTACCCCTCCTTTTTGATTTGCAATTGCAATTATTTTACCCATGTAGGATGATTTGGTTTTGGAAGGTAAAAATACAACTTTTAATAGGTTTAAAAAATGAAATTTGTTAACAGTTTTAATTAGTTGATTTTAAATAAATTAATGGGTTATTTGGACCGAAATACTACGATTCTTTTGGATTTTTTGTAAAGGAAAATGGGAGGTCAAAAGTATAAGAATCTTCTATGATTTTTTTTCGATAAAGACTTATGTAGTGAATTAATATCCTAGGGTTCTGGAAAACAAGGGTATGAGGTATGCTTGAGAATATAGAAAAACTTCTTCAGTATGCTAAACCCTATTTTTTATATCCTACTCTTATCTCGATCTGAAAACTGTTTATTGCGACTGTTCACTTTTAGGCTTTTGATGCATAATCACAGTTTAAAATACGGTTTTTAATTTTTCACAGGTTCTTTTATGGTTTGTTTTGTAGTGTTTTCAACATTTTCTTCAGGCAACAGCATCATAGTGATCGGCGTATCTTTGAGGTATTTGTTTCCGATATTTTTAATATCATCTGTTGTTATTGATTTGATGAGTTCAATTGTTTTGTCCGTAGCATTTAGCTTAGTCTTCCAAAATGCGGCATTATAGATTTTTTTTGCCCAATAATTATTGGATTGCTCCCTTTCTTTGCGTTCTAATAGTTTCTTTTCTATGACTTTATTTAGATCTTTTTGTTCTGGCCCATGGTCTAGTATTTTTTGCAATTCTTCTAGCGCTGCCATTTTTAGCTCCTTTACTTTTTCAGGCGCGCAACCAAAATCAATATTTAGGTAATATTCTGGATAGGGGATTCGGTGCATACCAGCAGTTACTCGAGAAGAATAAATACTACTCTGTTCTTCACGGAGTTTTTCGATGAGTTTGATTTTGAGAATAGCGCCTAAATATTGCAAAGCGCGTTTTTCTTTTTGATCATAGGTTTCCGCTTCTCCTCTAAATAAGATTTTTATTTGTGATTTTTGATCTAGTCCTTTTCGAACAATAAGTTCTTTTTTAGTGTTTTTTGGACGATAGTCTCCCAGTTTGTAGTTTTCTTTTTCTTTGGTAGCGGGTAAACTGGCTATGTAGGTTTCAATGTATTCCTTTAGTTCTGCATCGTCTATATTTCCCACAAATATAAAAGTGAAATCTCCAGCGTTGTCAAAACGTTCTCCAAATTTACGCCATGCTAGTGGATAGTCAGAAGCATCGATACTTTCGGCAGTAGGGAATGGCATGTATCTTGGATGATCGCCTTCTAGAAATTCTTCCACTTTATAATTAAAAAAGCGATATGGAGAGGCTAGTTGTTTGATAACAATGTTTTTGTATTTAGTTTTAAAGGCTTCATAGGCTTTTTCGTTTTTATTCAACGAAGTGAAATTTAGGTGTACTAATTCGAATAAGGTTTTAAGATCTTTTGGAGCGCTACTTCCATTTAGATGTTCTTTGTAACTAGTTATATTAGTGTTTACTCGGGCCAGTTTACCGGCTAACATTTTGTTAAGATCGTTGTCTGAAAAACCTCCAAAACCTGCTTCTTTCAAACCGAGACGTGCAAAATAGGTGTTTTTGTAGTCCGCATCACTGTAGAGTGAGTAACCGCCGTAACTAAATCCTTGTAAGATAATTTCATCATTTTTGAAATTCGTTTTTTTGTAAAGAACCTTAGCGCCATTACTCAATTCTAATGTGGTAATATCAAATAAGGTATCCTTTGTGCTATTTACGATTTGCCCTTTCTTGGGGAGTTTAGTAATTAGTTGGTTACTTAGTTGTGCTTCTTTTAACTGAGGGATAGTTTTAGTTTCAATTTCTTTAAGCAATGCACGAATACTAGTTGCTGTTGGTAAACGCGGTTTTGCTTTCTCAGGGCTGGTGATGAGTATATTCGCGTCGTTTTTATGCAGGTATTTGGGCATTAAGGCATTGACCTCTTCTAGTGTGATGGTCGGTAACTGTGTTTTATAAAATTTATGTTTCCAAGTGGCGCTAGTCAACGTGAAGCCATTTAGCGCTGCCGAAGTCAACGATTTTGTATACGATTTAGAATATTTTTTTCCAGTTTCTTTTGCTGATTTTTCGCTGAGCGAAAGCAATATTTTCTTTACTCTGTTCAATTCACTGGCTAAAAAACCATGACGCTTTATACGTTCATTTTCCGTGAATAAAGCCTCTAGCGCTGAAGATATTTGCGAATCATCCATTCTGGCACCGCAGTAATAAGAGTATAGGTTAGGGGCAAAATAACTGGATCTACCTGCATAGGCATTGGCAAAAGGCGGGGTTTCCCCATAGGCCAAATCCTGAAGCCGAATATTTACCATTCTTGAAAACAAATTTTGAATAATTTTAGCTCTAGCTTGTGCTATTGTGGTTACAGGTTGTGATAAAATAGTGTCTTTGTAAACAAGACTTATAGAGGATGTTTCTAGTTCTGAATCTGTAAGAACAGCAATTTTGGTATCGTCATGTTTCGGGATACTATATTTTTCCTTTATTCTAGGAGTTGTAGGATTCGTAAGTTTTGAAAAGTGTTGAATAATCTTTTGCTCAATTTCGATGATATCGAGATCACCCACTGCTACCACTGACATTAAATCAGGCCGATACCAGTCTTTATAAAAATCTCTAATTCGTTGATGTGAGAAGTTGGTGATACTTTCTTTTGTGCCAATGACATTACGCTCCGCGTACTTGGATCCTTTTAAAAATAGTGGAAGCCATTGTGCTCTAATACGCTGGTTAGCACCTAATCGTTTTCTATATTCTTCAAGAACAATGCCTCTTTCATCATCGATGGCTTCAGATTCTAAGAGGGTGTTGTGTGCCCAATCTTCTAATATGAGAAAACCTTTTGTTATTTTTTTTGGGTCTTCTGTGGGGATAGATAGTTTGTAAACTGTTTCATTCTGGTTGGTATAGGCATTGAGGTCTGCACCGAATTTGACACCAATACTTTGTAAATAATCAATAAGATCATTTTTTTTAAAGTTTTTGGTTCCATTAAAATTCATATGCTCCATGATATGCGCCAAACCTAGTTGGTCATTGTCTTCATTAATGGCACCTATTTTTACAATTAATCGGAGTTCTAGTTTATCCTCGGGTTTCGCATTTTGTTTGATGTAATAGGTTAATCCATTTTCAAGTTTGCCTATTTTGACATCGGGATCCAAAGGAATGAGCGTAGAGTTCGCTTCTTTTCCTACACTTTGTGCCATTAGTGAAGAGAGAAATAGAAACATAAAGTAATAGGTGAAGAGATATTTCATGGTGTTTTTATATAAGATCTAAATCCGTTACCAACATTTCTTCTGTGAAAGTTCTGTTTATAACCAATTTGTTACCAAAAATAGCCAAACAATTTTTAGTTTAATGATTTTGGAATAGGGTAAAACACAAAAAAGCGATTCAAAATCGCTTTTTTGTTATAAAATACTGGTTATTTGATATGTAAAGTCTTTTGTTATTTTTTTCCTTTTGATTTGATCATGGCTTCTAGCTGATCCCACATTGCTTCCGGAATATCCTGAAACAGGTTGAATTGTCCAGCACCTTGTAACCATTCTCCACCATCGATAGTAACTACTTCTCCATTAACATAGGCTGCAAAATCAGAAACCAAATAAGCGGCTAGATTTGCTAATTCTTGATGATCTCCCATACGTCGCAAAGGTACCTGCTTTAACATGTCGAACTTACCTTTGAGCTCTTCTGGAAAGAGTCGGTCCCATGCGCCTTTGGTAGGGAAGGGGCCTGGTGCAATAGCATTAAAACGCATACCGTATTTTGCCCATTCTACCGCCAAGGAGCGTGTCATTGCTAATACACCAGCTTTTGCTGTAGCACTAGGTACAACATAGCAAGAACCTGTCCATGCGTAGGTCGTCACGATATTAAGTACGTTCGTATTGGTGTATTTCTTGTCGATCCAATATTTACCAAAAGCTAGCGTGCAATTTTTAGTTCCTTTTAATACGATATCAATAATGGTATCAAACGCATTTGCTGATAAACGTTCTGTAGGTGCTATGAAATTCCCAGCTGCGTTGTTTAGTAAGACGTCGACGGATCCAAATTCTTTTAAAACCTGATCACGCATAGCTTCTACTTGATCGTAATGTCGTACATCACATTGTACAGGAAAACAAGTGCCTCCCGTAGCTTCTTCTAATTCCTTTGCGGTGTTTTTGAGTTTGTCCAGATTTCTGGAAGTAATGGCTACTTTGGCTCCAAGTTCCAAAAAGTATTTAGTCATGGATTTACCAAGACCACTGCCACCACCTGTGACTACTATATTTTTGCCTTTCAAGGCGTCATCACGTAACATTTTTGCTGTATAACTCATTTGTAGGATTTGTTTGTATGGTAAAAGTACATTAAATAATGGCAATTATTACTATGCACGCATAGTAAATTTCACAAATGCTAAATTTTTTGAGATTTTGATGGAGTAGGAGTACTTTTAGATGTCCAAATCAAAGGTAGCGCGCAGTTTGTCAATCAAAGGGTTTTTTTCGCGTAACTTTTCATATTTATCCTGTGGGGTAAAAGCATGTTTCTTTGCTGCGGATTCATTAACCGTAATAACCATTTCTAGCTCATAGTTATTTAATTTTTGACTAAGATATTGTAGTAAAGCTGCTTGTGCAGTTTCCATATCAATTTTCATGGAGCCATTTGGAAGTTCTAAATGTATGCGGCCTTCTTTTAGTGACGGGATATTCATGGCTAACATGGATCCGAGAATACGTTCCCCTTTTTTGTCTTGTCGTTTACCATATTCTTGCCAAGCTGCTTGTAACTGCGATTCTGTAAAGGTATCCGTAGGTAAATTTTCAGGATCAAGAACCTTGTCTGTTTTTTGCGCTTCGTGAATTTTCTTTTTACGAATACTATTTAGGGATAAACCTGAAGACTTACGAGCTGTATTTCCTAATAAAGGTGATTTTGCTATTGCTGTTTGTTGTTGGACAGGAGTTTGGGTGTTAGTAGCCTCCACTTTGTCCGCAATTAGCGCATTTTTTTCTAACACCACCCCGCTAGTTATATTTTCTAGAGTTACTGGTTCGTTAACAGTAGTGTCTAGAGCTTCTTCTTCGTCTTCTTTAATGGTAGTTACTACTGGCGCAACTGGAAGCGTTTCTGGTTTTGGCTTTGTTATCGGAATGGGTGTAATTCCTTTTTCTTTAAAATAAGAAGGTGGAATTATATAGGGTTGGTCATTTTTTTTTTCTCCATCAACCGGTTGGTTGATAGAGGCAAGCTGCATCAGGCATAATTCAACCAGTAATCGCTGGTTTCGGCTAGTTTTGTATTTGAGGTCACAATCATTGGCTAATTCGATACCTTTGATAAGAAACGCGTGCGTTGCTTGTTGTGATTGCTCGTAATATTGTTTTTTTATTTGATCACTGACCTCCAAAAGATTAATGGTAGCGGTGTTTTTACAAACGAGTAAATCTCTGAAATGAGATGCTAGGCCGGCTATAAAATGATGTCCATCAAATCCTTGGGTAAGAATATGATTAAATTCCAGTAACAACTGCGGAATAGTATTTTCTAAGATCAAAGAGGTGCTTTTGAAATAGGTTTCGTAATCCAGTACATTCAGATTTTCGGTTACTGCTTGTCTGGTTAGATTTTTACCGCAAAAACTCACGACACGATCAAAAATTGATAGCGCATCTCGTAATGCGCCATCTGCCTTTTGGGCAATGATTTGCAGGGCATCTTCATCAGCTTCGATGCCTTCTGTTTTAGCAATTTCTGCTAAATGATTTTTAGCATCGGTTACCGTAATTCTTTTAAAATCAAAAATCTGGCAACGTGATAAGATGGTAGGGATAATTTTATGCTTTTCCGTAGTTGCTAATATAAAAATAGCATGCTTTGGTGGCTCTTCCAAAGTTTTTAGAAATGCATTAAAAGCAGCTTGAGACAGCATATGCACCTCATCAATAATATAGACTTTATAGGTGCCTATTTGTGGAGGTATCCGAACCTGATCGATAAGATTCCGAATATCATCTACGGAGTTATTGGACGCAGCATCAAGCTCAAAAATATTGAACGCAAAGTCTTCGTCTGGATTTTCCGTACCATCCTGATTGATTTTTTTTGCAAGTATCCTGGCACAGGTAGTTTTCCCAACGCCTCTAGGCCCAGTAAATAAGAGTGCCTGCGCTAAATGGTTATTATCGATAGCATTGAGTAGCGTATTGGTAATAGCCTGTTGACCCACAACATCTTTGAATGTCTGAGGACGGTATTTACGCGCTGATACGATAAAATGTTCCATTCCTGACAAAGATAAAAATTGATTTTTTGTTTTTATTTCTCATCACTAATTTTTACTAGGAGTTATTAACAGAGAAACAAATTATGAATTCAGCTAACCTGCAAGGTCTTTTTTGACCTTGTAGGTTTATGTAGCTAACATTAATTAATACC
>CAZYRG010000040.1:0-4179 GCA_964650425.1 uncultured Flavobacteriaceae bacterium
ATATAGTTGTTTCTGGTTATATAATTTCTAATGATGCTAATGGGAATTTTCAAAATCAATTATATATACAGGATCAACCTAAAGATCCTATTACCGGAATAGCAGTCTCCGTTACTCAAGAAAACAGTAATAGTATCTTTCCTGTTGGAAAAAATATCGCTATTCGTTTGGACGGACTTGCAATGGACCAAATTAATGGAGTATTACAAATAGGAACAGTAAGTGATGGGAGTTTTTCACCGATAACAAAAAATGAATTCTTAGAAAAGACGACCCGAGGTATCGGAACTACTCCAATAATTGCTACAGAAACAACTGTGAAAAAGTTACAAGATGCTCAGGACACACCAGAACTAGACGACAATCTAATTGGCACATTAGTTCAATTAAACACGATGCAATTAATTTCAGAGGAACGAGGAAGAAATTTTACAGATTCCGATGTTGAAAGTTTTACAGAACGAGTTATTACGGATTGTGCTGATAGAGCTACTATTGGAGTACTTACAGATGCTACTGCAAATTTTAGAGACGAACTTTTTCCAGAAGAACAAGGTTTTATTATAGGAGTATATACCAATAATGGTTTGGTTCTGAGAAATAGTGATGAAGTAAAGTTTGCGAATGAACGATGTGATTTTGTAGAGCCTACAGCAAATGTGACTATAACCGAGGTACGTGCAGCATTAGATAATGGAGCTACAGTATTAACAGCTGAAAATTTAGGACTGGACTCCAATATTGTTCCAATCGTTTCGGGATATGTCATTTCTTCAGATCGTGATACTAATATTCAAAATACCTTATACATTCAAGACGCAATAAGCAATCCTACTGCTGGAATAGCCATAGATATTAATCAACCAGATTTATATATAGATTATCCCCAAGGTCAAAGGATATATATAAATCTGACTGGCCTGGGAATTGACAGTGAAGATCCGGAATTACATATTGGTATTTATGAAGAAGTAATTGAAAGCATTGTTGCCATAAACCCTGAATCAGATATGATTGATGATATTATTATTCGTTCTCAAGATGCAATAGTTGATATAACCCCCTTGGGTGTTCCAATAGCAGCTATTGAAAATGAAGAAATCCCTGAGAGTATTTTGATAGCAATTGACAATTTGCAGTTGGATAAAGATGAAGTTGAAGGAAGAACCTTTGGGCAAGGGATCATTAAGATGTTTAATTGCGAAACGAAGGACTTCATACGCCTATCTTTAATAAATGATGAAGCCCTATTTGTAGATGATCGCGTTCCTAGTGGTCAAGCGACCCTAGAAGGAATTACTTTAAAATCTAATACTTTTGGAGAAACATTTATCTTGATTAGTAATAAGGAAAATTTAAACTTTACTGAAATAGCATGTGTGCAGTAATTTAAAGCGGATAAAAAAGTTCTAAAATTAATGAAATGAAATACAGACAATCGCCATATAAAACCTTATTGTTGTTAAGTATTCTTGTACTATACTTGGGTTCTTGTAGTAATGATGAAATACTATTGCCAGATGTGAAACCTATCCAAGGAACAACCCCTACCCCAGATCCTAACCCGGACCCTGTAATGTCCATGATGATTCCTCTTGAAGAGTTACGTAATGAATTGACAGAAGATATTTTAAATTTCAATAACCTTAATGGAGGTGAAAAAGTACGTACTGAGGGCTTTATTATTTCAAACGATAATGCCAGAAATATACAAAACGCTCTTTATATTCAGGACAAATCAAATAACCCGATACTTGGAGTACGCATTCTTATCAATAGAAATAATATCAATAATTCTAGCTTCGGATTAAATCGTAAAGTAACCTTAGAACTTAATGGTTTAGGAATGCAATATAATGATGGTGTTCTAGAAATTGGTAAACTACGGAATAATGGTGTTATTTCTCTAGAATCCAATGATTTCGCGACTTTTATAATTGCTACCACAGAAGCAGAGGAGGTTACTCCAGTATTATTAACTGTTAAAGAAATTCAAGACGCTCTAGCATCTCCAGAAATTACCGATAATCAAACAGGTATTTTGATCAGTATTGAAGATGTACAATTTATAGATGATGATTTGGGAAAAACCTATGCAGATGAAAGAAATACCAATGAGGTTGTAAGAACTTTACGAAGTTGTTCTGATGGGACTTTTATTTCATTGATTAATGGAGGAAATGCATTATTCAAGAATGATGAAATGTCTCAACAAAAAGGGACTATAACTGCTATTCTTGAGGGGAGTTCCTTGCGCATTCGGGATGTAGATGACATTTCATTTAATGCGGATCTTTGTAGACAAGACGTGACTAATCTTGAGTCAAATGTTACATTGGATCAAGTAGTAGCACTGTACCAAGGGGGATTAACTGGGTTTGATAGTACAACCTTAGGGTTGCCAGCGAATGTTGAACCAATTTTGGAAGGCTATATCATACGTGTTGATACGAAAAAAAATCGTATTTATATACAAGACAAGTTGATTGATCCTACTACCGGTATTGCCATTACAATAAGAGCACCTCAACCATCAGAGTATAACATAGGGCAACGAATACTCGTGCAGCTAAAAAATATAGTAATTGATACGGACGATAACGATGTACTGCAATTGGGTAAATTAGATAAAGAGTTATTTATCTTATCTGAGATCGAAAACAACAAGGGCTTTATTCAACTAGTTGTGCCAACAGATGACCCTGTAGTATTGCCAACACCAAAAATAGTTTCAGTCGATGATATACTTGATGAGAGTGTTCCGCAATCAATTTATGTTCAACTTAACAATATGCAGCTTGAAGCTAATGAGATTAAGGTTCCTACATTAGAAGAAGATAAATTCAAGCGTCTGTATAGTTGTGATACTAATACTATTATACAAATTCAAAAAGGATATTTCAGTGCTGCTTTGCCTGTTGATTTTAATACAAAAAATGGAACAATTACAGGGGTAACAAGTTTTATGGCTCAGAGTCCAACTAATGATATCGCGACTGCATTTCTTATTTTGAATGAAAGTTCTGATGCCAAGTTCACTGAAGATCTCTGCATACAACCTTAATTTTTATTTAGTACAAAAAAATAGTTACCTTTAATTTTCCTATGAAAACGCTTTATTTATACCTAACTACTTTAACAGTAATCCTACTTGTATCTAGTTGCAAAACCATACAAACACCGCTAGTAGATGAATCAGATGTGGTTATTGTTTATGACACCATAATCAAAGCTCCAGAAAAGCCAAAATTAGATCCACTACAAATTAAATACGGTAGAATCCTTAATATCAAACCCGATTCTTTGACCAATATTAAGTTGTATAAGTTCATAGACGAGTGGATGAATCGTCCCTATTTATTAGGAGGAGAAACAGAAGAAGGTATAGACTGTTCCTCCTTTACACAGTTATTGTACGTTAATGTATATGATTTGTATCTGGAGCGTACTGCAGAAAAACAATTCAAGTCCAGAAATACAGTCAAGTTCAAGGGGCAAGAATTTTTCAAAGAAGGTGACTTGGTGTTTTTCCAACCTGGAGATAAAAAGCAAAAGAAGATTACACATGTAGGAGTGTATTTAAGAAATGGAAAATTTGTTAACTCAACCTCTTATGTAGGTGATACTGGTGGTGATGGTGTTAAAATTAGTGATTTGGATTTTCCTTTTTGGAAAAAACGATATCTCGCTGGTGGTAAACGTAATGATTTGATTCGTGAATAATAAGATCAATGACATATATGAAGAATTGCTGACGCTGACAGAGGACCTGAGAGCAGAAGTTGTTGCTGGTGAGTTGGTACAAGAAGAAGGTCTTGGCGCTAGCGATATATTGGTGGCTTTTGCAGGAGCTTTTAGTAGAGCTTATAAAAAAGATTTGCTGAATACGGGACTCAAAAACTCCTATAATACAAGTGATTTATTACAGCTAGAATTGTCAAGAAATGGCATATATGATGTGCTTCCTGAAGGAATTTTTCATAAAGAAATAAAAGATGTTTCTTTAGATTATGAAACCTCAAGAAAAGAACAAAAGCAAGAAGAGAAAGCAGCAAGAAGTTTGTTCGCTCCGATAGAAAATGAAGTTTTTTTTCAACGGGTAGCAATCGAGCATAAAAGTGCGGATATTATAAAAGGCTTTGGGAACCTCAATTCCGATTTTCTAATCGATTTATGGAA
>CAZYRG010000040.1:4279-19562 GCA_964650425.1 uncultured Flavobacteriaceae bacterium
ATATTATAAAAGGCTTTGGGAACCTCAATTCCGATTTTCTAATCGATTTATGGAAGATCGACAAAACCATTCCTAAAAAATACAGTATACGACTAGTTAAATTATTACCGTATGCACACAAAATTGCTGGCGATCTAGAGCTTACATTCCAATGTTTAGAAAAGGTTTTAGAAACTCGCGTAACATTCAAAAAGCAGTTCAAAAAACGTGTCGTACTCATGCCAGAATCTAATGAAAACAGATTGGGCTTAGATTTTGTATTGAATCAAGAAACAGTAGAAATACAGCAACCCTTTTTAGAAATCACACTGCACCCCTCTGACACAACTATTATCAAAGATTTCTTGGGTAATAAAGGGTTGAATCGATTTATCAATGCTTTTTATAAATATTTTATCCCTATTGAATATGAATTAGACACCCAGATTGAGTTCGTTCGGGAAGAAAATTTTATCTTAGGGGATCAAGAAGGAACCTTTATGGGAATGACTACTAGATTATAATACGAATTATGATAAACGCTTTACCAAATTTATTGAACGGTCCAATGCTCAAAGTTAGTTTTGTGCTACTAATTTTAGGGACGTTGATCATGGCGTTTGTATCAAAATTGCGCAAACTACTTGCCAAAAATAAATTCAAAGTACTTCTCTATGTAGTGTCACTTTTAGGAGTATTTGCGTTGACAGGTTTGTTGAGTTCTCCTAAGATATTGAATGATGTACCATTGAATAGCTTTATAGGTGCCGAAATCATTTTCTTTTGCCTTGGTATTGGACATTTGTTTGTAATGCGTATTCATTTCAAAGAACTTTCGGAGAAAAAAGATGATTTTCTTATGGAATTTCTCTTTACTCTTTTTATGATTGTTTTGGCTTTATTGGCATTTGTAAATGTCGTGGGGTTGTATCGACAGGAACTGTCCGTAGTATTTATGAGTGCAGGGATCGCATTTGTGATTCCCTTTTTGGTGCTCAAAATGTATGAGTTTGTGACCTTAATACCTGCTCCGATTTATCAAAAATGGTATTTCCCAATTGGACAAGATATCAAAGATCCTGAGGGAAAGGAATTAGCAAATCCTCTGGTGATTAGTTTGGAATTCAATAAACAGAAAACGGATCAGGAAATTAGTAGATTCAAGCTAAAAGCTCCGGAGGGGATGGAGTTTGGGAAACTCTTTTATTTTTTTGTAGATGACTACAACGACTTGCATCCGGAAGGTCAAATTATGGTTTCCGATCGGACTGGAACGGCCTCGGGTTGGATTTTTTATTTTAAGCCAAATTGGTGGAGTTCTGTTTGCTATATCGATGCGAAGAGGACTGTAGAATGGAATGGTATAAAAGAAGAAAATACTATTATCGCACAGCGCGTATAACCCTGCTGATGTGATTTTTTAATTATGAAAAAGAATTAGGTTCTAGTGTTTTGCTAGAGCATAACCAAATACATATAGCTATGTCTTTTTTATCAAAATTAACGATTGAGAATGATGAGATGAATGTTCTTGATTGCTCATTTGAGTTTAATCAAGGAGCTGATTATACGGGTAGGCCTTCCGAAAAACCTAGAGGAGGACAAATTCATGTTTTGGTAGAATCCACAGCCAAAACAGATTTTTTGGAATGGATGATTTCCGATGATATGACTAAAACAGGCTCAATTACTTTTTTCAAAAGGGAAAATATGTCTAATTTAAAAAAAGTAGAGTTCAAAGATGCCTATTGCTTGCATTATAAAGAGCATTTCAATTCGGTAAATAATGAACCGCTACAAACATCATTGATTATTTCTGCCAAAGAAATTACGGTACGTGGAACACAGTTCAAAAATAATTGGCCTTCTAGAGGATAAGTTGTTTAGTATGATTGGAGTTCGTGATGGTGGGATTACTGATCTAACTCAATAGCAGTATCCCAGTTTTTGGATTCGTTGAGGGTTTCAAAATTCATTTTGAGCAAAAAGTTTTTAGAAGGAAAATAAGGTTCCATGCGGACATCCAAATGAATTTTGTTTTTGTCTTTAGAATCTTGTTCAAACCTATTGATGGTAAAGTTATCAATAAGTTTACCAGGGCCTGTGTTTTTATCCAAGAATAGCACCACTTCCGTCATTAGTTCTTTTCGCATTGTGGCATTAAAATTCTCAAAAGTTCTACGGTTGAGAAAATCCATTAATACTTTGGTTACATAATCAAAAACGCGCACTACCGAGTAGGTTTGTAACCCTAAGTTGTCACCATTAAATAATGTTTTTGAGGAATACGCAATGGTTTTTCCATGTTCATAGCGTATAGGGATTAATCCTAACTCCTCTAATGCAGATAAATCATTTTTTTTGAGTTGAAAGCGTACGCCTTTTGCCCCGTACAATACGCCAAAACTAGCTCCAGCACTAACTTGTGATAACAGGCCCTTGTAAATTGCGCCTGCTAGTGCAGTAGAGGGAGGGATAAACAATGCATCTTGCTGCGATAACATATCATAACCGCCTCTTCCGACAAGCCAATTACAGGTCATAATACTATTGGAGCGAAAGGGCTCGTTTCCTGTTATATGAGATTCTTCAAAAAAGTCTACCACATCATCAGGAGCATCTAGATGACGATAATCTGTGATGAGTAGTACTTTGTTATTATAGGCAATTTTTGCCCATTTTTCTAGTATCGTAGTAGATTTTAGATAGCCAGGAATTACTAATAAGCTGTAATTGTCGCTTAAATCTAATCGGTCAAAGTTGGCATTTAATTCATTAGAAACAGCGTCTATAAACAAGGTGTTATCTAGATCAGTCAATTGATCAATATCGGCATTTAGAAATGAACAATTTTCAATAGACTCCCCAGCGTTGCGAAAAAAATAGTCAATAGCATAATAGGACTGTTCTAGCTCCTTTGTTTCTGCTATTAGTAGTTCCATGTTTTTTTGATAGCAGTCCGTTGCTTCTGTGGCATATGTTACCGCTTTTTCTGCCATTTGCTCAGGGCTATTACTGTCTTCTAGAAGGGTCTCCCAGGATTCTAAAATTTCTATGAGTTGACGTTGTTGTTTAGTGTTGTTTTTGTGAAAAAAAGCTTCGGTAGTCTTTTCGTGATCTGGATGTAAGTATCCAGTCATTGGAATAAGTTCTTGTATAAAGGTAGCTTCTGGATCAGTATCAAAGGTGCTATTAGATTTTGTCGTAATAGGCATAATGGTATTGTCATTTGAACCTTGATCCATGTTAGTCTTAATTATAGTTTTTTTCTTATGGTTTCTTTCAGTGATTTAATTTTTTGTAGCAACTCATTTTTTGCTTCTGGGTCATCTATAATTGCCCGTAGTTTTTGATGCGTATGTACTTTTTTTACAATGTCTAGATAGCGGTCTTTCTCTTTCTGAACCTCTTGCATAAAACTGCTTTTTTTTTCTAAGGTTTTTAAGCTAAAATCGTTTAGTGATCGATACTGAAAGGTTTCTTTTTGGATTGTCCCCTTAGTGGTTTCAAAAAAAACAGTATGCTCTGGTTGATAATGGGCAAAAACAGCTGCTGTACTATGGAGTCCAGGAATAATTTTAGGGGATTTAGAAGGGGTTTGCGTACATTTTACAGCCAATAAGGTTTTGTTATCAGGGATTTCATGAACTCGATCTCCAGGATTAGTTCCGTCAATATGGGATCCGTATGTTTTAGCCATAGTTAGTAGGATTAATTTTTATATCCAGAAAGACAATAGAACACTTTTTTCTTATAGAAATATTTTTGACATTTTAACGTCTTGAAGACATCCTGAGAATGTCTAGGTCACGTTTTGTTTCTTTAAGTTCTTGCCGTGTTTTTTCAAGCTCAGTACGATATTCTTTGATACGACCTTTAGCATTTCCTAATGATTTTAATTCGTTTTTTATCTTCTGTAAATTCACCAATGTTTCCACAATAGAGGTATACATGTCATAGCGATAGGTAGAATCTTTTCTGGGAATAGACTGTTGTAAATCGACTAGTTTTTTGCTTAGTAGGGAGTTGATGTAAAGCATGTTTTGCCCAGGAATATCTAGTGAATCTAATAAGGCTTTTGATGATAACATTTCAGTAGAAAATTCTTTCTGAAATGTCATCTCCCGTTCCATATTTCTGGAGCGTTCTCTTAATAATTCGTTTTCTTTTTTTGGAATTCGAAAATTAAAAAAGATTGCAGTCATCATGGTGCCAACTACTACAACAAATAGTAAGATAAATTTTAGAAAACCAGATCTTCTTTCCTTTATATTTTTTGGTTTCATCCGTTTTGTTTAAGTTTTGAAGTGGTTTTTATTCAAGAAAAAATCTGCGACGCTTTTTTACATCATCTTGTACAATCACATCTTCTTTGACAAAAATCTTCGAGTCTGATTTTTTACCAATATAATCAAGCTCATGGAGTTTTTTGAATAATACAGTCATAAGCATCGTAAAAGTAGCGACTTTTTCTAAGCTTTGATTAACATCTGTATGAATGTATTCTAAATCAATCATTTCTTGCAGTACATTTTCAAAGGCACCTTGATTTTGATCACACCATTCTGTAAGGTAATTAAGCAACTCTTCTTTTCCAGTACCAGCATAAATATCAAGACTTCCTTTTATTGTGCGAGCAAGACACATGAGTTTTACAATCATCTCAACCGGTGGAGCGTATTTATCATGACTTCTATAGACCGGTATAGCAGATTTGAGATAGCTCAACACATCATTGGCCATGGTAAGCACCATTTTGGCCATATCATTAGTCTGTTGTTTTTGATATATTTTTTGAATAATGCTAGTAGCATAGGATTCAATTCCATTCAAGAATGCCCCTACTTCTGTATACGTATATATAAGATCTTGGTGGCTTTGTATCGAAGTGCAAGGCGGTATGTAACTATCCATAAGTTGCGGCCTTTCGTTATCCCAAACCACTTTTCCGATAGTTATATGATGTGATCCGATGAGCTGGATGTTTAACTGATTTTCGGGTACCACAGTAATTTGATAGGAGGGTAATACAAAAGGATGTCTTGCCGGTTCTTCATATGGGTCGGCATCTCCGATTGGTATACGTGCATGCTGATCTACAGAAAGTACAATGTAGGACACACCTGTTTTGTCTTTTATTACATGTTCTTGTTGTAAGAGATGTCCAGCTTGTTGAAATAAATTTGTAGCAGCATCATCTATGGTAATTCTATTGCCTCCCAAGGTAACAGCATTGCAACGATTGACAGCAATTACTAAAGTGTCATGTCCATCCATGGATATGGTAACATTAATAGTGTTTTTAGCCCCTGTGTAGTCCGGGAGTAATCCAAAATTATTAGGAGTAATCCCGTAGCCACTACTTTTTTCAATATGATGTAACATAGAATCTTCAAAAGCAACAAAGCTGTCTTTGTTGATTTTCATTCCATCTACCCAGTTAACTCTAAAGAAATCGTTTTTTTTGCTCATCATCTCCTTAATTAAACAGTCCTGTTATTCCTTTTTTGTACGTGATATTTGCATTCTGTATACAATTCGATCCTTTGTTTCTGAAAAGTGTCAGTTGTTTGATATCGATTGGTTTTCTTTTTATTTTCTGACAAAATAACAAGAAGGTCGTTCTCTTGCCATTTACAATGATTCCCTTGTCTATATCTCCACAAAAATACGGCGCAAATTGCTTTTCAGAACCATTTCCTTTGGAAAATTGTAGTAATCGTTTCTTAAAAGCGGGTTCACTGATGTATGGACTTATCTTTTCCTTGACTACTTTTGTAGCTTCTTTTTTAGCAGCTTTCTTACGTTCTTCGGGCTCATAAGGGATATCCCATCCTAAATCTTCTTGGGTGATTTTTGGAGCAGATTTGATCACGCGGATTTCTTCTTTTTTTATTTCTTTGGGTAAAACCGTAATGCGTTTTTTTGCGATATGTTCTATATCACCATTGACAATTAATGAAACAGTTTTTAGACCAGGTTCTTCAAACCTGTAGCTAGCTTCTTTGGTAGTAGCATTAGCTCGGGCAGTTTCTCCAAATCGCCACTCCCAGCTATAGGCATTTTCTGTAGCGTCAGCAACGGTTAGTAATTCACCAACTACTATTTTGTCAGGAAGCGATAACTCAGGGACTTTAGTCGTGTCTAATACAAATTTCTTTTCTTGGATACTGATTTCTCTATCTATGGAACACGTGTTATTTACAAACAACTGTATTTGGTACAATCCAGGTTTGTCAAAAACGTGAAGTGCTTCGCGCTTGGTAGAGCCTTTGGAGTTATCACCAAAATCCCACTTTCGAATGGTAGACCCCTCTGTGTAATCTATAAAGGTGATAAGTTCTCCCACACGATATTCCTTGGCATCAACGGAAATTTTTACTTCCTCACAGGGGAAGCTACTAAAAATTTGATAGGCCAAAATGGTGCTGGAAAACAAAAGCATAATCAATAAAAAATAGATCACATTTTTATCAATGTACTTGGATGCAGCGGTATGATCTTGAGATGTTTTCATTGTTTAAAAGCTTTGGCTAAAGCGCTACAGTTTGTTTGGTGTTTTCTATAACCACATTAAAAGGGTAGATATTAATAGACTGTTTTTTTAATACACTCATGAGATTTTCATTGAGATATTCCCATTCATAGGCAGCGGTTTTTGTTTGTTTATTGGGTGTAATGCTAATCTCTATACACTGTACAAGGCCCTTTTTCATTCCAATATCTTTTATAAAGCCTTTTCTAATAGTTACACCAGTAATTTTATCGTTATATAATTCATAGCAAAGTGCTTTTATATCTTCTGCAGTGATAATTCTATTTCTAGATAGTGAAATCCTGCGATACGAATTAAGACGCTGCTCCATAGATAGCTTGTCTTGTCCCCCAAAAACGGGTGTCACAAGATATCCATTTTTTTGCTGTAAATCAGTACCTTCATATATATCAAGTCCAGTTCCTGATTTGATTGTGTTGGCTTCAGTTCCGTTTGTAGTCCAATAATCGACCAAAATAGTTTCCGCCTTCGTGAGAGGGTTGATATAGATATGATTAGTGTATTCCGTATCGTCCACTAATTCAGACGTTTTTTGGTCTAATATCGCAATAGTTTGATTCAATTGCTTTATTTTGGATTCTAAAAAATCTTGATTGAAAAATGAAAAAGCAGCACTTTCATTCTTTAGAAGTTGTAATAAATTTTGGATATGTTCCTTAGCGCCTCGCGAGTCTAATTTTCCTACGTTAAAGTTTCGCAGATAATAGGTGCCTTTATCCGAGGGGGTAGCACTTGTGTGTTGTAATTCATAACGATCTGCCTTTGTATTAGTCACCTCTTTAATGTCCAGGAATAAATTTTCGGAAACGATAGGGATGATATTAATAAAATTTTTCATCTGATAAGAAAAATGCTCCTTTCTTCTATTGAGTACCGGAAATGTATTTAATGAGCAGAATAATTTATCTAAAGATGCAGCTCCTAATACGGTAGGGAAAACGATTTTGAGCCATTTGATATCTCCAGTAATTGTTTTTTTGTGTTGCTCTAGTATTTCCTGTAATTCTGGAAACATATGTTCTGCAGTCAAACCATTTTGTGATTTGAAGGTAACATAGTGTTTTTTGTAAAAGTCTTTTACTTGTTTTTGGATCGTGGTGGTTTTGCTAGAGATACCTCCAAAAATAGTATCCAGATCTATGGTACTTTCTTTCTCACTATTCCAATAACCATCAATAACGTCTAATGCGGTATCTCCCATATACCATTTGGCATTCCTAAGATGATAATAAAACAATTCTTTGTCCGAAACACCTTGATGTTCGATATACATAGAAACAGTATCCAAAGGGATGGTTGTCAAATCACTTTCTATTCCGAGATAGACCGTGGATGAACTGAAATCCCATTTTTGATCAAAAACCGTTAAAAGCTCTTTTGATTTTTTGGTATCAAATCTAAAACATTTATCGCGAGTCAACATATAGCGAACCTTGGCGTCTACCAATGTTGTCTCTTGGATAGGTGAGAAGAATACATTTTTGAAATTCGCATTGGGATTATCTCCAGTGACCTTTTGCTTGGTATACAAAGCATATTCTGGTGATATCGTCATTTTGGACTCCATACATTCTACATATGCAATACTATGGGCAGGCTTAGCGTCAAAAACCGTTTCTGGTGTCAGTAACTGAATTAAGCGTTCTGTAACATAGGTTTGCGAATCATTAATTTCACTAGAGAGTTGCTCCATTTCTGATGCACAAGCAGCAATAAGTAAGCTAACCAAAGGATCAAAGGAATCATTAATTTCATTGGCAGGGATATTCCACAAATCTGCTGCTTTGCGAAGCATGCGATTTTTGATCTGTTCTTTAGTTTCCCCTTTCATTAATGTAATTTGTTATATACGCCACGTATGCGGTGTATCGTTAATGTCTGTTTTTATTTAAAAGATAGCGGTCCAATAAAAAAACCTTCTTGAAATGTGAACCGTTCGTTTGTTTTTTTAATCGTGGCATTAATTACAACGACAACACGTTTTTTGACACGGCTTACTGCTTTGATTGCCGAGCGTTCTTCTTGCTGGATCTTTACCGTAATATCGATTTTCGAAAGTCGCTTTTCATGATTTTTCAAAGAGTTGTATAAGGAGTCTTTGATAATCAATACCAACTTTGTGTCATTAGCAACATTATTAAAATCTACATCCCATATAGCACATCCAAATGTAGGATCAAAATGACACTCGCCAAAAGACGAGATCATTAATAAATGCAGATGGTTTGCAATGGAATCCTTGATAGTACAGGTATCAATTGATTCATTCTTGATCAAAGCATTTGCATCTAACGGTAAGGTGTAGTATTGTTGTTGCATACAGGTTTTTGAACAGATCCTAAAAATACTTATTAGGCAAGATAAAAACTATTTTTGATTTTACCAGTTTTCTATGGTTTTTCGGGTAGAATTAACAGGGGATTAGTTTCGTAATTTTTTATAAGATGAGTCCATGAAAATTTTTATTTCTGCGTTAGGCTACTTATCTTGTACCTATCATAGAAATGATTACAAGCAGAGTGACCCCAAAACTTGTTATACTTGTAATTGTATTTTTCATTTAATTTCTAATCAAATTATGGCAACAGAGACGCTAGTCAATATCTCCATTGGAGGGTATGATATACCAGTATTTCAGAGTTTAACTTTAGATCAGGAAATCGATGCGCATCATCAATTCGAGCTAGTCTGTAGAAAGGATGTTTTGGAAACAAATTCCGATGAACTACTGGGGGAAAGCAAAGAATTTTTAGGACAATTATTCACGTTAGAGATACAGACCCTTAATGGGTATGCTGATCAGGAGAATTTTCAATTCAAAGGAATTGTTTCTGGAATACATTCCGTTAAAGGATTTCATCATCATACCGGGGATTTGATCAAGATTAAGGGAAAGAGTTGTAGTATTATTGCTGATGATGGACCAAATTATGCCTCACATACCGATCTGGGGCTTACAGAAATTCTGGAAAAAACCTTTGCGGGCTATAACAAAGCAGTATTACGGACGGTCATTAATCCGGAAAAAACAGATGCCATTCATTATAGTGTACAACATGATGAAAGCGCATTTCAGTATGCCAGTAGATTAGCTTCACAATACGGAGAATGGTTTTATTATAATGGTAACAGTCTGATTTTTGGAAAACCAGAACGAAAAGAAGCAGTGTCATTACTCTATGGGCATAATTTGATCGAACTCGCAATGAATCTGGAACCGGTACCCAATCAGTTCAAATATTTTACCAATGATTACCTTTCTGATTCATATCACGAAAAAAAGACAAAGGATATTGCACAAAGAGCCAATGGGATCAATAGTTTTGTTAGCGCCAAGAGTGAAGCCTTATATCCCAAGGAGACCCAGGTGTTTGTTTCGGCACATGATGATGTGAGAATGAAAGCTCGAATGGACCATCAAATTACAAAGCAAAAATTATCTCATGAGATTAATCAAGTAAAAATTTCAGGTATTAGTACCAATCCACAAGTGCATCTAGGGAGTATCGTGAATATCGAAGAAGATGGGAATTCTCACGGAGAATATCGCGTGGTAAAAATAGCGCATAGTTGTGGAGAAAACGGTCGATATGAAAATGAATTTGAAGCAGTAACGGCGGAAATTGATGTCTATCCAAAAACGTCGATTAAATCATTTCCAAAAAGCAAGGTACAAACAGCCGTAGTTGTGGATAACGTGGACCCTCAAGGAATGGGTCGCGTTAAGGTGCAATATGCCTGGCAAAAACCAACAGGAGCAACTACAGGTTGGATTCGACAAAGTAACCCTGCTGGTGGAGCTGGGCAAGGGATACATTTTGTCCCAGAAAAAGGAGATGAGGTTATTATGACGCACGAAGGTGGTAATGCAGAAGCACCAATTGTACAAGGAAATGTCACTAACGCTTCTTCGGTTCCCGAGAGTTTTCAAAGTGATAATAACCACTTAAAAGCCATTAGAACTCGAAGCGGAAATCAAGTAACATTGAACGATAATGATGGCAGTGTCACTATAGCGGATCCAAGTGGGAATACGATTGTGATGGCAGGTAATGGAGAGATAACGGTGAATGCACCAAACAAAATTACGTTTAGCTCTAAGGATATTGCTGTAGAGGCGAGTAATGATTTTACAGTTAATGCAGGAAATAATATTAGTTCTACAGCTGCAAAAGAAATGGCAGCATCTGCAGGTACGGATTTTAAAATGGATGCAGGAACTGCTATGAGTATAGAAGCTAAAGATAATCTAGACGCGAAGGCTGGAAAAAAAGCATCTTTCAAAGGAAATAAGAGCGTTACCATATTTGGAAAACGCGTTTCTATAACGGGAGCAGTTATGACGAATATCCAAAGTGGAACCATACTCACTGTGGTAACGGCTGGCGTATTAAATCTTTTTGGTGGCGCTTCTAGTCTAGTAAATGGGGCTAAAGTCAAAATTTTGGGAGGGAAAGTCAATATAAATTAGTGATTATGGTCTTAAAAACCTTACAAAACAACCTATTGCTCTCAGAAGATATTAAAACAGTGTCATATGATTTCTGGGTTACACAACATATAAAATCTACAGAAAGTGTTGTTAAAAATGAAATCAAGGCCGAAGTTCAGAAAACTTTTGTTAAAAAAGATGAACTTGGATATCTATTCTCTGTAGAAGTAGACCAAAGATCACAAAGTAATAGAGAAGGTGCATTGGGGATTGATGATGCAATTTCTTTTTTGCAAAAATCTGTAACATTGTATACAAATATTCATGGCGAGATTATAAAAGTAGTTAATACAGGACAGATAAAGGAAGATTGGGATAGGGCGTATAAAACTATGGATACTGATTTGGATCAATTGCCTTCAGAAAAAGACGCTTTTTTGAAAGGAATAGATGCACTACTTAGCGATAATGTGTCCTTTGTTAGTTTTTTACAAAAATCAGAACTATATACTATGTTATTTCCTCCAATATATGGGCATGACATTTTAGAAAAACGAGTAATAAATCAAAAAAAGAGTTTTGATAATTTCTTTGATACTACAACACTCCCAGTTCAATTAGAAACAAGTCTGATTGGTGTAAATCCAGAAACCAAAGGGAAACAAGTAGTTCGATCTGGTTATTTAGATACGTATCGCTTTGATAAAATGTCCGCAGCAAAAATGTTTACTGAGGTTTATGGCATACATGAATCAGCAACAGGTTTTAAGACCAATTATCTTGAAACATATGATTTACTTCATGATAATAGTGTAGATAAATGTACTACAATGATGGATGTTACGGTAAAAGATTTATATAATTATAGACATATAAGTAAGCTCATCAAAAAGAACGTGTAATGGAAAAGGATTCTAAACCAAAAGAGCAAGAAACTTATGTAGTAGAAGAAAAAATACTATTTAGTAATACGTTTATTGAATGTACTGGTTGCTCAGTTAAATCTGTATTTGTTTCAACGCCATCTAAAGTCTTTGTTAAGAAACAACAAATAGCTACTGCTAAAGATTTAAAATATAGTGATAATATAATTCCATTTCAGGGGAATTGTAGTTTTAATGGGTATAATCCATGTGTATATTCCCCAAAAGAAGGGTGGAAAGATATGCAACCGAAAGTTGGTTCTGCTAAATCAGACATTATAACAGAAGGTAGTTTTTTGGAATGTACATTAGGAGGAAGAATCACGTTTTCTGAATTGCGATCTACGCCTCCGCCATCAGAAAATGTGGTAGATCAGTTGCAGAATAAAATCAATAAAGCTGCCAATTATATATCAGAAAAGGCTACAAAAGTAGCAAAAGATGTCGCAGAAGCTATTGTTGGTCTAGGAGAATCTGTCAAAAAAGTAGGTGGTTTTGCATTAAATGAGGATACATTAGGTGCTATTAAGAGTGCTGGTGATTTTGTAGATACGGTAGACAGAAAGAAGGCAGAATTGGATGTCGGAGTAGAAAATGTTGATATCAGACTACAGAATCTTAGGGCAGAATTAACACAGAAATTGACAGGGGTAGAACAAGAACTTAAAGATTTAAAGGTGGTTACTGATGCTGAGCCAACAGAAGATGAAGAATTTAAGTTTAATGAAACCGTATTTGAGAATGCAAATAAAGATGCAATCAAAGAGTTGTTGAATTATTTTGATACGAATATAGATAGTTTGAATAATTCTGCTGAGAAAGTAGCACCATCCAAAGGTTTTGAGATCAAGGATGATGTCAAACCGACAAGATATTTTACAGGGTCAGAGGATACATCCGTCGCAGTTGCTGGAAATGCGCTGCAAGCGTCAAATAATTTAAGTGCTCCAAAACCAGGTGAAAAATCACCTGATATTACGACATATCCTTTTCCTCCAGAAAAAAAGACACCATGGGAAATTATAATAGAAAAAGCCAAAAAACAAGGGACATTTAAAAAGAATCTCGAGAAGCAAAATGAAGCAATAGCAGGCCCTACATACGATCAAGTAGTAGGTTGGTTAAAAGAGAAAAATCCAGATATTGATTTTGGAAATAGGCAAGAAAATATAGATGCTCTTTCATTATTGTACAGAGTGGAGCATTTACTACGGACAGCAGAAGGCACATCCTCATTATCGAATACTACTACATTATCACCACAAAATCTAGATGTGTCAAAACAGGACATGAAGCTTTTGGGTGGTTTAGCAGCTTCAGCGGCAATAAGTGAAGTAACTAAGGAAATTTATAAGAAAGGAGCAGAACTCAATACCAAAGTACAAGCAGAAATAGATGAGTTACTGAAAGAAATAGGATATGCAGAAGCGATGCAGAAGTATCAACAAGAATCTAAAGAACTCCAAAAAGATCTTGATAGGGCATCTGCTGTATTAGACGGATTAGAAAATTTTGATAGCTTCATTGATGGTCTTACTGCCAAGGCTTTGGGAAGGTTTGCTGATAAATATAAAAAATCAGTAGCTTCAGTAGGTAAAAATATGGGGTTGTTGAATACATCAATGAGTGGTTTGAGTTATGCAGCAGCCGGTTTTCCTGCCGGAGATGTGGTTACACATGTAGAGAAAAAGAGAGATAAAAACGATGATGATGAAAATGAAGATGGAGACGGAGCAGGAGCAGGAACAGGACTAGGAGGAGCTGACGATCCGGCTAATGATCGTAATAAAGAACCTAAAATTTTAAGATTGTATGTTGTAGATGAAAATCGAAATATGATTGATTTATCCGAAACTGTACCTCCAGAAACACAATTGTTTTTGGTTATTCAAGCAAATGGAAAGGCGGATGGGAAAGATGCAAATATTGATCTCAAAGAGCAAACAGAATATTGTAAAGTAATTGATCCAAAGTATAAGAATAACGAAGGGATAGTCTTCGTAAAATCGATCAAGGGGGAGAGTCCAAATTTTGATATAGGAATGAGTTATACTTATGATAATAATGGAGAGCTAATAGGAGTGGATAGTAATGGCAATAATCTACAATTACAAGATAAGACTTATATCAGAGTGAAAATGATTTCACCAGAAAATGAATCCGAAGAGCTCTAGATTATGGATGTTTTAAGGTCTATTACATGTTCGCTTATTGGAAGTAATCCAGTAACTGGTTATTGTCCATTGGTTAGTTCTAAAGTTGAAATAAAACCATTAAAAGTTGCTTACACAGTAGTTTTAGACAAGAATGGTCTGACATATGGAGCCTATGATATCCTTGAGTTCGAGGTGACTGGACCGCCTAATTATTTGATAGATATACAATTGTCTAAAGGCGATGCTGCGTTATTTACGAATGGATTAGGAATTGTAAATAGTTGGGATCAATCGAAGTTGCCTAAGGATAGGATAAATGTAAAAACTTTTAGTAGTTGGACGAATGGGGATACTACACTTAGATTAAATGGTAGCGGCAAAACTAATTATAAAGTGCCTCTTGATTGGTGGAGAGATCTTGCAAGACAACCATTGTCTAGTTTTAATACGATGACTTTGTATATGAAAGTGTTAGCTGTTAAGAAAGCTACAGATACAGTCCTTGCTAGTGCCATATCAGATGTAACTATTCTAAATAACTTGGAATCCTTTCGTATAAATGACTTTGGGTATATCAACGGAGGAACGAAAAAATCGATGAATATGGTTTTTACTGTCAGAGAGCCCAATACTACTGATATGTATACTTTTGTTCAATGGAAGAAGGGAGGTAGAAAAAATTGGGATGTACACGGACATATAACTAGACCACCAGTTAGGGATTACGGTATTCGACATATTTCAGATTATCCGAGATGGACAATAGATAGAGTAAATATTGATCCAAGGTATAGGGATGGCAACTATAGAATTACAAATGGTGGAAAAACGGCAACAACTTTAGATAAGCCTAGTTCATCAAGAGCAACAGCTATAAGACCTCATACATACACTAATATAGAGTTTGAAACGAGGATTCATTTAAATTATGATGTTCCTCCCAGAGTCACTATAACTAGACAAGATGGAAGTCCACCAATATATGGTGTTGTTCTGGGAGTTATAGGAGCTCCTGAACCTCTAATTTTAGAGAACGATTTCTGGGAATCACATATCCTGCAAGTTTGGGATCCCGTTTCTAGAAGTGCTATCATAACGCATCCGGCAGCTTATGCAGGTCCCGGACCTTAACAGTTAATTAATATTGTTTTAGAATGAAAAAGAAATCAATTTTAGTAATCGTTATGTTAATTTTATCATGCACATCAATTAAGAAGCCTAAAGACATGGATAATAG
>CAZYRG010000041.1:0-12009 GCA_964650425.1 uncultured Flavobacteriaceae bacterium
GCCAATGCGTATTCTGAACTGAATGATCCAATAGATCAACGTGAACGTTTTGAAGCGCAATTAAAATTGGCGGAACGTGGTGATGATGAAGCTGGAGAATTTATTGATTATGACTTTTTACGTGCCTTAGAATATGGTATGCCTCCAACATCAGGAATGGGAATTGGGATGGATCGTTTGATTATGTATCTGACCAACAATCAGTCAATACAAGAGGTCTTATTCTTCCCGCAAATGCGACCAGAGAAGCAGCAAGTGGATCTCAACGATAATGAAAAAGCAATTTTTGAAATCCTAAAAAAGGAAAAAACAATCGCTTTGGCCGATCTCAAATCAGCTTCTGGATTAAGTAACAAAGCTTGGGACAAAGGCATGAAAGGCTTATCTAAACATGGTGTTGCTAAGGTTACTAAAACCGAGGATAGTTTGTTGGTGGAGCTACAAGGGTAAACAGAATTGGAAAAAATGCATTACTAATTAAGGCTTTACTGCCGTAATTAAGAAATTATTTCGATTATTCTGATTTTTAAATCAAAAAAAGCTGCTTAACTACAAATTGTTAAACAGCTTAGAATAAACAACATTTACAAGGTTGGTTTAAATATATCTATTTATGATAAAAGAGATAAGCTCTTTTTATCACTTTGGTTTAATCTTAGAAGGGTAAGAATCAAAACAAAATTTGAAAGTCTGGGAGAAATAGTAAAAACTCGGAAATCAGCATATAACCAGTTTCTTATGACTATAACTCCCGTCCTTACAATAAGCTTGTTGCATATTCAAATTGGACAACTCCTGCTTTAACCCAGAGTATGACCAATAACAATACATGCTAATTTTCATAGGAGCTCACTGGAACGTCAATTCGTCAAATTTGTCTCTCAAAATATCATTTAAATACAGTACTAGTTCCTCCGCCGTTGCTGGCAATGTAAACACCTCATCAATAGTTTTATTCAATAGATATTCAATTGCCGTTGGATCGTTTTCATATGCGATCATAATCACATAGGGTTTGGACATATTCGTCAGTGTATCACTATGAAATTTTTCATACAAAAACCTTGACGACTCTTTTCCACAAAGAATTAAATCATATGAGGACTCATCCTTAAAACTGTTTACTATATCTAACATCCAATGTGAAGGTAGCGACAATCGCAAATCATCAAATGGTAAATTATAATTCAACAATGAACAAATTTTAATCAAAGTTCCCTCATCTTTATATAGCTTATTGTTATTTGAAAGCATTGCATAGTTTTAAAGCGTGATTATTAAAAGTTTGGTTAATGTAAAGCTATGAACTTTAATCACTTTAAAACACACTTCTCTATGAACTGTATGAATTAATATACGAATGGTATGCTTTTAAATACAAAAAGAATTTTAGATACTTTTTGTAAGCGAAAGACGTAAAAACTGTTCAAAAGCGCAGATCACCGATAAAATTTCATAAATCATTTTTAATAGCATATGATACTAAAGACTATCAATATAGTTATCAAATTAATACCGCTGGTGGAATTCTGGGTATTAATCCGTATTCATCTTATCGAATAATTCTTTTTTGGACGTTCTAGAAATCGGTAAGAATTTTCCATCAGTCATTTTCACAGATCCTCCTTGATCTTTGACTAATAAATCGACATGATCAAGGTTGATCAAATAGGATTTATGAACTCTAAAGAAATTATAATTCTGGAGTTTTTCCTCAAAATGTTTTAGATTTTTGGACACCACGATCTCATCCTTATGACTCATCATGATTGTTGTGTAACTTCCATTACTTTGACAATAAATGATATTCTGAATTTTTATCATCCGTACTCCTTTAGTATCAGTTACTGAAATCTTAGGAGCTTCTACTACTTGGTTAAAGAACTGCTTAAAGTCATCAAATATGGTTTCTTTTGAATTGGACGAAGCTTCTAGTCGAATAATTTTATCCACAACTTTTATTAGCTTTTGCGGGTCTATAGGTTTTAATATATAATCAATGGCATCATATTGATATCCTTGTATTGCATATTTATCATAAGCCGAGACAAAAACAATTCTGAAATCAATCGTCTCCAATTCCTTTAATATGTCAAAAACACGCAGCGTTCCCAATTGCACATCCAAAAACACCAAATCAGGTGTATTTTCTTCCAAAACCTTTAGAATTGATGGTTTATCCCAAGCCTCTGCAATAACCTCTACTTGAGGACAATATGCTTCCAGTAACATCGATAAATTTTCTCGATCCTTTTTTTCGTCATCAATTATTATACTCTTCAACATAAGGCTTATAGGATTTATTTTGATTAATTACGGGTAACACTAAGTGCACCTCAGTTCCTTGAATATTTCTTAATGGATCGGTAAGATCAAAAACTGTCACACTTCCGGTACCTATTCGACTATCCTTCATAATATCCATGCGCTCTTGAATATTCTTGGTAGCAATAGACAAGCTCTTCACGGTCGCTCCACTTTGTTCTTTGATTCTCGCTGCCGCTAATCGACCCACGCCGTTATCCTTAATTTTTACAAAAACGTGGGTGTCGTTTTTAAAAGAAAATGATATGTCAAGTTGTTTGGTTTTCTCCGAATGGGAAAAACCATGAATAATAGCATTCTCAATATGTGGCTGAATCATCATAGAAGGTATCATTGGATTCGTTGTCTCCAACGCAGGAGCAATATCCCAAAAGACCTCAAAATCATTATAAAACCGCCCTCGCTCCAGAGAGACGTATGTCTTCAATATGTTGATCTCATCAACGAAATTAATATATATCGTATCTGAACTGTAGAATATATTATTGATCAAACCCGAAAGATCTTGCATATAAGCTACTGCCTTTTTTTTCTCTTTTTTTAAAATAAAATTCTGTAGCGTGCTAAAAGAATTAAACAAAAAATGAGGATTCATATTAATCTGCAAAGATCGTAATCTATTGTGATTAATTTTTTCATTTAACTTGTGAAATTTCAATTTCTCATACACTCTCCAGCAAATTACAAAAACAACAAAGACTCCAAGAAACCATACTAAAAATTGAATAAAAGCTTTTGCATTATCTTTTTTTCGTACGATTTCTTCGTTTTCTTGAGCTAGAACAGAAATTCTGGATTGCTTTGCCTCTAAAAGTTGTTTGTTCTTAATTTCCGTGGTTTGTTTATTCAATTTTTCTTTATGAAATGATTGCATAAACCCTTTTATCCTTTGCAATTCTTCATTTTCTTTTTTTGTAGCTCCTTGTTTTTTGTATACCCCTGATAACAGCTCTGTTATTTCTACAAGCAATAACCATTGTTGTGATTTTTGATATAAATTTTGCGCTATCTTCATATTTTTAATCGCAAGAACATCATCATTTAGTGCTGCATATATTTTTCCTAAAACCATGAAATGTATGCCAGGCCAATCGGAATATTTTGGAGCTTTATCACTTTGAAAAAAATCATTTTCTGTAAAAACTTTTAATGCCTTCTGATGTTCTTTATTGGCAAGTAATGTCTGCGCAAGATTCAAATACACGTAGTAACAAGCAGGATGTATCTGAGTTCGATTACATTTATCATTTTTTAATTTAGAATAGAGAGCAGCTTTTTTATCAAGATTTTGCTCACTCCAAATACTACCTGAGTATGCATTTATACTATCTTCTATAGAATTTCTTGAAGATAAATAAAAAACTGCTTTATCATAATCATACTTCGCTTTAGAAATTTTATCCCTATCTAAGGTGATCAAGATATTGCCTCGATTTTGATAAGCAAACCATTTTAGATACGTATAATCCGTGTCTTCTAGCACATTTATTACTTCGGTAAATCTAGTTAATGCTTTTTTATGTTCTTTCTTTACAAACCAAATACCGCCTTCTTTTAATAAAGCATATAAAACGCCATACTCATTGTCCTCCTCACAATTGTATTGATACAGCAGCTTGTTTAGCGCAATAGCCTTATCATATTCTCGCAAAAACCTCAAAAATAAAGTGATATTCTTATACCCTGCCTCATTTCTCAAAAGTGGATATCCACTCTGTAATGATAAGTTAAATGCCTTTGTATAATATTCTTTTGCCTTTTCGAATTCTAACAAGGTTTTTAAATTATCCCCCTTAATAATATAATCTCTTATTGTGTTTTTTAATGTAGTATCAGAAGCCTTAATCGAAAGTTGCTCTTCTTGGGCAGTTACATTTTGAAAATATAATAAGCCCATTACTAAAAAGATACATCTATGTAAACCGCTATTGAGCATTTAATTTTTTGTTAGGATCCAAGATTCTTTATACGATGTTTAATGTTACATTGTTAAAACAAATAATAGTTTTTTTTTTAGAAAATGAGTGATCATCAAAAAATCGCACATATCATTAGGTCAAGACAAACTATACTTTTTCTTTGTTTTAGCTTTATTACTTATACTAACCATTGGTAAAATTAGCTGGACATGAGTACCAGAGGACTTACCATTGGTGTCAAAAAGATCTGTTGTTTTAATCTTTATTTTTTGCTTACTGCGTCGTAATAATTGTAAACGTTCTTTAATATTTCTAGTTAACAATGAAGAATCACCCCTTAAAAACTCTTTTTTATCAAGCTCAGATGATGCTAGTCGTCCAATACCATTATCTTCAATATCCACTCTAATTTTATGATCATTTTGTACCCCTATAGTCACCTTTAGTATGCAATCTCGATTTGCACAACTTAAGCCTTGGACTATGGCATTTTCTACAAATGGTTTTATTACCATCGAAGGGATTTTCGGGTTCCTACCTAATAACTTCTCATCCACCTCCCAAAATAGATTAAAACTATTTTCAAAACTACCAACTTCTAATGCTATATAGGATTTCAAAACCTCTATTTCATCAACCAAATTAATGTATAAACTATCAGAATTCGCCATCACATTCCTTATCATTCCCGAGAGTTTTGTCATATATTCTACAGCTCCTTTTTCTTCATTTTTAACAACCAAATCTTGTAATGTGTCAAACGAGCTTGATAAAAATTCAGGATTCATTGTGGTCCTAAGTGATTTTAATCGACTATGATTTATTTTCTCGTTTAACTCATGAAATCTAATTCTAGAAATTACCGCGCGCCCTAGCATGAATAGTATAAACCCCAAAGCAAATCCACCTAACAAGTTGCTGATGTTTTCATTTCTAAATTTTTCTTGAACCACGACTTCATGCTGTTCTGTCAAATCTTGTATTTCTTTTTCTGTTATTTTTAGCAGCTTTTCATTTTTAGTTTTGGCAATCTCTTTTTGCAAGTCATAGTCATAATATTTTTGCGAAAATTTATTCAATTTTTTAAGCTCGTCATTTTCTTTATTCTCATCCCCTCTGATTTGGTAAATATCTACAAGCAGTTCTGTTATACCAACAACCTGCTCCCAGTTATTATACTTCATCATAAAATCCCTAGCGGTATTCAAATTGGTGATTGCTTTTGGATAATCAGCTAAAGCTTTTTGTATTTCTCCCAGCGTAAGAAAACAATTTCCGTGTGTCTCAAAAAATCGTTCCCTAGAAATCTCAGAAAAATTAATATTATCTTCTAAAACCTGAAGTGCTTTTTTTGGCTGCACGTTTTGGAAATATGCTCTTGCTATATTGTTGTAAACAAGAAAATTACTAACATCATCTGAGATCCTATCACTACTTTTTCTGGCAATTTCCAAATACTTTAACGTACTATCGATGGTAGTTAAATTAAAATTCTGTGCATAATTGACATTGGCAATTACTTTGGGCTTAATTTCGTTAAGCGTATTCGCCAATTTTAATGCTTTTTTTCGATCATTAATAACTTGCTCATTATCAACTCCATTAATTTTATTGAGGGTAATAGATCGATTAGTATACAACGACCATTTTAGGTAATTGTGATCGGCATCTTGTAGCATTTCAAGGGCTAGATTAAAATTTTGCAAAGCCCAAATATCTTCATGATCATACATCCAAATTTTGCCATAATAGTAGGTGCTTTTTGCCAGTCCAAAACTATCCTCTTCATTACAACTATGATCATAAAGTAGCGTGTTGAGATCATACGCTTTTTGTAAATCCCAAAAGACCTCTAAATATAGTTCGAGACAACTAAAACCAGCCCTATTCACGAGACTGTCATTAGACTTTAGTCCTAATGCCAATGCTTGATCATAAATCTTTATCGCTTGCTTGTAGCGCCTATTTAACCTTAAACTATCCCCTTTTTTTACCAAAAGCACAATATCGCTAGAATCAATAGTACTAACTGTTTTTTTGGTAGGTGTGATAAAATTAAAATGCGCATTGGAATACATTGACATCAAAAACACAACAATAAATATTGATAAAGTCGCACTAGATGTTTTTAGTATAGTCATACTACTAATTTTAAAAAACAATTGTATTATTCCGCTGGTCCCATATTAAATAATGTCCCCAGAACCAATCAAAAACTAGAACAAACACAAAGTTTGACACAATATAACTAATTTTTATAATCAATATTTCAACTCTTTTATCTAAAACAACCTAAAACACTTATTATCAAAGCTTATAATAATTATATTCATACATTTTTTGCTCATTTTGGACACTTCTTTCCTCTTCATTTTTTCCACAAAAAAAGGAACAACATCGCAGTGTTGTTCCTTTTCCAATCATCAAAACAAGAGACTACATTAGACAACTAATTAAAGCCTCTTCTTTTGAAATCTATTTATTAATTATTCTCTATAAACTTCGTATCCCGTGTATTCTTTTGTACGGCAATCGCTGCGAACAAACTCAGGGTATACGACATTCCGTAAAAGCCTTTTTCACTCAATTCCAAATCAGCATTCCATAGGCCTATAATTAATAATAGAATTGATGTCAAGGCACAGAACCAACTAATCCCAGAATAGATTTCGGTTACAGGTATGCCTTCCAACTTATCTCGTACACTTTTTTGTACCGATATCGCAGAGAATAATCCAAATAATAGAATGGTGAAATAATATCCTTTTTCATTCAAAAACATATTGGCATTCCATAATCCGATACAATACGAAACCATTCCTGCAAGCAATGCGGTCCATGAGGCCGAAATAAAAGCCCTTGTAGGTTTCTGATCAAAAACTACTGGTTTTTTGTTTTCGCTTTTTTCTTCTTGATTAAAAATTTGATTTTCCATAATTATTTGTTTTGATATGTTATGTAGTAGCAATGGTTTGCGCTAACTACAAGGCAAAGATGCGGCAAAACACAGTGTCGACAAATTCAATCTTTGAATAAAAATTATTATTTAAATACATTAAAAAAAATATAATTAATTATTTATCATATATTTAAACATTAAATATCTTATTATTAAATGGATGCTATTTCTACCATAATAAGCCTACTTTCTGAAGAAGAAAAACGTGATTTTATTACGTATCTACAGCAAAAAAATAGGCGTACCGACACCAAAAACATTCAGCTTTTTCAGCTTTTGGACGCTACTAAAAAAATCAAAAACCCTGATATTATACTATACGGAAAGGCTTCAAAAAACACCTATTACGCACTATACAAAAGACTATATGATACCCTAATTGATTTTGTGGCAACAAAAAGTTTTGAAAACGAAACTTCTGAAGAATTAGAAATCTTCAAGATGGTATTGGCTAGTCGTATTTTCTTTGAACACAAAAAACACAAAATAGCATTCAAGACTATTGATAAAGCCGAAAAAAAAGCAACAGCACATGATTTTTACAGCATTTTGGGCGAAATCTACCAAACCAAAATACAATATGCTCACTTACCCAACTCTGAACCACTAGAAGGACTTATAACTAAATTCAGAGCCAATCAACAACTAGTACAACAAGAAGAGCATCTCAACCTCGTCTATGCTATTATCAAAAAACAACTACTCATTGGCGACATAGCAGTTGAACAACAAGATATTGCAGAGATCATTACGCAAACGCTTACTAATCATAATATTATTATTAGTGATGCCCTGACTTTTAAATCACTGTACCAACTTATGGATATCGGCACCAATGTCGCTACTGCAAGAAGGGATTATTATACCATCCTCCCTTTTATCATATCAGCCTATGATATTGTATTAAAAAAGCCAAGACCTCCGCATAAGCACCTATTCTATCAGATTGCCATTTTATACATGATGAGTAATGCGCTGTTTAGAAACAAAGAATTCAAACTAGCGACATTATACCTGAATACCATGGAGCAATTAACACAGGAACAAAGTGGTAAACACTATGCTAGTCAATCCGGAAAGTTATTCCTGCTCAAAGCACTGATCACAAATTATACGGGCGATGGCCAAAAAGCAATTCAGATACTAGAGGATTATCAAAAAACAAAGCCTTACAAAACGACAGATGTACAATTTCAGCTGCAATTAGCGCTAATGGTATTTTATTTTCAACAAGCTAATTTCAAAGAAGCTTTTAGCACCTTCCGAAGCTTTCCGCATAGCGACAAATGGTATACAGAACATATTGGACAAGATTGGGTGATAAAAAAACAGCTTATCGAAATCCTCCTTCATATGGAACTAGGAAATATCAATCTGGTGGATTCCCGCCTCAAAAGCTTTCAGCGCAAACATTACCCCTATCTCAGAAAAATAAGAGAACCGCGCGTAATTGCCTTTGTACAACTAGTAACTAGCTATTACAAATATCCAGAAACTAGTAGCTCACAAACTTTTGTCGATAAAGTAGAAAGTGCTTTTGACTGGAAAAGCCCTAAACAAGAAGACATCTATGTAATGAGTTTTTACGCTTGGTTAAAAAACAAAATGACTAAAGGAGATCTTTATCAAACAACATTGACCCTTGTAAATAAAAAATGACATCAGATTAAACCTTTTCTTTTTATCTATGTCTTACTATCATATAAACCCCTTAAATAAGAAATAAGATGAAAACAGCCTTAAACCTTTTAATCACTTTATTTTTAGTTGGAAGTATGACCGCGCAAGAAGAAGCGACTACTGCTAAAAAAGACAAAAAACAACACAAAAAGGAGCACTTCACTCCCGAGCAGCAAGCGACACTGAAAACCAAAAAAATGGATTTGCATTTAGATCTTAGTGAAGCGCAAGAAAAAAAAGTGTATCAATTAGTCTTAGAAAATGCTAAAAACAGAACAGCCAAGAAGGCCGAAATGAAAAAAGCTGAAAAGAAAGAGCGTACTACCGAAGAAAAGTATCAAATGAAGCTCCAAAAATTGGATCACATGTTAGCGTATCAAGAACAGATGAAGACTATTTTGGACGATAAGCAATTCGATCAGTGGAAACAACATGCCGCACGTCGTCATGGTAAAAAGAATCGATCGCATTGCAAAACAAAAACAGCTGGATAATAGATCTCTAGTGGTTCTAAACTAGAAATAACTTCAGTGTTCTGTTTATGACAAAAAAACTCCTGCTAATCGCAGGAGTTTTTTTGTCATAATATTTTAAATCGAATTACAAGCCAGCGGCTACAACATCCACCGCCGCAATCGTCTTATCTAAATCCGCATACGTAAGCGCTTCTGTAATAAACCAAGTTTCAAAAGCACTTGGCGCTATATAGATTCCATTCTCTAACATCCCATGAAAGAATTTCTTAAAAGTATCGTTATTTCCTTTTGCCGCTGTTTCAAAATCTACTACGGCATCTGGGGCAAAATGTACCGAAATCATCGAGCCTATTCGATTAATCGTATACACAACACCATGTTTATCTAACACTTTGGCAATTCCTTCATGTAAATAAATTGTTTTTTCTTCTAAACTTTTGAATATTTCAGGTTTATCATGCAACTCTGTTAACATAGCAAGTCCTGCCGCCATGGCTAATGGATTTCCACTCAATGTTCCTGCCTGATATACGGGCCCTAAGGGTGCCAAATGCTCCATAATCTCATTGCGTGCTGCAAATGCACCTACAGGCAACCCTCCTCCTATAACTTTTCCAAAAGTTACGATATCAGCATCTACACCTAATAATTGTTGTACGCCTCCTTGCGCCAAACGGAATCCCGTCATGACCTCATCAAAAATCAAGAGGATATCATGGGCATTACAAATTGCTCTAAGGCCTTCCAAAAAACCTCGAACGGGAGGAATACATCCCATATTTCCTGCTACAGGCTCTATGATTATACAGGCAATTTCGCCAGCATTGGCATTGGCTATTTCTCGTACATGATCCAAATCGTTATAACGTGCCAGCAAGGTGTCTTTGGCAGTTCCTTGCGTAACTCCCGGACTATTCGGATGTCCAAAAGTGACCGCGCCACTCCCTGCCTGAATCAAAAATGCATCGCTATGTCCGTGATAACAACCCGCAAATTTGATAATTTTATCTTTTCTGGTAAACCCTCTTGCCAATCGCACAGCACTCATACAGGCTTCTGTACCAGAATTGACAAATCGAATTTTATCAACATTGGGTACCATTTTTACGGCTAATTCAGCAATTTTGGTTTCTATTTCGGTTGGCATCCCGAAACTGGTTCCCAATTTTGCTTTTTCGACAACAGCAGTCACTACTGGTTCATGTGCATGTCCCAGAATCATCGGTCCCCAGGAATTGATATAATCAATTAATGTATTACCATCCTCGTCATACAAATAAGCTCCTTTGGCTTTTTTGACAAAAATAGGATCTCCTCCTACAGATTTGAATGCTCTTACGGGAGAATTCACCCCACCAGGAATCACTTGCTGTGCAGCTGCAAAAAGCGCACTGCTTCTTTGATAATTTTTCATTTGATTATGATCGTATTTTATAGGAAGTATTTTACCTCAACGCTTTTTAGAATTCTTTGGGTAATGGTTTTACATATATGGTTTGCCCAACATGAATAGTATTATCCTCTAGACCATTAATTTCTTTGAGTTTATCAATTTTTATCTTGAATTTTTTTGAAATAGAATATAACGTATCTCCTTTTTCTACCATGTATTGGTCTGACTGATCTTTAACTTTTTTGGCATCTTTTGGATCCTTACCCAAAACATATGCATCATATTCATATAACTTATATCGCTGTATGATACTAATCAATTTTACGGGATACTTTTTATCCGTAGCATACCCAGCAGCCTGAAGTCCTTTGGCCCACCCTTTATAATCATCTTTGGGCAGCTTGAACAAGCCCGTATAGCGTTTTCTATTGGTCAAAAACAAGGAATGATCCTGAAAAGAAAACTTAGGAGTACTATATTTTCTAAAACATTCTCCTGCCTCATCATCATCATGGTACACTCTTGCTCCTTTCCAATCATGACATTTGATTCCAAAATGATTATTCGCCTTTCGCGTTAGCTCTCCATGTCCTGCACCAGATTCCAATATCCCTTGAGCAAGTGTAATACTTGCCGGAATACCATATTGCTGCATCTCTTCCATCGCTATATCTGAATAGGTAGTGATGTACGTTTGTACTTTATCTTTGTATGCAACTGCAGTAGTAGGTTTTTTTATTTGAGGAGTAACTCCTGGTTTTTTTTCTTCTTCAACCTCAGAAGCTATGAGTACTTCACCCGATTCATTTGTTTGCTTTTTGGCAGACACTACTTTGCGTTTTGTACTACATGAAACCAGAAATAACACAAGTACTCCTGATAAGAAAAGTTGTTTTTTAGTCATAATCTAATTCAATAAGCGGTAGCTTCTTTTTCTTTAGCTGTTGATTGATTCCGGAGATCCCCTGAAGTCCTCCAGTGTGCACGGCTAAAATACGGGATTTTTTTGAAAAATACCCAGTCTTAATCATGTCATAAAGTCCATACAATAGCTTACCTGTATACAACGGATCCAATAAAATTGTAGTATCCTTCTTAAAGGAATTAATAAACACTATCAATTCATGATTTACTTTACCATATCCTCCAAAATGATACTTCTCTATAAGTTGCCAATTCGTTTTATTGGTATATTTTTCAATTTCCTTATGGAGAAAGCTTCCTTTGAGTGCAGGAAATCCTAAAACTTGTTGGTTA
>CAZYRG010000041.1:12109-19502 GCA_964650425.1 uncultured Flavobacteriaceae bacterium
CCAGCTTTGGTCAAAAAATCAGCTTTGATTTCCTGATTTGGGATATCTTTTAATTCTGAAGTGAAGAAATTCATTTTTTCGAGTTACCTTAAAGTTGCAAAGGTAATAAAGACACTTTGACGACCAGTAAAAAACTTATCAATTAAAAATTGGCATGCTAATTGTTTACTTGATACTAACGAACAGAAAAACAAATCAAAAATCAAAAACCATAGACCTTAGTGTCTTTTAAAAAATAGACCTTATGAAAAAAGTTATTGCATTACTCAGTTTAGCCTTAGTTGTATTCACCGCTTGTGAAGGACCAGCAGGACCTCCAGGATTTGATGGCTTTGATGGCAGAGATGGTATTGATGGAGAAAATGGTCTTATAGGGCAAGTATTTGATGAAGTGATAAATTTTGAAGCAGATGACTATGGGATTAACATTGCATATCCAAATAATTTTGATGTACAAGCTAATGATGTTGTTTTAGTTTATCGCTTAGCAGAAATAAATAACGGCACGGATGTATGGCAATTGATGCCACAAAATTTTTTCCTGGATGAAGGTACATTACAATATAATTTTGATTACACCGAGTTTGATGTTACGATCTTTCTTGATGCTACATTTGATTTAGCATTATTAGGTGATGCGTTTACCCAAGAACAAATATTTCGAATTGCTGTTCTTCCAGCAGGGATGGTTCAAGGTAAAGATCTAAGTGGCTTGAAGTTTTCTGAAATTGAAAATATGCTAGATTTTAACACCGATAAAGTATTATTCTAAAACCCTATAAGAAATTAGTGCAATCGTCGTATTCGCTTCTACGAATGCGGCGATTTTGCCTATATGCATTTCTCACTTTTCAAAAATTCGAATACACATTTACTTTTTTCGCTAGCATATTGCTAAAATAAGGCTCGAATTCTTTCCAAAACCTATCGTATTTGGTACAATTTTTACCAATAATCAAGACTGTTATACCTTTTAGATTCCATGAATAATGCGTAAATTCGTGGCTTCAAAAAAAGAGAATTATATGAGTGCATACGATATTATTGTTTTAGGAAGTGGTCCTGGAGGATATGTAACTGCGATACGTGCATCGCAATTAGGGTTCAAAACAGCTGTTATAGAAAAAGAAAGCCTTGGAGGCGTTTGCTTGAATTGGGGTTGTATCCCGACCAAAGCACTGCTCAAAAGTGCACAGGTTTTTGATTACCTCAAGCATGCAGGAGATTATGGCCTCAAAGTAGAAGGTGCCGATAAAGATTTTGGTGCCGTAGTAAAACGAAGCCGTAGTGTTGCAGATGGCATGAGTAAAGGTGTTCAGTTTTTAATGAAAAAAAACAAAATTGATGTTATCAATGGTTTTGGAAAACTAAAAGCTGCTGGAAAAGTTACTGTCACTGCTGAAGATGGAAAAACGACCGATTACGAAGCAAAAAATATCATTATAGCTACTGGAGCACGCTCTAGAGAACTCCCTAACTTGCCACAAGATGGTAAAAAAGTAATTGGATACCGACAAGCAATGACGCTGAAGTCTCAGCCTAAAAAAATGATCGTTGTTGGATCAGGTGCGATCGGAGTGGAGTTTGCACATTTCTATAATGCTATGGGTACTGATGTAACTGTAGTAGAATATTTACCGCATTTGGTTCCACTAGAGGATGAGGAAATTTCTAAGCAATTTGAGCGAAGCTTCAAAAAAGCAGGCATCAAAGTGATGACCAACTCTTCTGTAGAAAGTGTCAACACTTCTGGAAAAGGAGTTAAAGCTACCGTAAAGACCAAAAAAGGAGAAGAAATCTTAGAAGCGGATATCGTTTTGTCTGCTGTCGGAATCAAAACAAATATCGAAAATATTGGACTAGAAGAGCTCGGTATCGCTACCGATAGAGATAAGATTTTAGTCAATGACTGGTACCAAACCAATATGCCTGGCATCTATGCGATTGGAGATGTAGTTGGCGGTCCTGCATTGGCACACGTTGCTTCTGCTGAAGGAATTACCTGTGTAGAGAAACTAGCTGGTATGCATGTAGAAGCGATTGATTATGGTAATATCCCCGGATGTACCTACGCAACTCCGGAAATTGCTAGTGTTGGCCTGACCGAAAAGAAAGCCAAAGAAGCAGGATATGAATTGAAAGTGGGTAAATTCCCATTCTCTGCTTCAGGAAAAGCAAGTGCTGCTGGAACCAAAGATGGTTTTGTCAAAGTAATTTTTGATGCCAAATATGGCGAATGGCTAGGATGTCATATGATTGGTGCTGGTGTAACGGACATGATCGCAGAAGCGGTTCTAGGAAGAAAATTAGAAACTACTGGGCACGAAGTACTCAAAGCGATCCATCCACACCCAACCATGAGCGAAGCGGTGATGGAAGCAGTTGCGGATGCGTATGATGAGGTGATTCACCTATAGAGTTACGAGTTCAGAGTTCAGTGTTATGAGATTTTGATGCTGGATAAAAAATATAGTAGCCCTGAGTTTTTACTCGGGGCTTTTTTTCTATTCTGTATGTAAGAAGTAAAAAAGTGTCGCATGAAATTACAAACCGCTATTATTGATTTTCAGAATTCTGCTGAAAAAGCATATCATAAAAAGAAAAACATCCGTACTATACTGGCATACTTAATTGCTTTAGTGCTCTTTTTGTGTTCAACAATTTTGGCTACCTTTACATTTCCTTTTCGGTTTATTTACAAACAATTTTCAAAAAACAAGAGTTCAAAAATCTTCATTGGAACTAACAACAATATGGAGCAACTCATAAAAGACAACAAATTGGTTTTAATTGATTTTTGGGCAGAATGGTGCGGACCATGTCTAGTAATGAACCCGATATTAGAGGAGTTCTCTAAAAACTCAGATACTATCAAAATCATAAAGGTCAATGCAGACCTAAACGCTAAGACCTTAAAAAAATTCAATATCAAAGGCTTACCACAATTTTTACTAATCAAAGATGGAACAGAAATCAAACGTCATGCAGGACCTATGACAGTAGCTGATTTGGATAAATTTTGCGTTTTTGATTGAAATATCATTTACACTACTACCTCATTGCATTTTATTAAACCGTAATTATTTATGTAATGCTTTATAATTTCGGCACCAAATCACAATACCAAAACGCGGTATCCCAATTTTTCTCAGTATCATCATCCGTAAAACAACGATCGTCATCATCAGAAGGTTCGTAATGGCGTAGTACCTTTTCGCCTATCTCAAAGGCAATGGGTTCTTTAAAAATCGGGCCGTCAAACACAAAGGTATGGAACTCGCCATTCTCCCCGCAGGGATCGACAGTATCCGGTAAATCTGCTAAAAATTGCTGATCCAAGACTCTACCACAGAAACTTTGATCCAAATACTTGGCATTGACACAGACCGTAATGGCTTTAAAACCCAAATCTAAAAATTCCTGTAACAGCTGTTGCGTATCCTTTTTCCATAGCGGAAATATCCCTTGGATTCCGATGGTATCCAATTGTTTTTCGCGATATACTCGTAAGTCTTCCAAAAAAATATCTCCAAAAACGCAGTGGGTATTGCCTTCTTGCTGTAGTCCTCTTACTGTAGTTTCCATCACCGAATTATAAGATTCCATCGATACTTGCGCAGGGAAATATACTTTTTGTAGGAGCAACCCTAAGCTTGCTGCTTGCTGATCTAATAATTCTTCTCGTAATCCGTGCATGGATACACGCTCGTATTCTTTGTTAACAGTAGTCAACAAAGTTGTTATTTGATACTCTGACTGATGTAATAAATGATAGAGTGCCAAAGCGGAATCTTTGCCACTGCTCCAATTAAAATAAGTTTTATGCATGATACAAATTACAAGAAACTTTTGATCGCTAACTCATAACTCTGCATTCCAAAACCAAGAATAACACCTTTGGCCACTGGAGAGATATAGGACTGATGGCGAAATTCTTCTCGCCCAAAGGTATTAGAAATATGTACTTCGACCACGGGAACTCCGACTGCTTTGATCGCATCACCAATCCCGATAGACGTATGGGTATAGGCCCCTGCATTGAGAATTACTCCATCGTACACCCCATCCGAATCTTGGATTTTGGTAATCAATTCTCCTTCTATATTGGATTGATAATAATCCAATTCTTGATCCGAGAATTGGCTTTGCAGGGTTTTGAAAAATTCTTCAAAAGTTTGATTGCCATAAATCCCAGGTTCACGTTTACCGAGTAAATTTAGATTAGGGCCGTTGATGATGAGTAATTTCATGTCTATTTGTAAACTGTTAATCCGCTATCAAGGGTAAAAATAGAAATTTAGATCCGAATATAGTATAAAAAAAGTGAAAGCATTTTCACACTTTCACTTGAATATTTTATGCATTTACTATTAAAATTGAAACCCTGCAGACAACTGAAATACAGAGTTACGAACATCTACCGTTTGTCCTTCTATAGATTTGAATACACTAATGGCACCAATAATATAGCGCCCTTGCGCAAAGAATCCTTCTTTGGATTTATATTCTAATCCAATAACGCCTCCAAAATCCAGTGTATTAAAAAGATCTAAGTTTTCACGTTCATTACCCGCACCTATAGGGCTATTGATTATTTCTTGCTGTCCCTCGATATTTACACCGATTTGTGGACCAAGTATTGCTGTAAATTCATCCGTTATGTAATACTTGACCAATACCGGAAGATTGATATAATTCAGATTAATCTGTAATTCTTCTTTGCTTCCATCTCCATTGACATCCTCGTCAAAACGAAAACCTTGTTCGGAGAATAGCACTTCTCCCTGAACACCAAAACTACGACTGATATAAAATTCCGCAAGAAATCCTGCATGAAAGCCAACTCTACCAGTAGTCTTGTCTGGTGTATCACCTCCAACAACATTGGCAAAATTTAATCCACCTTTAAAACCAATATGGACGGGTTCCTGAGAGTAGCCGATATAAGAAAACAGCAATAGTGCTGCTATGACAAGAATATTTTTGTTCATGATGTAGGGTATTTAGGGTATCACAAAAATAAAGTTTAATAACGATATGTTGCTCATTTTATGATGCGTTTTTAACAAAAAACACCATTTTTATCCGATCAAGATACAAAAAAAGAAGACAAAAGCACTTGTTTTCACCTGTATATACTATTGTTTTAGAGGATACTTCGATAGAACTCAGTAAAGACTCTGCACTTTCTTTCAAACAACTTTTCCTCATATATTTAAAATTTAGTCATGAATGTTTCATGGTTATAGGTAAAAAACGAGGTATTTTTAACAACAAAAATCAGTACACTTAGATTTCATGAAATGGAACGATGCCATACAGGATTATAAACATTATCTACGTATAGAACGTGGGTTATCGGAGAATTCTATCATCAATTATGGCATGGATATAGCACGATTACTGAAATTTTTAGAGGAAAATAATATCCAAACTACACCATTAAATATTGAAAAAGACCTTGTGCAGCAGTTCATTTATGAGACTGCCAAATTGGTCAATGTCCGTTCGCAATCCCGTATCATTTCGGGGCTCAAGAGCTTTTTTAATTATTTAGTTTTTGAAGATTATCGAGCGACTAACCCCATGGAACTAATTGAAGCTCCTAAACTTGGTCGCAAACTCCCAGACACACTTTCTGTAGAAGAAATTGACCTATTGGTTGCCGCCATAGACCTAAGCAAACCCGAAGGCGAACGTAATCGAGCTATTCTAGAAACACTCTATGGGTGTGGTCTACGAGTTACCGAATTATTAGATTTACGACTTTCGGATTTATTTTTTAAAGAAAATTTTATCAGCGTTACTGGCAAAGGGAACAAACAACGCTTTGTACCTATTGGTGAAACGACACAAAAGTTCATTAGCCTATATACCGATCATATTCGAAACCACCTCAACATCCAAAAGGGACATGAAGATTTTGTATTTCTAAACAGAAGAGGTAAACAATTAACGCGAGCTATGATTTTTACGATTGTAAAGCAATTGGCCATCAAAGCACAAATTAATAAAAATATTAGCCCGCACACTTTTCGGCATTCTTTTGCTACGCATCTATTAGAAAATGGTGCAGACCTACGTGCGATACAATTAATGCTTGGTCATGAAAGTATCACCACAACAGAAGTCTATATGCATCTTGACCGATCTCATCTCAGGGAAGTCATGCATACCTATCATCCTAGACAATAGCAACAATTATTTTGGCTCAAATTAACCGTGATTAGTACCGCTTCTAAAAAAAATTATAACAGGTTATTCAGGTTTATCCAAAAAAAATTAATACCTTAATAATCAATCTCAAAGCTATTTATCATAGTTTCGGGTGCAACACTAAACAATCAATATTAACCAAAAACACTATTAAATGATGAAAATCTTTACACTTTTCGCCATGCTTTTTTTCATGTCATTCACAGGCTTTTCTCAAAACACCACACTTGTGGGAAAGTGGGAAGTTACTAACAAAGACAAACAAGGGGAGCAGTTTGAATTCAAAAATGATAAAACAGCTTACATGATTAAAGAAGGGATTGCTTCTCCTACATTTACCTATGAATTTGACTCCAACAAAACTCCAAATTGGGTAGATCTTTCTGTAGAGGAAGAAGATTTTTCAATGAAAATGAAAGGTCTTGTAGAATTTATCGATGAAGATACTGTGAAACTAGAGTTGTTTCCAGAAGATGGATCCGAGCGCCCATCGCAATTCACGCCTGTAGAAACTTCTAATGACGTTGCCTATGTCATACTGAAACGCATGTAATAAAAACAACTACGATCTATCATAAAAGCTATGTCCACATGCTGGCATAGCTTTTTTGTTTTCATCACTGCTTCTAGACCTTATTTTATCTCAAATTAGTATATTTAGCTCACTTTAAAAAGACACTACTAATAATAAATTACGAATGAGTAATTATCACATAAAACATCTAGAAGAATATTGGCAAGTATATCGTAAATCCCTAAGAAGTCCTGAGGTATTTTGGGAAGAAATTGCCGAAGAACACTTCTTATGGCGTAAGCGTTGGGATAAGGTTTTGGATTGGGATTTTTCCAAACCAGAGGTCAAATGGTATGAAGGTGCAGAACTGAATATTACAGAAAACTGTATTGACCGACATCTTGCGACTAGAGCCGATAAAACTGCCATCCTTTTTGAGCCCAATAATCCCGATGAAGCTGCTGAGCATATTACCTATCGACAACTTCATGAGCGTGTTTGCAAATTTGCCAACGTTTTAAAAGATCAAGGTATTACTAAAGGAGATCGTGTTTGCATCTACCTCCCTATGATTCCTGAGCTGGCCATCGCCTTATTGGCTTGTGCCAGAATTGGCGCTATACATTCCGTCGTTTTTGCAGGATTCTCTGCCACGGCTTTAGC
>CAZYRG010000042.1:0-4604 GCA_964650425.1 uncultured Flavobacteriaceae bacterium
TATGTTGTGGTGTTTCTCAAATTTTTATGATATGCAATTCCGATGCGCGGCTGCGAGGGCATTCGCCGTTCAAATGGCTTTCATTATGCATTCATCGCATGCATGCAGTGCGATGATTTAGATTGTGATAATTAGAGTGCGATGAATTAGAGTAAGATCTTAAACCTTTTCCTAAACTTTTTTCTCTCTTCCTTTTTACTAGCTAGCTATAGTCTGGAGCTGGGCTAGTTTTAAATGTCTATGAGTTCGCTCTGAGCGGTGTACTGTTTTCTCTCTTTCTTTTTTACTAGCTAGCTATAGTCTTAAATGTCTATGAGCGCGCTCTGAGCGGTGTACTTTTTTTCTCTCTTTTACTAGCTAGCTATAGTCTAGAGCGCATGAGTGCGGGTGTGCAATGTTTAAAGCGCTCTCCTTACTAATAGCTAGCTAGTGAGGAATGAAAAAATGCGATGGAAAAAAGAATTTTGAAAATTTATTGATAATAGGCATGATTTGATCGAATTAATCGTTCTACTGTGTTTAATACTTCTTCTGGTGAGGCACCCCTGCAGTCCACCACCAGTTGTTGCCGACTTCTTTCTAAGACCGAGGACCGAACATGAATGGCATACATATAGTCGACGGATGCATTGATGTCAGGATTACCACGTGCTAATGATCTTCTTATGGTTTCTTCAAAAGGCAATCGCAAAGCAAGTGCAATTACCTTCCCCCGTTCGTATTCCTCAAAAGCACGGATGATCTGTTCCTTCACACCCTCCCATGCAGGATGCGGTCGGAGCCTTGAGTTTACTTCTGCAAATAAACTCACAGCTGAAAACAACGACCGCTCCATGACAAAAATACCATTCGGATATTGGTCCTGGAACTCGGCGATTAGGTGGTGTCTGAGTATGAGAGATGCAAGGATTCTTCTTTGCAGAATCAATGCCGCCTCAGGAGTACTGCCAGCGTAGTACTCCTCTAGCCACGGTTTCCAAGTAGCAGTTGGTTCGGGGAATACATGTATTCCCCTCGTTGCTAAACCACGAAGTACCGTGGTCTTGCCGCAAGCAATGGGTCCTTCAATGCTGAACAACATTTTTTCTCTAGCTGTGAATTAGTTGAAGACTCAAACTTCTCTGAATAAATTTTATTGCACACACAATATTTTATACACAAAGCGACAGCAACAGCTCATCATTATTTTGCCCCATTATGTCACATGGCATGATCTATTTTCAATTTCTAGTTATACGAGTACGATGCATCTTGTTTAGCAGCAGTACGACTTCTTGTTTTTTGCGCAATTGGCGTTCCGTTCTGATTTCTCTCCTTAGGCACGCCGTTGCTTATAGCAAAAACAGGGAGCGGGCGCGAGATGAGTGGACCAGTATACTGCTGTTTATCTGTGTTAGGTTGTTCAATATATGTTTTCCTTCTAGCACCACCAATAATAGCACTTGGACCAGTAGTTCTAACTTTGTTAAGAGCAGGACTAGCACCCAAAGATGCATGAGGGTGTATAGACAGCTGTGGGTTGGGAGTATTACTATCAAATTCTGCATAGCGTTGTTTTCTTTTTTGTTTTTCAGCGCTGCTGTTTGGGTTGGGAGTATTGCTAGTAAATTCAGCATACCGAATTTTCCTTCTTTTTTGTTTTTCAGCAGTTGCCTTAGCAGCACTTGCAAGTCGTTCAAATTCTTTATCCTTGTCCTTTTCAGCTTTTTTTGCAGACTCCGCAGTTCTCGCCACTAGTGCATTAAATTCGTGATTTAGTGCTGTCTCTCTGTCTAGCCTCTCATCTTCAGCAGCTTCTGCAGCCAATTCTTTATCATCCTCTTCATTTGCTATTCTTAGTTGTCTCATCGTTTCAGCTGGTAGATTTCGCGCAAGAAATGTCAAATTTTTCCCCATTATTTTTAAACTACGTAGTATGGAGGGGGGTGATCGTTCTTTGGGTTTAGGGGTTTTAGGTGGTGTGCCTTTAGGTTGTAACACTTGCCTTCTTAAATCACTAGCCTTTTTAGCTAGAGCTATGTCAGCAGCTTGATGCTCTGTTAAATTTTGTGGACGTGTTCCATATTTGAAGCCAACAATATGCGATGGATTAAAGGAATATTTATTCAGCTTTTGTAGGCGCGTATTAATTTCCTTTTCAGTTTCAGTTTTTTTCCCCTCACTGGATTCTAATGAAGTTTCTTGCTGCCTTTGATGAGGTTTCAGCCTACGTGGTGGAGGAGGGCGAACAGGAGCTCTACGATGTTGAGGTTTAATTACTCTGGGAATATGTACATACTTCTTTTTAACTAATTTTTTTGGTTGCTCTTGTTTAGTCTTTCTTTGGTGTGGCTTTAGTCTACGAGGTGGGGGAGGGCGAATAGGATCTCTACGGTGATGAGGTTCAGTCACTTCAGGTTCTGGATCAGATTCATCTGTAGGTGGGGGTGGAATTACTACAGGCTTAGCATTTCTTTTTCTTTTACGAACTGGGCGCCCTTTTCCACGAGGTGATATTTCCTTTATCTCATTTGGTCCAAAAGTTACGCGTTTAGAAGGTTCCTGCGACTGATGTCTACTTTTACTTTGAATGTAGGCATCATAACTAGCTTTTGGAACAGCATACATATGCTTATATCCTGTTTCATTAGACATGATGTTGAAACGATGAGTACTAGTTATACATTATAAGACATAGATCTCTTCTTAAATATTGTTCAGTTCATTTTTTCTTTACAATACTTTCAACAAGTGATGTGATTAAAGGAATTGCTGCAGCTATCAAGCTGGAAAGAATAATTCCAGTCCCTTTCTGACTTTTAATTTCCCGAATAATCTTTGGGTGAGATTTGAAATTTGCTAAATGCATATACTCATTTTTGAAAGGGTACATAAGTTTTTTTGCAGTTTGTCTGTCAGCACTGCAGATGTGTTCATGCATGAGAGGGTCTTTTCTTATGATGGCGGCTAGACATTTCAACAAAAAATTTATCACACACTCAGTTTCCTGATGCAAGAAGTTGTTATGTATTGTGCATTTAGATAGACGTTTTATGTCATGCTGGTAGAGAGCTACACTGCGTCGTTTCATTGCTTTATTTCAAATAGCTCAATTGGGTCGCCTTCCTCTTGTAAATAATTAGCTAGAATTCTGTGCGCGTCGTTTGTTTTTTGATGAGTGTCTAGCATCAAGTACGAATGCGGTTTTTTTGTGGCTTCTTTATAAATAGCAGCAAATTCTTTCGTTTTTCCTGGCAAGAATTGTTTTGCAAAGGTTGATATTTGAAGTTTGTCTCTTACATTCTTAAATAGTATCAGGTATGTAGCATTCAATGACATTTCACGAAAGTGATCATTTTTGGTGAATATGTTTTGGCAGATAAATATTACATTAACACGATTATGGTGAGAGCCAACTGTAAATATTTGAGCAGTATCTGTAGTTGCTTGTAAGGCCATGTCATCTATAACAATTGTACAGTTTTCGTCTTTGTCAACATTTTCAGAAATCCATTCCATAGTACACATACCCTCAACAAATTGCTCTACCTCACCTGTCCATCTCATTGCCTCGTATATATCTTGATAGGTTTTATAAAACCAAACAACGCGTCCAAGAGGTTTGCTATATATGTTTTTGTCGGGTCCAATAAGTTCTCTTACAAATGTTGACTTTCCACAACCAGACGGTCCGCTTACTAACATAGTAAACGGACATTTTAAGCTGAGGTCAAACGCTTTATTTGTCATCATGCCAATATCACATATAGAACAACTATATTTACACTCTTAAATATAGCTCGCGGCGTGATCAAGTTTTTGCAAATCTGTCAAAATGCATTTTCTTCATCTAGGCCAATTCCACTAAAAAATCTCCTTTAAATTGAAGTGAGCAGTGTATTGCCCACAGTTCACTTCTATCCACAGTTAGAGAAAGAGAAAATAGACAATGAAGACTAAACAAAACACCCCAGCAAAATCACAGAGAAGATCGCCAAGGAATAAGAAGGAAGTTTGGTATGTCGACGCAACAACTAGCACTGAGGAGTCTCCACCTTGCAAGGACGCGTCGACAATCACGACGTTCAATTTGCCGGACAAGTCAACTTTGTTGACTGCTCCGGCAAATCAGCCAATGGCGTCCTCCTCCTCCTCCTCAACTCCGCCCATCTATCAGGGAGACGTTCGAGACTACGTCTCACTAACTAATAGAACCTTGAACCAGCTAAAAAAGGTTCAAATTGTCAAGTCGGGAGAGGGAGTGAAACTGAGGAGCTACATCGGTCGCCGGAACGCTCTGCGTCTGTTGACGGATGCAGAGTACCTCAAGCTTGCAATATGTGCAAACATTGATGAGAGTAAATGGGACACAACGTATATATACACCAAACAAAGTCAATAAAAAAATTTTTTTTTCTACAATTTCAAATTGTATTTTGTTTTATTTTTAGAGGTTGGGTAACTGAGTATAAAAGGGTTAGGAAGTTACAGATTCAATGTAGTTTGCTCTTGCTTGACTGTGAGACAACTACAATCATACGTGTTGCCAATTCGACAATATTGCGAATTTCTGTTGCCAATTCGATGTAGTTTGCTCTTACTGAACTGTGAGACAACTATATTGC
>CAZYRG010000042.1:4704-10183 GCA_964650425.1 uncultured Flavobacteriaceae bacterium
GAATTTCTGTTGAAAGTGTTGCCATATACCTATATTCGACTATATTGCGAATTTGTTTGAAGTGTTGCCACATACCTAATTCGACTATATTGCGAATTTCTGTTGAAAGTGTTGCCATATACCTATATTCGACTATATTGCGAATTTGATTGAAAGTGTTGCCCTATACCTATATTCGACTATATTGCGAATTTGTTTGATTCGACTATATCATCATCATGGCGCCTATATTGAGAGTACTATACCGAAAAACCTATGTCTGTAACGAGTGCGATTTTGAAGATCAAAGACTTGGTAATATTCGACGACACGTAATTGAACGACACTGGAATATGCCTATTAATGAAGCCAATACTGTTGTACAGTGTCCCTTGTGTGATGAACATGTTAGACGTGCTCAAAGTCATATATCTCGTAATCATATACAAATCCAATTTAATTGCAAACGATGTCCTGAAAAATTTAGATCTGAAAGACAATTCTCTAACCATGCAAATGATCATCATAACACCCCACCTAATAGCCCATTTCACGAAATTGAATCTGCATTTAATCGACAACTTCAAATATTCCACCAAAAATTTAAAGATGGTGAGCATCTTACTCTCGAATCCGCTTTTGTTAATCTTGGCCTTGCAATTACAAAACTGATAAAATATCAACTTCAATTGAAGCTTATGCTCAAGTTTTCACTTATATTTAAAGCAAAGTACGCTAAATATGACGAGCTCGGTAATGTTGCAGACGTGCGTAATATTTACCTCCGATCACTGGCAAAACCTGTTTTATTAGGCACTAGTCATCTAATTTCCAACTATGCAGATGATGCTATGTTAGACCTTGTTGCTAGAAACGAACAATTTTTGCATTCTGGTTCTGGTTGGTCATTGCACGAAGTTTTGGGTGCGAATGTTGAGGTGGGTAGTCTGCATATTCATGGCGGGTGTAATTTAGGATCACGAATCAAAGGCAGCAGACGAAAGCATATAATAGATGCTGAAACTTTGGATAAGGAATGTTTCTTTAACAGTATTGCTATTGGTCTAATGCCGCAAGAAAATTGGGCTCTTGGCTCCAAAAAATTAGGAATCTTAGCGCGTGCATATACCAGTACACATTTTAATACAAAAGGAATCACAACTCCAGTTGAAGTGCGAGAAGTTGCAAAATTTGAACGAAAAAATGATCATTTGAAAATTAGAATTAATGTGTATACTGTGTTAAATGATGATGTCGTGCCAGTCTATGTTAGTTCAGCAAATAAGAATTGGAAAAATATTAATTTGTTGTTGGTGGAGAATAGTGATGTTGAACATCATTACGTTTATTTAAACAATTTTGATCTTTTTTGTGGTGATTCACATAATAGGTATTATCATTGTGGTTATTGTTTGGTAAGTTTTTCAACTCCCACTGCGCTGATTCGACATCAAGAGACATGTTCGTTAGACAAACCCGTAAAAATTGAGTATCCTGAAGAAGGATCAATGATTGAGTTTAAATCACACAGTAAGCGCGAATTTCAAGCAATTTTTGGTACATGTGATTTTGAAGCTTCTGTTGTTCCTATATCTCGAAAGCAAAATGCTATCAAGTACAATTGTGCTAATTGTCATGCAGAGGGTGATAAAAAATACTGCATGCATAACACAACTGATTGTCATCATCAAATTCCAACCACATATTCACTTTGTTTAGTTGATAAATTAGGCACTATCCTATATGAAAAGACAGAATCACACGAGGCAAATGTTATGGAACTGTTTTTCAAAACATTGGATTATGTTGAAACTACATTTTACCCACTTACTCAACAAAACAAAATTAAAACAGACTATACGCGAGAAGAAAATCTTGCATTTGAAGCAGCTGTGCGATGTTGTTTGTGTCAAGGATATTTTTCAAATAGAGCAAGTGGAAAATCAAAAGTACGCGATCATTGTCATTATACTGGACAATTTATTGGTGCAGCACACCACGATTGTAACTGGCGTAGAACAGTCGCTAGACAAATACCAATATTTATTCACAACTTCCGGAATTATGATTCACAATTCATCTTGCAGGGTTTGAAATATAGTCAAAGTCGTATACAAGGTCTTCCTTATAACATGGAAAAATTTAGAACAGTTAGTGTTGGCAAAATAAGTTTTGTTGACTCTCTTGAACTGTTACCTTCGTCATTAGATTCGCTTGTTACTAACCTTCGCGCATCTGAGCATCATTTTCCAATGCTTGATCAAATTCCTTGTTTTATGAAGTTTCCTCATTTAAAGGATTTACTACTTCAGAAGGGTATTTACCCATATGAATGGGCTTCATCTACCACAAAATTATTGAACACCACTTCATTTCCCAAACAAAAACATTTTAAAAGTTTACTACGTGGTACGGACATAAGTGACGACGAATATGCACACGCTATTCGCGTTTTTAAGGAATTTGAGTGTAAAAATATGTTAGAATACTGTCACTTATACTGTCGTCTAGATACTGTTCTCCTACTCGAAGTAATGGTAAAATTTAGAGACATGGTGAAAACAGAATTCAACTTAGATTGTACACAATATATATCTACCCCGCAATTAGCTTTTGACTGTATGCTAGCAGGATTGGATGAACCTATTGAACTCATGTTTGATCCAGAGATGATTGCACTGTGTGAAAAAAACATAAGAGGAGGAGTTTCTTTTGTAAACGAACGACACGTTCAGCTAGCTAACTACGAAGATAAAAAAGAGGGGGAAAATATTGAAAACAAAGTACAAGACCAATTATTGTATATTGATGCAAACAATTTATACTCTGTTGCTCAGTCTGCGCCAATGCCGCACAGTAATTACGAGTGGTGTTCTAATGCTGATTTGACAGAATTAAAATCAAACGTTCAACACATTCCAATTGATAATGATCTTGGATTTATTTTGGAAGTTGATTTGAAATATCCTAATCATTTACATGCTGATCATGCATCTCTTCCCTTATTGCCTGATCATTGCGAATTTACGTTTGATGATCTTTCACCATTTTCACAAGCTAGTTTACAACTTTTAAGGGGGGAGAAGCAAGCAAAAAAATATCGTGCTCAGAAGCTCGTTACAAATGTGAAAGATAAACAAAGATACGTACTTCATTATAGAAATTTGCAAACGTATTTGAAAGCTGGTCTTGAAATAGGATATGTTCACCGCGCAATAAAATTCACACAAAAACGGTATTTAAAACCATACATCGACAAATGCACGCAAAAACGTGTAGAAGCTCAAAATGTTTTTGAAAAAATGTTATGGAAGTTGTTTATGAATGCTGTATACGGAAAATTTATTCAAAATAATCGCAAACACTTTGAAGTAAAAATTTGCACCAAAGCACATTTTTTACAGAAATATTATAACTCAATTGCGTACAAAGGGCATAGAATATTAGATGAAAATGTGGTTTGCGTCTATCTCTCAAAAATGACAATCAAGCTTGATCGACTATATGCAACAGGGTTTTCTATCTTAGAACTTAGTAAAGAACATATGTACCGCTCATGGTATCAATTTATTCAACCCGCACTAGGAAAAGAAAATGTGTCCATAGTTTTAACTGACACAGATTCTTTTATACTACACATTCGAAATATGAGTAGATCTGAAGCAATGGATAGATTGGCAGACTGCATGGATTTTTCCAACTACCCCAAAGACCACCCAAGATTTAGTGAACAGCACAAAGCAGTTCCAGGATACTTTAAAGATGAAAACTGCGGAAATTACATGACCGAAGTTATTGGCCTCAAATCAAAATGTTACATTACTGAAGTAAAAAATCGAAGTTCTAAGTTAAAGAAATCAAACGTCGTCTGTAAAGGTGTAACAAAGACCGCAAGAGCACAACTTACAATGCAAACTTTTAGGAATGTTGTCAATAATTTTCAAGTTGTACACGCTGAAATGTATTGCATCCGATCTAAAAAACATAACCTTTATACTCAAAAATTGCGAAAAATTGCACTTTCAACTACAGATGATAAACGATACTTAAAAAATTGCGGAATTCATACACTACCCCACGGTTCAATTGAATCTAAACTATGTACCATATGTTGTTAAGTATATTATATTATTATTGTATCACTCTTATACATATAAATTATTTATGTTTGAATCACAAAATGTGCCATATAATTATTACTATTATCATTAGCATCTTTGATAAACAGGGTGGGCTTGGTGTTGCAAGATTCTCCTGTTTGAGATGTGCAAAGGTCGCTCCCTCGTCATCGAGTTTCTGAAACAGACAAACAGACTGAAATATCCTAGCTCTATTGGGTGGGCTTGGTGTAAATGTGCAAATCCAAAGTTCATTCCCTCGTCAGCACAAACAAAACCGGAATATCCTAGCTCTATTGGGAAAAGAAGAAAAAAAGCTGTCAAAATACACAGAATTTATTGCTTTAGTCTAGACTACTGTCTAGCCAGTTAGATGCAATGTGAGTTAGACACTGCGAAATGCAAGCTGTATAAAAAGAAGAGAACAAGAAAAAAGGGAGATAGAGAAGAGTTGGCATGCTAGCTATAGCTGTATATTTTATAATACTTACTTCCAGCTTGTTCAACTCCCGAATGTGGAAGAGGCCACGAGTGAGATTCTGAAATATGACCTTATTAAATCTATTCTATCTTTTCAGAGTAATCTAATCTTACTTTCAGTTCCTCCACCTGTTCCACAAGCGCCTTCCTATCTTCGTAAACCCCATATTGAAGTTTACGAAGCTCATCAGCCACCCGATTGAGCACCTTGTTGTTGTCTACGGTGCGCTCGTACATGGATTGCTGGAGTTTACGGAGGTCGTCACTCACTCGCCCCATGACTCTGTTTGTGATATTCTGTAAATAATGTATACTTATACTTTCAGTTACTTATATTTTAGCTGCTAATGGCTTTCTCACAACTTACTTGCAGTGCAACATCTCCACACCTACAGGAGGTTTGGTCAAGCTTGGGAACCTTTCTTTCTCTCTTGATCTCTTCAATCACAGTATTCTGGTATAGAAAAAGGAAAAATTTTAAAATATATATATTTTTAACCATTATCTTTGTACCTCCACTCGTTTCAGATGATTCTTAATCCAGACAGCTCCACACCCCCCACTCTCCTCAGACAAACGCTTCGTTATGTGCTCCAATTGCCCCTCCACACTTCGGAAGTGTTGTCCGACGATGAGGTGTTTTGACAATTTTCGCACGAGTTCTGCCCCCCACGCATCCAGATGTGTGCGCGTTGCACCACTTTTTGAACGATGCTATAAAAAATGTTTTTACTATCTATGTTTATCAATTCTAATGTAAAAATATATATCTCTTACCTCAAGAGTTGTTGCCATGCGTCCAATATTTTTGTTCACTTTTCTCACCTTTGTGAGAATCTTGGTCGTTGGGCAGGAGAGATTGGGAGTAGGGCAAGTAGGGGAAGGACAAGGAGGGCAAGAAA
>CAZYRG010000042.1:10283-12992 GCA_964650425.1 uncultured Flavobacteriaceae bacterium
AGTAGGACAAGGAGGGCAAGAAGCTTTAGGACAGGTCAGATTGGGAGTAGGGCAAAGAGGGCAAGAAACCTTCGGACAGGTCACAATGGGAGCGGGACATGCGGGGGAGGGACAGGGAGTTGGGCACTCCTCTGGAGCATATGCTTTCAGCACATCCTCAAATGACAGACTTGGATTGCTCTCGCAATTGCCAAGAGTGAACAACACAACCAAGATAAATTTAGCAATCATTTTATTGGCGAGTAAAAAATTGAAAGAAAAGTAGATGTGTTGGAATCGATGCGCGAAAACTGAATAAATTCAAGATCTGATCTGATCTAACAATATAAGGGGTAGTTTTTTTTATTACTTAAACTGCAAATTTGACAAATTTCAATTAGAATATGAAATTAGAAATACATTTTGTTCCGTAGACAAGAGTTACTAGAAGCAGAATTACAACAATATGTGTCCAATTTAGTTGATGCATGGTTTTTTGCAACTCAATCACTGCACCTATAACATCTTCTGTAGCCTCAATTACTTCTTCACTGTCTGATAATATTTCCTCTATTTTTTCTATATTGTCAGTTATTTCCTCTGCTTCTCGCATTAGTTCCGTAATATTCTCACCCCCTCTCTCAACGGCATAAACCTGGTCTGTGCAAGTATTTAAGACAGTCATCTCCTTAAAAAGAATAAAACGTTCTCACGTTTTAGAGGGAAATATTGACTTAAATAATGGCGACTAATAACATTGCTACCCCCGCTTTTGAAGCGGGTCAAGAATCAAATGGAATATGGGGACCTGTTGATCTATTTGGTGATGATCCTATTGAAAAATCTGCCAAAACTAGAAAGAACTGTATTGTTCGCCCAAATGCAATTTCCAACACAGGACCTATGCACATTACTATACCACCGGAGGGAGATTATTACATTGATCCAGCTAGTTTTCGAGTGCATGGAGATTTTAAAATCATGAAGTATAATAAAGAATCAAGTTCTTGGGTAGCTTTGGTGGCGGATGACAAAGATAAAGTCTCACCAATCAATATGTTTACAAAAGGAATTATTCGCTGCATTGAAGGATATGTGAACCAAACCCCTATCACACTAATATCGACCGCTGCTTATCCTCAAAAAGCGATGATTGAAACAATGGCATCATACGGACCAACGGCTGCTAAAGGACATTTAAGATGTTCATACTGGATCAAAGACCAACCAGGAAAACATGATGATTTCGAAGGCAATAGTGCTATCGCTCAACGTCATTTGTTTATTGAAAATTCGCGAAGTGTAAAAATGTCTGAGGTTTTACATACTGAGTTGGCTACAATGTCAAAGTATATTCTTCCAGGAGTGGATCTCACCTTCGTATTCTCCCTAAACGATCCTACATATTATCTACAAACAAAACCTCCAGCGGATGGAACACAAGCAGATACTTATGGTATCTTTTTCCACGATTTTTATCTTGCTTTTGATCGAGTTTTATTGGACCCAAAAATTCATGCTAAGCATGAAGCTAAGTTAAGCAAGGGTCTTAAAACAAACTACGATATTACTCGCGGCACTATTAGAACGAAGCAAGTGCCAGCAAATGAACATAATGTGCTTTGGCAAAGCATGTATACAGGGACCCTGCCTGAAACCGTCACAATTTGTCTACTAGATTCAAAGGCGTTCAATGGTGATCCTACTAAAAATGGATTTAATTTTCAACATTTTAACATGGAGAGCATTTGCTTGAAGAAAAATTCTGTCTCTATCCCTGGTCAACCTTTAGAATGTGATTTTAAAAATGGAGAAGCTATTTTAGCATATCGACATTTCTTTGACAATATTGGAATTGGAAACACTAATGAACCCTGCCTGATTGAGTACGAAGATTTTCTAGCTGGCGCCACAATTATTCCATTTGACTTGACGGCAGACAAATGCGCGGGACTGCATGTGCATGAAAAACAAACTGGTGGAATTGAATTGGATATTAAATTTGCTGACGCACTTTCTACAGGAATTACCATTCTTGCACTTTGCACATACACGGATAAATTTCAAGTTACTGGTCCTATTACGAACCGCAAGATTATTCTTAACCCTATCCTTGTGACATAATGTTTGGAATTTCAAATGTATATATGGAACAGTTGTTAGATAGATTAAATCTACAACTTTTTGATGGAGTTTATTCTTCCAACAATATTCCACCTGAATTACTAATGAAAGCTAAAACTTGCTTTATCTGCAATCTGTCAAAAGTAAATGAAATAGGATCACATTTTATTACCATTTTTAAAGATGAGAAAAAAATGTGGATTTTTGATTCTTTAGCTCTTCCCCTCACACATTTCCCGTCAGAGCTAGCTCAGCTGTTTGCAGCTTTTAAAACATCATTTGTCTACCAAAATCAGCTTCAAAGGAACAGTTCACACTTTTGCGGCTTTTACTGCATTTTCTTTGTGCTAAGACTGAATGCTAAACAAGAACCGAAACTAATCAAGTTTACTAACCCAAAAGATAATGATAATGTATGTATAGAGAATATTTTGAAACTAATAAAACACTTGCAAAATTATTCAATTTTGTTCAGCCCTTTTCGCAAATGAGGAATACAGCCTTGGGGGATATCAAAGGAAAACTCTGCCATCTTTTTGTTCCGATCGACGTATTTACGTTCAAAACGTAAATACCGTCGAACAGTTGCAGTCAATCCTTGCCCCC
>CAZYRG010000042.1:13092-19357 GCA_964650425.1 uncultured Flavobacteriaceae bacterium
GGAAGAGTAGTTGAAGGAAGAATAGGTGGAATAGCAGTTGAAGGAAGAATGGCAGTAGGTAGAGTTTGTGGGGGAATTGAGGGAGTCTGTAGGAGAGGTGGAGCTGGTGGTAAAGTGGACGATAGCATTGGATCTGATGAGTTGCTTAATGCAACTTTTTTTGATCCACGCTTCTTCCGACGCACTAATGACAGTAGCTTCGGTGCGTACCATTCACTTTTGGTGTACTGCGCAGGTCGCTTGTCCACATGTGCTCCAAAATTTATAATTGCACGAAGTGCTTTTTGCGTTTTTGGAACAATTCCACGCTTATTTTGATAATAATCCTTTAGGATTATATCAATATCCACTCTTTCCTTCTCCGTAATCCCACCATGCTGTTGCCAAAATCCATCCATGTCCTTAGCTGTTGAGGGTATCTCAACGCGGGCATTTTCCATCATTCCATCAATATCTTCTTCTTCCTCACTGGTAGTGTCTTCCTCCTCAGGAACATAGGATTTCTCAAATACGCTCATGATTGTCTGAATCTTTGTCTGAATCCTTTGAGTGTTTGTAATACTCTGACAATTCTGCAAGAATGTCAGCTTTATATATCCTGCTCAATCTTCGTAGGCAGGATGGTGTAACTCCGCACGCTCTTGAGATTTGTACTTTGTTTTTCTTAGAAATATCTGGTAAAAAACAGAGAGCTAGTGCAAGAGCTGATTGAGCTGGACATGAATACACAACACGTTGGGACAAGATATCCGCAAATGTTTTCACTGCTTGAACTAATTTGAAATTTGTTATTTCCAATTTATTGCAAACTCTCCCAGCCAGCTCAGAAGGACAAATTTCTCTAGTAGGTGCAGTTTCATATTGAGCTATTGAGGCCGTGTCAATATCAAACATTTTGCTAATTTCTTGAAGAGTGCGACTAGCTCCTCCCCTTTTGCACGCGCTGTACAAGCAAAAGGCTACAAAACACGGTTTTATAGGCTGAGTAGACTGAGCAATTTCCCATAATGCATCTTCTTCAATCGCGTTAGAAATATTATTGTTTGCACATATGTCTTTTAGTTGAACGTTTGGTTTGTAAATGCAAAGAGATGTAGTTATGTTTGTAAGTTGAGCAAATATTTTCCCGCAACCTAAACATATCTCGTCACCCGTATGCTGGTCATTAAGTAGGTAGCCGCAGCACTCCATTCTGAGAAAGTTGTTGGATTATAGTAGATAGTTTTTTAAGATCATCCGCTGAGTTCATTCCAACACAGGAGACTGCATTTGATTTTGACCAAATAATTGTACCAAACCTTGTTTTCAAATACGCACAAGGAAATAGTTCACGATTATACTTTGTGTTCACCACTGTGGTAGATCTTCTTGCTAGCTGGCAGAGTGTATGTAAATCAATTTTATATCTGTGTAGTTTGTATGTGGCTGTAATGTTGTCAATTTTTACACACCCAAATCGTTTTTTGTCCAGATTTAGCTCGTGAGAGAAATATTCAACTGCAGATTCACACCCATTAAGGTTTCGTATGCCTGTGATATTAACACAACCGTTATAAAAACAAACATAAACAAACTTTGCTAATCTAATTACACAAAGGGTGGGTTTACATTTTGTTTTTCGTTCCGTATTATCCAATTGTTTTATAAAGACAGGCAAGTAGGAAACTTCAATTTTAAAATGACATTTTACATTGCGCACGTCCATTCCATTAATCAGATGGAATAGAACTACTTACTATTTAAGTAAAACTAATCAATTTAAATAAAGTAACTATTGCATCATGCTTTCCAATATACATCGAGGTCGGTACCTCCAACGAGGTCGTGGATTAGGAGGGTTATTTTCCTCAATTTTTCGTGTATTAAAACCTTTGTTTGCAAAAGGTACTAAACATCTTGTCTCAGCAGGAGCGCACGCACTTAAAGACCCTGAAGTTAAAACGGCATTAACTAGCATTAAATCAGCTGCATTACAGAGCGGAACTAAAGCCGTAACCCAAAAAATTAAACAACAAGAAAAAGCACTACTGCAAAAACTAAGACAAGAGGAAAAAGCTGTTGCTAAAGCCAAAAAACGAATCGCCGCATCACCAACTGAAACTAAATCTAAGAAAAGTCGACGAAAAAACAGACTTGTTGAAAATACTATTTTTTCCTAACTTATACAGTATGAAATACACAAGTTGATTGATTCTCAAATATTTATTTTTAATTTCGTTCATTTTATTTTTTTAAAATTTTTGACTTTGTTGGAATATATCGTCCGAATCGCATTCCTCCGGTTTATATTTTTCTTCTTCTTCTTCACCCCGGTTCCTCAGATTCAGTGGAGTTGGAGTATCCACTTCATCCACTTCATCCTCCTCCTCTTTGGTGAGATCAATCACCTCAATCTCCTTTGCAACTTTCGGTTTTGCTGCTGATTCCCGCGTTTTTTGAATCTTCCGACCCTGTTTTTTTAGACCGCGTGGTCTACAGGGTTTCGCATACGGGTGATCATTGTCTGTGGGTAGGAAATCTTCCATGTTATGGATGTAAGGATCACCCCCCCTATTTCGAATACTAGAACGATACATACTGTCCGGGCACCAACGAGCTGAAGGGTGTTCCGGTCTGTAGGGTGTTGCTGTTGTGTTCGAGTGATGGGCGCTCATACATACTCCACTACCTGTGGATCCAAAACCGCAAATTCCTCTGTCAGAGGGGGATAATTCCGATACTTCCTTAAGTATTGGATATTGGATCTCCTCACAGATCAGCTGGGCGATCTTATCCCCCCGCATGATGCTGACGTTGTGGTCTGAGTGATTAAAAATAATCACAGCCACATTTCCCCGATAGTCAGCATCAATGACTCCACCACCAATACTTATGTGTTGGTTCCACGCCAGTCCAGAGCGGGGAGCAATTCTCCCGTATGTGTTTAAGGGCAACTCAAAGGCCAAATCCAGAAACACTTGGTGTTTTCCCCATGAGGGGACAACAAAATGTACTGGGGAGACCAAGTCCACCCCAGCACTCAAATTTGTTGCCCTAATGGGCGAAAATGCCAAAGGAGAAAGTCGGGTATATTTCAAAGACATTTTGTAGTAGATGTGTTCTTCACAAAGGATAGAAAACGAGTGATTGGGGTTAGCTATGTGTCAAGTATTTATAGATGATCTCAATTTGTATACAGTGCTATTCCCCGAATCATTTCCTAATCATAACTGTAGACTATATGTACACACAAACTAGCTAGCTAGATGGATGCAGATACATTTTTAGAGTCATGGTCAAATCCAAATAACCCAGCAGCATATAGTGGGCAAAACATTGTTGCAAAACATATCCCACTCGTTACAAAGGAAAATGCAGCAACTCAGTTACTACCCTCAACGACAACATACCAAAAGTATCGCACAGCTAAGCCACCCAAACAATACAACCCATATTTTGTGCGCAAAATTCGAAAACTATTTCAATCAGATCTTATATTCATGAGAAATCCTATTTCTATGGTACGAAAAAATGAGGGGTATCAATACATTTTAATAGTACAAGATACATTCACAAGAAAAGTTTGGGCAGTACCCTTGAAGAATAAAAATGCATCAACTGTATTGGTAGGGCTTGAGAAAATTTTTGACAGATTAATGCCTATTTCAAATAATGCGCGTCTAGTCGTTGATCGTGGGACTGAATACATCAATGCAGTAGTTGCAAGAATGCTTAAACGTCACAACATTGAAATAACACATCCATCAAACGGTCACGCACCACATATTGAACGAGCTAACTTATCTCTACAGCGCATCCTATATCAGCAAATGAACGAAAAATCTAGCGAACGTTGGATTGACTTCCTACAAAATGCATTGACTATTATGAACACGCGGCATCATAGGATCATAAAAATGTCACCAAACGAGGCCGAACTGTCTGAGAATGCGAATAAAATAAACGAAGCTATGGCTGTTTATAGGCATAAGGCTTTTAGAAAAGAACAAACAAAATCGCATAGAAAAAAAGCACCCAAATTTAAAGAAGGTGATCATGTGCGTATCTTAAAAATAAAAGGCGTATATGCGCGTGGGTATGATAGAACATTTACAACAAGAGTATATGTAGTTAGAAAAGTCTTGGATCATTTACCTATAACAATGTACACTCTCAATCAATGGGGGAAAGATGAACCATTGGAAGGAAATTTTTATCCTGAGGAGTTATCAATTGTAAAAGGATCTATATTTAAGGTAGCAAAAGTTCTTATTCATCGTCAGCGTAGGAACGGAGTACTTCACTCTTTCGTTCAATGGGAAGGCTACCCTGAATCATATAATAGTTGGATCCCATCACGAAACATACTAAAATGATCTCCAATCAAAATGAATTTTCTGTTACCTTAGTATCTAACTCTAGTTATGATGTTTGTCCTGAAAATACAGTCTTTAATTTCACGAACATTCTGGCGCGAGAATTAATATTTCCCCAACAAGAAAAATGGAAAATGTGCCTAAGTTCTATCACAGTATCAAATATCGCTGAGCTGGTTGGGGATGAAATTATAAAGAGAGAGCTCGCAGGTCTAGAAGAAGAGTTTATAGTGATGCAAAAACGACATGATAACTTTAATAGGGCGTTGGCCAGAGGGAAAGATGCTACAAAAACGGCAATTCTCCAAAAAGGATTCAGGAAAGAATCATACTTTATGTTTCGCAGAATAGTGAAAAAACGTATAGAACTATTTAACAAGAAAAATCCATTCTTCGTAGAATGTGATCAAATTACTCCCAAATATGACACTTCCAAAATATTAGCCTCCTTCGTAGCACCACCCCATAGTGAATCAAAAAACGAATTTATAACATACCAACCAAGCACTGAAGAATATTTTGAATTAAACTCAACGCGCCTTAATAGGTTTGATATAAAAATAGTAAGTCCTGAAGGAACAGAACTGCAAAGTACAATTGCACAACCCACAGTTGTAGTATTGAAATTTAAAAAGATGGAGTATGAAATCTATGATACTCACACAATTCATGTAAGTAATAAAATGCAAAATCCAGCCAATTTTTTGGTTAATTTTCCCGACTCCCTTGTACCTGATGGTGCTCAAAACCCGTGGGAAATTGCTGTTAGCCGTATTAGTTTAATCCCATTATTTAAAAAATTTCCGGGAGGAGAATTTAATATTCAACTTGTGAGAAGAGCTGAAGACTTCCCATCAAAATTTAATGTAAATACGTGGAATGACTATTTGGCTGATAAAGAAGTAGGAAATATGACTTTTACATATCAGCAAGATAATACAGAGGAGGATTTTGTGCCATATATCAGCACAGTGCTTGCTGCAGCTGGAAAAAAAGTTCTTGTAAAAGCAGCCCTCAGACAGGATCCTGATGGAAAAGTCAAAATTCGTGCGATTGTAAAAGATGCAACAGCAAGAGAAACACTCTTAATCATTCTCCCTACAGAGTTAATTTGTGTTCTTGGGTTGGATTCTGAGGGTATAATATATCGAGGTGGGGTGGGTGCCCTTCCAACAACGACCTCAAAAATATTAACAGGCAGAAGAAAACTCCAACTTGACTTTTTATACCCACAAAACTTGTTACTGTACTCTGACTGTGTCATGCCTAGTCTCATTGGAAATGTATACGGACAATACTTAACTCATCTCCCCATCCCCAAAAACGAAAAGAAAGAAGGAGAAGATGCATTACAAGTGCCCTACTTCACACACGAACCTAAAAACCTAGAATTTCATCCTATACGCACAGCAGAACTAAATAATGTACGATTCAAAATGCTAAAAACTGACGGGAGCGAACCGGTTTTCGATTTAAGAAGCATTGAAATGTTCATTTCTCTTATTTTCAGACGCAGAATAAAATAAATACCCACACACTCGCTTACTACTCTCTTATTTCTAGCTATCTGGCTGTGTAGTTGTGGGTAGGAGAAGGCACACATCAACGAAGTAGGAGATCAGTTTGCATTCTATATAGACGTGTGAGGGTGTGCAAAAATGGCTCCTCGTCTTTCGCTGCGCGAATTGCCAATAGTTGATCAGTCATTTTATCACACTCTAGCCGAAATAATGGTGAGCTGTTGCTGTCGCTGTGTGTATAAAATATTGTGCCTGCAATAAAATCTACTCAGTGAAGTTTGAGTCTTCAAACTATCACAATCTAAATCATACTCCATCTTTTTAAATCATCGCACTGCATGCATGCGATGAATGCATAATTTGAATCCTTCCAACGGCGAATGCCTCCGC
>CAZYRG010000043.1:0-12250 GCA_964650425.1 uncultured Flavobacteriaceae bacterium
TTATTCTATTGTTTTAGAGGTCACATGTGCTCGCTATCAATCATTCTTGTTGAGTAACAAACTTCTAACATGCTCGTTTCATATGTTTATTCTATTGTTTTAGAGGTCACATGTGCTCGCTATCAATCATTCTTGTTGAGTGACAAACTTCTAACATGCTCGTTTCATGGCATTTTAACGTATAAACTGTAGGTTTAAAGCCTAAAATTTGTATCTTTGTACTCCAAATTTACTATTATTTCCTTTAATCTTCTGTGTTCTGAGCACACGATACGAGAAGTTTTTACATCACTTTAGAAAAATACATGCATCATGAATGAGGAAGTTCTAGAAATCATTGACAACGAATTTTTGCGTCAATTTGAAACAGTTATTGCAGGAGAAAAGGCACAAATAGAATACGCTTTACAGGAGCGAAAAATCTTCTTAACGAAACTCATTATGAGTGACGGCCTTCAGGAACAAGGACATGGAGAACAGTTTATTGTTGATGTTTTCAAAATTATTGAAGATCGAAATATCCGATTAGTTCCTACAAGTCCGGAAATCGCAAAATTCATGCGTAAAAATCGCCGAAAATATAAATCATTACTTCCTGTTGGGATTAATATTTAGAAATAATTTATAATGAATAAGGCATATTAGTAAGTAGTTTTTTAGTGCTATAAAGAACTGCTTACTACTACTTCAACAACTGCTTAAATGTACTTTGTACAGCAGAAACACCTTTTTCATTTTCCAAAAATTCAAAACGTACCAATCCATCTTCATCATCAATTCCTGATAAGTTAACATGATGAATAGTGTTTACTAATGCTGGGTTCCATGGAGCTTTGACCTTGACATAATTTTCGGTAAAACCGTGAATATACCCCCCTTTATTTTCGCCTTCAAAAAGTACCGATCGTTGCGTTCTTAATTGACTGTCATAAAAAGCCCTTCGCTTCTTTACAGACAAGCCCCGTAGCATTTTACTGCGTTTACTCCGAACTGCACCTGGAACAGGGTCGGTCATTGTTGCCGCTACCGTATTATCCCGCTCTGAATAAGTAAATACGTGCAGGTAAGAAATAGGCAGTTCATTCAGAAAATTATAGGTTTCTAAAAAGTGCTCCTCCGTTTCTCCAGGAAAACCAACGATTACATCGACACCAATGCAGGCATGTGGCATCACATTTTTGATATGATGTACACGATCGATATACAATTCTCGCATATAGCGTCGTCGCATTGCTTTAAGCATAGCATTAGACCCCGATTGCAGTGGAATATGAAAATGCGGTACAAACGTCTTAGATTCTGCTACAAAATCAATGGTTTCATCTTTAAGCAAATTTGGTTCAATAGAAGAGATCCGTAAGCGTTCAATACCTGGAACCTCATCCAAAGCTTGTACGAGTTCAAAAAAGGTATGTTCATGCTTTTTATTTCCAAACTCACCCTTGCCATAATCACCAATATTGACGCCAGTAAGTACAATCTCTTTGATATTTTTTGCACTTATTTCCGCTGCATTTTTCAACACATTTTCTAACGTATCACTTCTCGAAATTCCGCGTGCCAGCGGAATGGTACAATAGGTACATTTATAATCACAGCCATCCTGCACTTTGAGAAACGCACGCGTACGATCACCAATCGCATAGGAGCCTACATAAAAATCGGCGTCTTCGATTTCACAAGAATGAATGGTACCATCATCATTTTTGGTCAGATCATCGATATAGGTCGTAATATTGAACTTTTCAGTAGCGCCAAGGACCAAATCTACACCATCTACCGCTGCCAATTGTTCTGGTTTTAACTGTGCATAACATCCCACGGCTGCAACAAAACCTTCTGGATTTGCTTTGAGTGCTTGTTTGACAATGGTTTTGAAACGTTTATCCGCATTTTCAGTTACCGAACAGGTATTAATAACATAGAGATCTGCTTTTTCCGAAAAATCTACGCGATTAAAACCTTCGTCTACAACGGACCTGGCAATCGTAGAGGTTTCAGAGAAATTGAGTTTACAACCCAAGGTATAAAATGCTACTTTCTTTTTTTCCATGCCGAACTTATTTCGGTATCTTCTTATATTTACCAGAAACTATGGTATCTATTATTTATTAGGGGCTTTTACCAAGCTGCAAAGATACCAACTATTATTCGTTTACTAAAATATCAGAATGCCTCAATACAAGCTTCATCAATTTACAAAAAACATCTTATGGCTCATTGGTATACTACTGAGTCTAACTGCTTGTAAAGACAAGGACACAAAAAATCGTGATCATTTAGTTTTTCGCTATAACGAACATAGCAATATTACCTCTTTGGATCCCGCTTTTGCTAAAGACCAACGTAATATATGGGGTTGCAATCAACTCTACAATGGGTTGACGCAATTGGATCATTCCTTACAGGTGCAACCTGACATTGCTGCCTCATGGATGGTATCTGAAGATGGCTTACAATACACATTCACCCTACGATCGGATGTCTATTTTCACAAAAGCCCATTATTTGGTATAGATAGTACACGAACTGTTACTGCACAGGATTTTGTATACAGTTTAGAACGATTACGCGACCCCAAAGTAGCTTCTCCAGGAGCCTGGATTTTACAAAATGTCGCAACCATTGCCGCAAAAGATTCGCAAACATTAGTCATACAGCTCCAAAAACCTTTTCCCGCTTTTTTGGGATTGTTAGCAATGAAATTCTGCTCCGTAGTTCCAAAAGAAGTTGTGATTCATTACCAAAATGACTTTCGTAGTCACCCAATAGGCACAGGACCTTTTAAATTCAAACATTGGGAAGAAAACGTCAAACTCGTGTTTCGCAAAAACGAACTGTATTATGAGAAAGATGCATTAGGAAATTCGTTACCCTATCTCGAAGCTGTAGCTATTACTTTTTTGCCCGATAAACAAAGTGAACTTTTGCAGTTTGTGCAAGGAAATATTGATTTTCTAAATAGTTTGGATCCTTCTTATAAAGATGAACTCCTTACTCCTACTGGACAGTTACGTGACAAATATATCGCGCAATTCAATATGATCACGGCACCCTATCTCAACACCGAATATTTAGGCATTTTTCTAGACAGCAAAACACCAGAAATACAATCCGAACTATTGCGAAAAGCGATGAATTATGGTTTTGATCGAAAGAAGATGATTACCTACCTCCGCAATGGCATCGGTACTCCAGCAAATCATGGCTTTATTCCTAAAGGCCTACCTGGGTTTAATAACTTAAAGGGCTATGACTATCAGCCGCAATTGGCAAAACAATTACTAAATCAATATAAAAAAGCAACAGGCGATGATTCGCCAAAAATTACAATTAGTACTGGTGGCCAGTACTTGGACATCTGTGAATATATTCAACGCGAATTAGAAAAAATTGGTTTTATTGTGGCTATCGATGTGATGCCGCCATCAACCATTAGAAAACAGCGTTCTGTTGGTAATTTGGATATTTTCAGATCCAGCTGGGTGGCCGATTATCCGGATGCTGAGAATTACCTTTCCTTATTTTATAGCAAGAACTTTGCACCCAACGGTCCTAATTACACACATTTCAAGAACACACAATATGATGATTGGTATGAGAAAGCGCTGATAACTCCTTCTCAAGAAGATCGTGTAAAACTCTATCAAAAAATGGATTCACTCTTATTACAAAAAGCGCCTATTATTCCTTTGTACTATGATGAAGTAGTGCGATTTACACAGAAAAACGTTTCCGACCTGGGTATAAATGCTATTAATTTATTAGACCTGCGACGAGTAAAGAAGGGTAAGTTAGAAGTAAGAGATTAGAAGTTCGGAGTTGAGAAAAGAAAAGAAAGTAGAAAAACGAAAGTAGAAAGCGGAAAATTTGGAGGTTGGGAGTTAGAAGCTGGAAAAAGGAAACTCGCTTGTACTTTCATTTTTCCAATTTCTAATTTATCAAAAATTGTGTATTTCATCGAATTATAATGTTTTTTATCATTGTTTCTTGTATTTGATTGTATATTCGTGTCAGATACGAACCACTACTTTGATGTAGTTCTAAATTACAAACCATGATTAAAGTACTTACCTCCTACTTAATTAGAATTTTCTCAAATAATACTAACAACACTGCAGCACCAATTATGATCCCTGTACGTGTAGAAAATAAAAGACCTAATAATACGACACACACATTCCCCAAAAGATAATTAGCGCCCCTACCACAAAAATAGTTCCTAGAAAAGGTTATATAACACCTTATTAGGGACTTTTGTGCTATGTGCACTCTAAAACAAAACATTTTATAGGATAAGAAATTACTCCAACTCTACACTTCTAAAAAACAACTCTAATATTTTAAACAAATAAATTTTAAACCAAAAAAATGAAGAAATTTACCCTATTAAGTTTGGTCTGTCTTGCAATGGCCTTTACAAATTGTTCTAAAGATGATTCAACAACAGTTGCCGATGATAATGGAGGTCAATCTGTTGATGACACAGCAATCAATGCTCAAGAAGAAACGGTATTAAATGCCAATACAGTGTCCGATGGCCTTATTATTGAAGGTGCTGAAAAAATTCAAGGTAACCCACTTACTCCAAATGGTGCAATTAGCTTTAATCTTGGATATGATCAACAAAGTGCTTTCTTAAAAAATGGATTTGATATTGCTTTTACAACCACTGATAACTATGCAGGTGCCTATATACAAATCAAATCAGAAGATAACACTGTAGCCTCAACGTATTATGATGTTCCCGCTTTTTCTGGTAAAGCACTAAAAAATCTTTCTGAATCTAAGAAAAATGGTCTTTCTAGAAAAGCACATAAAATGGAAGAAACCCAAGATGAAATTGATGTTTTTTTTGAAGATAGTATTCCTCCTGGTAAATTTTGTTATATAATTTGTATCTATGATGCGGAAGGAAATATTTCCTTACCACAAGAGGTTTGTGTTGAGATTGAAGCATGGGGTGGAAATTCTTCTATATCCGGAACTTGGAACTATACAAAAAGTGATTTTTTCTTAAATGGGGATTTAGAAAGTTCTGAAGCTGTTGGTGTAGAAGATTGTGGCGATGATTACTACTATTGCAATATTACACAAGAATCACAAACTTTTGAAAATTCAAATTGTTACACTACTAACTCTCTAATTTTAGTTCTTAATGCAAACGGAACATTCAGATATGATGAGAATTATAACGAAAAAGGGTTGGATTATGAAGCAAACAATGCTAATACTACTGATTGTAATCCAATATTCAAGGATATTGTTAATGGATCCTATTATGGAAAAGGAAATTGGGCATATAATGAAACAAACGGCGAACTTACACTAGTTGAATTTGAATATGGTGAAAACGGTGAAGTAGAATTTGATGAAGAAGGTGATGTTTTTGGAGGTACTGCAAAAGTATCAGGAAATACAATGACTTTTGAATATTTTGAGAGTTCAACATTCAATAATGAGGAAACAACCTATCGAGATATTACGTATTTTGTACGATAGCATTATTTCAAATAAATGATCTGAAAAACCTTCCCATAAAATGGAAGGTTTTTTTATATCCAAAAAAATTAGGTTCGTAAAAAACACCCCCCAAACCGTCCATGATGACTTATCGAAATCAAAAATGATGTTTGGCAATCACCATCAAAAATTTGCGGAATACCTAAGGCATCTTTTTGAAGCTTATAATTGTTTGAATTACTTTGTGGTAAATTGGATTGCAATTGATCAAAGATAGTCTCCGTATTGGGGTTTTTAATAGTTTTAGAAATACCTTTATTAGAAAAAATGGTTAAGGATGCTATTGTATGCACATAGCTACTTGTGATCGTACTTTTTGTTTGATAACAATGCTTATCAACCTTTACAACTCCCGCACTTTCGGCTTGACCAGAATTATGAGTGCCCAGCGTTTTTAACGCACACACAAAACTCTTGGGATTATATCTAGGCAAATGGCGTTCTACACGTTGATGGGCCTTATAAGCCGCTTCTTTCATGCTCCATAATAACCAAACCATACAGTCAGGATTCATTGCATTGGCTATCAACTCTTGCTCTTCGGGAACAAAAATTTTGTCCAACCAGCCTCGGCGACGCCAATTGCTGTCTTTGGCTGCTTGCGCAAAATCAACGATATCATTCCCAATCATTTTTTTAGTTTGCTAGTTGTTCTTGGATAACTGTTACGGCATCATTTACCGTTAGCATCCCATCCATCGCCTCATCATTGATTTCGATAGCAAATTCGTCTTCGACATCGAGGATAATATCCACCAAATTGGCAGAATTGATTTGTAAATCTTTTACAAAATCGGTGTCTTCACTATAATTCTCTAGCAAAGACTTATCCAAAACATAGGGCTCTGCAATGGTTTTAAGTTTTAATATGATTTCTTCTTTTGTCATTTATATATTAATTATTGGTATTATTTATTATTATTTTTCAAATCGAATAACGTTCATCAGTCCACTAATTTAACTAAGGTTACACAAAGTTTCGCAAAGGATACACAGAGGTTCACTGAGATTTTAGCTAGTATTTTTTAGTATCGTTATAATCAGCAATCGTTAATCCTTATTCGTTAATCGTTAATCAAAATTTTCTAACTGTTATATCGGCACTTCATTTTTTATAACTTCCAAACAACACACACGCATTGACATCTCCAAAACCAAAACTGGCTTTTGCAACGATATTAGGTTGTATCTCCTGCGTTGTAGTTGGTATTTTTTCTCGACTTACTTGTTGTGCTATTTCTGGATGTAGATCTTCGCAATTACTATTTCCGAATATAAACCCTTCTTTGATTTGTAACACGGAAGCAACACTCTCAATACTTCCGGATGCAGCTAGACAATGCCCAACCATACTTTTTAAAGAGTTAATATAAGGAAAATCATTCCCAGAAAGGTTCAACGCTTTGCTCCAGTTGTCAATCTCTGTAGCATCTTTGGTGGTAGCCGTCAAATGTCCATTAATCGTATCGATCTGATTTGGGGTAACTACTGCATTTTGCAAGGCACTTTTTATACAACGTTGCACCGCTTCGCTATTCGGCGCGGTAATACTTCCCGAACCACGTTGTCCTCCACTATTTTGCGCACCTCCCAACACTTCGGCATAGATGGTCGCGCCCCGTTCTTGGGCACTTTCAAGTGTCTCCAAAACTAAGGCTCCTCCTCCACTCCCTGGTACAAAACCACTCGCACTAGCACTCATAGGACGAGAAGCTGCTATAGGATTGTCATTATATTTGCTTGGTAGAATACGCATGGCATCAAAACCGCCCCAAACATGAGGCCCGCTATCACTACAACTCCCCACTAACATTCTTGTTGCCTTTCCTGATCGTATGCGCTCATAGCCCATCAAAATAGCCTCCGTACCTGTCGTACAGGCAGAAGAATTGGTCGTTATCATATTACCGCAGCCCAAAATCCCCCCCAAATAGGCACTAATACCACTGGCCATGGTTTGGATTACTGTACTACTCCCTAAACGCCGTACATTCCCAGCATCTACTTTGTACACTGCTTCACGGAATTTCGCAGCACTGGACATTCCAGCTCCGAAAATAATTCCGCTATTCCAATCGGGTTCACTTTCGTTAAAAGTCAAGCCCGCATCTTTCCATGCATCCACTCCAGAAATGATCCCATAAGATAGTCCTGTACTATTAAAACCTCTTAGCTGAACAGGATTTAAATATCTACTCAAAAACTCTTGTTCAAATTCCGGTTGACCCGCTATTTGACATGAAAACTTTAGAGCTTCCAATTCTTCAAAATGTCTGATACCACTTTGTCCTTCTTTGATAGCCTTAGTAAATACCTGAAGTCCCACACCGTTTGGTGCTGCTACGCCAAGACCTGTTATGACAACACGCTTATGCATGATCCGTAGCTTTTAGCATTCCTGCAATAGTTCCTTGGCAAATCAAAACATTTTCGGTGTTATACATACGAACTTCACATTTGAGCTTAGAGAATCTAAAATACAATTTTTTGGACACCACCCGAACTTCTTCGCCAGGAAAAACAGCTGCATAAAAGTCTACTTCGCTACTGCTTAGGGCTATTTGGAGATTATTATTGTTATTATTTATTCGTATTTCTGAAGTAGTATTAGATTTTTCTATTTTTTCAAGCAAATATATCCCTAGACACACCACTCCGATTTGTGCCATACATTCCGTTAGCAACACCCCTGGGGTTATTGGATGTTCTTTGAAATGGCCTTGATAGAAATAGGCATCTTTCGGAAAAGTATATAGTCCCTCTGCCCCATCGTCATCGATTCCCAACAATTCATCTACGAACAAGAATGGTTCGCTGTAGGGGAGTTTATTTATGATATCTTGATAGGACATTTTTATGAGTTTCTTGTTTCTTGTTTCTTGTTTCTTGTTTCTTAAAAAACTTTTTCTATTTTTTCTAGTATCCCTTTTCTATTTTCTTTTCAACAACAAAAACTCAGAACTCACAACTCCTAACTCTGAACTATTGCAAATGTTCTCCTCCATTAACAGGAATAATACTTCCATTAATCCAAGAAGCTTCCTCTTTGCATAATAAATATACAACATTTGCGACATCTTCTGGAGTCGTCAATCGTCCATATGGATTGCGCTTTAGACTATGCTCTTTCAGCTCTTCACTGCCCGGAATCATCCGAAAAGAAGGGGTATCAACCACTCCTGCCTGTATGCAATTCGCTCTAATCCCATGAGGTGCAAATTCTAATGCAATACTTCTGGTGATTGCTTCTAAGGCTACTTTGGCTACCGATACGGCGGCATAATTCGGCCATGCTTTCGTATTGCCTTCACTAGTGAATGAAATTACACGTGCATCTGCTGCAAACAATGTAGCTTCATACAAAGAACGCACCCAATCATACAAACTAATTGCCATGGCATCTAGGGTGAGATGGAAGTCTTGATTTTGTAATGTCTTCTCAGCATCCAGCATAGGTTTTAGATTGCCTTTGGCCATACTATGCACCAATACTTTTAGCTTTCCATCTTTCATTTTTTCAGCAATGGCACTCACCATATCCTTACGACGATCGATTCGGGTTGCATCGATATTAACAGACAGACATTGGACACCACTTGCCTTAATCTCTGGAATCGCCGCTTCCAAATCTGCTAAATCTGCTTTTCTACTGCGATATACGATAAATATATTGAGTCCATGTTTTGCTAATTTAACTGCAGCGGCTAGTCCTAATCCTGAACTTCCGCCCAAGATTAATGCCCACTCGTTTTTATCTTTGAATTCTTGTGTCATTGATTTTCGAAATTGTTCATTAATAACGTGAATGTAAAAACATCCCCCTAGCCCCCTTCAAAGGGGGGAATTCTATAATCAAACTTAATTCATAATTAACATTACCACTCCAACAAAATTCTTTGTGCGGAGAATCCAGGACCGAAGCTGAGCATTAATCCCAACTCTCCTTTGGATACTTCCTTTTGCATAAAGCGCTCCAATACATATAACACGGTAGCGCTGCTCATATTGCCATAGTCCCGTAATACGGCTTTGGTATTGTCTATATTCTTTCCCATGTCGCCAAACAGCTCTTCGACTGTCTGCACAATTTTTTTTCCTCCAGGGTGAAAAATCAAATGGTCGACATCAGCGAGCGTTTTTCCATACGATGCCAAAAAGGGATTTACAATTGCAGGAAAATGCTGCGAAATTTGCTCTGGCACTTCTTTATCCAAAATCATTTTCAGTCCTTGATTCGTCAACTTAAACCCCATCATATGTGTTGCATCATAAAAATGATACATGGCATCCCCTACTATTTTTGGTCCCACTGCATCTTCTTCTGACGAAAGTAATGCGCAGGCTGCTCCATCTCCGAAAATAGCCGCGCTGACCATATTAACCATGCTATAATCCTCTAACTGAAAGGTCGCCGTAGGAGATTCTAAAGCAATCACTGCTGCTCGTTTCCCTGGGTTTGCTTGTAAAAAATTACGTGCATAGATGATTCCTGAAACACCAGCAGCGCATCCCATCTCTGTAACGGGTAACCGCACAATCTCTTGTTTGAGCCCGACTTCATTGATCAAATAGGCGTCTATCGAAGGAATCATAATCCCCGTACAACTAACCGTAATAATATAATCGATACTATTTGGTTCCCAATCTGCTTGTTGCAGCGCCTTGTTTAATACTTGGGTTCCGAGTTTTTTGATTTCCCGGATGTAGATGTCATTTTTTTCTTCGAAAGAGGTTGCCGTAAACACCTCTTCGACATCCATAATCGCGTAGCGTTTATCCACCGCTGCTCCTTGGAATATTTTTATGACTTTACGTCTAAAACGTTCATCTTGTCCAGATAACCACTGTGTAACAAAAGGAAGGATTGTTTTTGTCTCTCTACAATATGGAGGTAGTTGTGTTGCGACAGTCGTTATTTTTACGTTCATTCTCTTTTATTAGTTATTGGGAATTTTAATTATTTATTGTTTGTTGAGTTTTGGTTTTTTTAGCTAAAACGAAAAATATAATTCTCTGATTAGTGTTGACCGTTTTTTATTCGTTTTTTCATTTTTAAAATCAATCATTTTTGATTTTTCCCAGCTTATACACCTCCCTTAATCCCTCCTCAAGGAGGGAAACTGTTATCGTACACTACTTGCTTATCCTCTTGAGGCCGACACAACATTAGCTGAGGGTGAGTAGAAATTACATGAGGATGTTTTGCTATAAAGTACAATACTACGATTTCTAATTTCTCTTTTCTTTTTCTCTAACTTCCTACTTCTAAAATCAGGTTTCAAACGTTCAATACGCCTTCTTTTAAGATTTGTCCAAAACGATACATATCCTCATATGAACAGTAAAAAGGTGCGGGTGCTAAACGGATCACATTGGGTTCTCGCCAATCTACAATAACACCTTGTTCCATCAAATAATTGAATAACTCCTTGCCTTCTCCATGCAAAAATACCGAGAGTTGTGTGCCACGCTCCTCCTGATTCGTCGGTGTAATGATCTCAAAATTACCGTTGACTTCTTTGGCAATAGTTTGCAAGATAAATTCTAAATACGCTACAATTTGATTTCGCTTGGCAATCAGGGCGTTCATACCGATCTGATCAAATAATTCTAAAGAAGCTAAATAAGGTGCTAGAGCCAGAATCGGAGCGTTACTAATCTGCCAGGCATTGGCATCGGGTTCTGGTTGAAACTCGGGTTCCATCAAAAATCGACGTTCTTTATTATGTCCCCACCAACCTTCAAACCGAGGAATATCTTTAGTTCCGTGATGTTTTTCGTTGACAAAATAGCCCGATACATGTCCCGGACCGCTATTCATATATTTATAACTACACCAAGCGGCAAAATCTACCTGATGCTGGTGTAAATTTAAAGTTACATTCCCCGCGGCATGCGCCAAATCCCAGCCTACAAAAGCCCCAATAGCATGACCTGCTTCGGTAATGGATTTGATGTCAAATACTTGTCCTGTATAGTAATTCACCCCACCAATTAGCACCAAAGCACATTCTTCTCCAACGGTTTGGAGCTGTTCTAGAATATCTTCAGTTCTAAAGGTATGTTCTCCTGGGCGTTTTTTTAGTTCGACAATAGCATCTTTGGGATCATACCCATGAAAACGTACTTGACTGGCCAACATATATTGATCACTCGGAAAAGCTTTTTCTTCGCAGATGATTTTATACCGTTTTCCTTTGGGGCGGTAAAATGACACCATCAATAAATGCAAATTTACCGTCAAGGTATTCATCACCCCTACTTCATTGGGTTTTGCGCCCACTACTTTGGCCAAAGACTCGTTAAAGCGCTCATGGTAATCCCACCATGGTTTATCGGCATAAAAATGTCCTTCTACCGCTAGTTCTGCCCAATCGGTCATTACCTCATCGACATACTTTTTCGCCGATTTAGGTTGTAAACCGAGTGAATTACCTGTAAAATAGATGGCTTGTTTGCCATTGACTTTTGGAAAGTGAAACTGCTCCCGATAGGAGCGCAACCCATCTTGTTGATCGAGTTGCTGCGCAAATGCTAGCGTATTTTCAAAATTCATGCAGGTGTTTTGATTCAAAAATACGGATTCTGATTTTAGGTTTGTGTTTTTTTAGAAAAAAGAAAAGAGAGGTTAGAAGTGGGAAGAAAAGAGTGAAGAGACTGGAAGCTTGAGGTTGGAGGCTGGAAGTCCGAAGTCGGGAGACCGAAGTTGGAAGATGGGGATTTTTTA
>CAZYRG010000043.1:12350-19184 GCA_964650425.1 uncultured Flavobacteriaceae bacterium
GATTCTTGATTGCTGATTTTTTGAAGTTGGAAGCTGGAGGCTGGAAGTCCGAAGTTGGAGACTGGAGGTTGGAAGCTAGAGGCTTGTACGCTGGAGATTTTTTATTAACGATTAACGAATGTGGATTAACGATTGCTGATTTTTTGAAGCTGGAAGCTGGAGGCTGGAAGTCCGAAGTCGGGAGACCGAAGTTGGAAGATGGGGATTTTTTATTAACAAGTAACGAATGTGGATTCTTGATTGCTGATTTTTTGAAGTTGGAAGCTGGAGGCTGGAAGTCCGAAGTCCGAGGTTGGAAGATGGGAGTTGGAAGTTGGGGGATTGATGATTAGCACTAGAACACCTCCCTAGCCCTCCTCAAGGAGGGAATTGCACGACTACTTCCTTGAGAAACTGTGATGTACTTCTTTTGTTTTTTCTTTTTCTATCCCCTTGAGGGGATCATAGGGGTGTTTCACGTTATGTAAAACACCTCTCACGCGAAGGAATCTACGATATGTAATTAGAGCTTCTCCAACAACTTTTTCGCTTTTTGCTCATGAATCCCTTTATAATCCAGCACATTTTTCAGGAAATATTTAGTACTGTCTTTTACCTGAAGTTTCAAATACGTCAATGCGAGGTACCACTGTGCATCTTCATAAAACATGCTTTTCTCGGTAACTTTTCGGAACTGTTGTGCGGCTTTTTTTGCTTGATCCGTACCCAAATAACTATTGCCTAGATATAGCCGTAATTTTTGCTTTTCGGATGTGATTAGGTGTTTTTCTAATGCAGGAATCACTTTTTCGTATGCTCCTCCTTTATAGGATTTGTAAATCGCTGACAATTCCTCTTTTCCTTCTCCCCTTGTGGTATCATCCACAGGAAACGGTTTGTAATACATGGCATACAAATCTTTATTCGAATCAGTCGTACCATTATCCCAAACCAACACGCCCAAACCGATCACAAAAACTGCGGCTACGGCGAGTTTCCAGTAAGGAAAATTAGGCGCTTTTTCTGGAGTTAAGGTTACTACTTCTTTATCAGCATCTTCCTCAGAGGCTAACATCTCAGTACGTATTTTTTGTATTTTTTCTCTAAAATCCAAAGTCTTTTTGTCGCTCAGTGCGCTCTGCATCTCCCGATGCTGTGCTACTTCTTTGGCCAACGCCTTATCCGCTTGCATTTGTTGCTCAAATGCCTCTTTTTGTTCCACAGAAAGGGTGTCATTGAGGTAGGCCTCTATCGTATCAAATAATTCTGGTGTTCTTTCCATGACTTCTTATATTGAGGAGCTGTCTTTCAGCTCTTGATAACAGGGGTCGCTTTCTAGCAGTGCTAGTAACGACTTTTTGCAATCAAATTTTTTCTTTCGGGCATAGCCTTCAGAATAGTCCGTTAGTTCACTAATTTCTCGCATACTTTTTCCTTCGAAAATCCATGTGAGCAATTCTTGGCATTTTTTGCCTAGTTTAAAAAAATAGTTTTGGAACAATGCTTCTCGTTCCTTCTTTTGTAAGGAGTCAATAACGGTTGGCGTTAGTACATCCTCAGTTTCTTGAAAGGCCTCTTGATTGACGATCTTATGCTTTTTACGTAAACGATTGCGCCACATATTTTTGCACACCGCATAAAAATAGGTATGTATCGAGCAATTGATCTCCAGTGTCCCTTCTTGTAATTTTTGATACAAAAAAACGAGTGCATCCTGAAAAACGTCTTCTACATCTTCTACCTGTCCAGAGTTTTGCAGCACATACTGCCGTATGGTTCCCAGATTCCGTTGATAAAAGGCTTTGAGCACTTGCTCATTACCCTTTGTAATACCCTCCAAAATTGACATTTCGTCTTTTTGACTCATAGATTAATGTTATAGAAACGGGAAATGTTACTTTTTATACAGTCTTTTTTAATAAACTTAATACAAATGTAACATTTTTACGTTCTTTGTTACTAATATAAACCGATACAGTAAATTTTTACAGTAAACAACAACGGTCTAACAACTTCTATTATAATATACTGTCCCGATCGTTGCACTTTTTTGATTGTTTTAGTCCTACTATTATGCAATCCCCTAATACAAAACGCGCAAAAAAGCAATATTATAGAGACTCTCCATGCTTATCCGCATTACAAAGCTCGGGACTCTCCGTTAAAGCCTAGAGATTTTGATATTTCTATTGACCAGTTAGAGAAAGTTCGAGAGATTTATGAGAAAGCGGAGGCTTGGGGAGCTGTAAAAATTGTTTAGTTAAAAAAACTGCTACTCGATATTTTTGCAAATTCCGATTTCCTATTGCTTTACCAATTTCTGCTGAAATTTTAAGTTGTTCAAGCTTGCTTCAAGCACATAAATACCTGTGGTGAGGTGAGAAAAATCAAACTGTTCTTTTCCTTTTTGCAGTTTAAAATCATCCTGTACTATTCTACCATTCAGATCAAGAATCCTGAGGGTTGTTTCCACGGGACCTTCAATCGTGATTTGGTCTAAAACGGGTGATGGGAATGCTACTAATTTGACAGGAGCCTCACTAAAATCAGGAACGCTTAGCGATGATCCAGCTGCATCTTCTGGTGGTGTACCGGTATAGCCTTCTTCTCCAGCTTTGGTCAATGATAAGATTAAGTATCCGTTTTGCACCTTCAAGTTCGCGGGTGCAAAATCCGTGCGATTCGCATCAAAAGTCCAGGTAGCTTTACTCCAACGGTTACTATCAATAGTTGTACCCGAAAAATCATCTTCCCAAGTAGGGGTCGTATCAAAGTCAGTACCGTTCCACTGGTAATATTGAATCCAATTCACGTATTGATGCACTGGTAGTATAGAATCATCAAATGGTCCCACCCAAGCTTCTGCAAAAGCGGACCATATATTAAAACGTACCGATTGTGGATTGGTTAAATCATTTGCCGGTGTCCCCGTAACGGTCCGTATGACCTGATCTTCAAATTTCCAAACCACAGAATCTGGTCGCCACTCTACCGTATAGGTATAATAGCCTTCGGATAAATCCAAATTGGTGTCATGCTCTGCTTCTATGCCAGTAGGCCCACCAAAACCAGTAAGGATATTGGACTGCCAAGTTTCAGCATTGTCTTTTCCAAATACTTCGACATCTATTTCTTCCCAAAAGTTCTGCGATTGTTCTGATCCATCTTTATAAAGAAAAAAAGTGGATAAAACACCACTACCCTTCGCCACACGCATACGAAATTCAAATTTCCCATAAGTAACGGCTCCAGGAGTAAATAATTCGGCACCTTTATAGGGTTTGTTCTGAGCGTTTGTCTGTGTAAAAAACAACACAAAAAACACTGAAAATATAACATATCTCATAACAATAGAGTGATTGATACAACGAACATCTCTTCTTAACCTGTATTATTAAAACTCTCGTAATGAAGGCTAAAATACTAGATGTTTGCTGAACGTGGTTTCTTTTTACTATAAACAGTTTTAAGCTGTTTTTAGTATAAAGCCCTAGAATACTGCTTTACTTTGTTGTTATGATTGTTTTAGTGTTGTCTTATGAAGTATTGCTACATTACTCCTTTATAAAAAGCAACTTCGTCTCAAAAGATGATTGTCCATCGACTTGGATTCTTTTACGTTTGATTCTTGCGGTGATGGTGTCTTTTTTAGTTTCGGCAGTCGTTACCAGGTCAAATTGCACCTGAAGGTGCTCCACCGAATCTATCTTTTGCTTTACTATGGCTACCACATTTTTAATCTGCACTTTTTCAGAAATTGTTCCTATTTGAAGTGCCGCTTCTTTTAACTTTTTTAATTGCAAATCAATGTCTGCCGTAAACTCAGGATGCTGTCCTTGTAGCAATTTTAAATCATAGAGTTCTTGTAGTTTCTTTGTAGCCAGCGTCTCATAAGCAGTTACATCAGGTTTTGCTATAGCAACTGGAACTGCCATTTTTTCTACGACAATATCAGCTTCTTCCATAGCAACGGCAACAGACTCCATCTTATGATCACTTGCACAAGAAAGGATCATAACACTCAACGCTATGTTATAAAATATCGTTTTCATTCTACCATGAATTTTAGTTGTACTAGCTGTCCATCCTTATAGGTTTTATCCAAAATCCGAATATGCTGTAGACTAGCTGTAGGAATAGTAAGCATTCGTATAAAATCATCTTTAGCATATAATTCTACGCCCATTTGCTGTTCAAAAAGTTGATAAATTTGCGCTTCATCTGCAATCAAGCTATTCAATTGTTGTTTTCGTTTTTTCCAATTGGTGACATTTCCTGTCGTATAATAATGTAACATGAGCGCATAATCATCCGTTTCGAGATGAATCATCGTATTTTGATTAGAATCAATATAGCGCAAAATCGTATCGGTTTTGTGATAGGGTGATTGCACCACAAATTTAATATAAGGTTCCTCAGTCTTATATGAAAAACAGCCCGTACTATCTGTTTTGAAATACAAGGGGGATTCGTTTTCTTTTAGCACTTTAATATCTAAGGGAATTGTCGTAATTACTTCATTTTTGTCCGCATCCAAAAAACAAAAATGAAATGTATTGTGGCTAGACATTTTATAAAAAACAATTCCTAAAATTGGGATCACTAGGAGTAGCCAAAAATATCGGTAAGCGAATTTTGTTCTGGCCTTTGACACTGGTACGTTTTGATGGGCCGTTTTAAAATCAGACCAATTGGTATAACCTGCATAGGCACTCAGCATATTGAGCATATCGATACGTGGGAGTTTCTGAACCTCACGCTTCATATAGGTATAAAACCATTTTTCGCTCACTTTGGCATTCACTTTGGCAAAAAGTGCTTCCTGAAATGCCGTAATTTCTTCTCCTTTCCAATCTGCAATACGTTCTGAAGCACTATTTGTGGCCAAAAAAGTCCTCGTAACTGCTTTTTTAAGCGCTTCAAATACGATGTGATCTTCAGAATTCAATATTACTAACTATTTATTTTTAAATAAATTAAAAATTGTAAAATGATTTACAAAAGCTTTACAAGGGGTTTACAAAGCACTATAACTCATTGCAATTATGTTTGCTTCAGTAATTCACTTTATAATTCTTTAAAAATAGAACATTATGAAAGCAAACCCGCTATTTTCTACCGTAAAAATTCTAATCTGTATGCTAACAGTATCTTTTTGGGCCTCCTGCAATCAGGCTGATCTCAAAGAAAATGTTGCCATGGAAGCGACGGATATCCAAGAACATTATAATGCCGTTCCTGAAAGTGATGCACCTTCTAAACCGAACTTGGAGACAACCGCAATTCCTGAACATTTAAAAATCATCAAATCTGCCAAAGTACGGTACAAGGTAGTTGCGGTAAAAGCTGCAACTGCCGGCATAAAAAGCATTACTTCGAAATTCGATGGGTATATTTCTGATTTACGTTTTCAGAACAACCTCTATAGTATCGAGAACCGTTTTACGATCAAAGTTCCTGCGAAACATTTTGATATGTTATTAGATTCGATTGGTACTGTTGCAGAATTTATCGAGTATGAACATATAACGACCAAAGATGTCACAGAAGAATATATGGATATTAGCACGCGATTAGCGACCAAACTGGAAGTACAAAAGCGTTACGAATCAATTTTACGTAAAAAAGCGACGACTGTAGAGGATATTCTAGCTACGGAGGAAAAATTGCGGGTCATACAAGAAGAAATAGAAGCTGCCCAAGGTCGTTTGAAATACTTGACTAATAAAGTTTCCTATAGCACCATCCAAATTGATCTTTATGAAACGGTTATCCATCAGGAGGAACCAAAAAGTTACTCCAGAACCTTTGTTTCCAAAATCAAAGAAGGATTCTCTTTTGGATGGAATTTGGTCGAAGGAATCTTTTTGGGATTAATTTATATTTGGCCACTGGTAATTCTAGGTGTATTGGTCTTCTTTTTTATCCGAAGACGGGTGAAGAAGTAATTGTGAACAGTTGGCAGTCTCAGTAAGCAGTTTTTAACCTGCAAGGTCTTTTTTGACCTTGTAGGTTTTATAAACGAACAGACTAATACCTACAAGGTTTTGGAAACCTTGCAGGAAGGAACATTAACTTATTTCGTTATTTACACTAGCTTTGCATAAAAACAATACGCATGCATTTTATTCCAGAAGCCCTTGATCAATATGTTGTGGCTCATTCTGAAAAAGAACCCGAATTATTAGAGCAATTACATCGCGAGACCTATCTCAAAGTATTACAACCACGTATGCTGAGTGGACACTATCAGGGGCGGTTATTGAGTATGCTTTCTAAACTGATTCGTCCCAAAAGTATTCTGGAAATTGGCACCTATACGGGCTATTCTGCTTTATGTCTGGCAGAAGGCTTACAAAAAGACGGGATGTTGCATACTATTGACATTAACGAAGAACTTGCAGGCTTGCAACAAAAGTATTTTGAGCTTTCGCCCTATGGCAAATGCATACAACAACATATCGGAGATGCCACGCAACTAATTCCAACGATAAACGAACAATTTGATTTGGTATTTATTGATGCGGACAAACCAAATTATCCTACTTATTTTGAATTGATTATTGACAAGATGCGTCCAGGGGGTGTCATCCTATCGGACAATGTCCTTTGGAGTGGTAAAATACTAGAACCTGTCAAAGAAGATGACACTTCTACTAAAGCGTTACTCACTTATAACAAATTATTGGCTGATGATAAAAGAATAGAGACCGTAATGCTCCCGATCCGGGATGGACTTACGATCTCTAGAGTTCTTTAAAAGTTATGGTTCAGAGTTATGGGTTCAGAGTTATGGGTTCAGAGTTATGGGTTCAGAGTTATGGGTTCAGAGTTATGGGTTTAGAGTTATGGGTT
>CAZYRG010000044.1:0-10567 GCA_964650425.1 uncultured Flavobacteriaceae bacterium
TGCTCTGAACCAACTGAGCTAATTGCCCTTATTTTTTTATTCAGGATTCGGAAACCTGATCCTCCCGATGTGAAATCGGGATGCTCTGAACCAACTGAGCTAATTGCCCTTTTTGCTGTTAGCGGTTGCAAATATATGGTAGTTTTCTTCCTAACCAAAATAAAAAGAAAGATTTTTTGAGTTTTTTTCACTCCTTTGAGCTAAGCAACTCTTATACTATGTACTATGGTTTTAAAATCTAATTAGTCGTAAACATTTTTTCAAAAAATAAATTCACCCAATTATCTTCACTTACTGCCATCATCGTAAATCTATAGGATGTATTAGGAAAAAGCGTAGGTGTTGTGGATGGATTCGTAATATTTAAAACCACATTATCTAAATCATAAAATGTAAATCGTTTTTCGATTGTATAGGTGCCAGAAATGAGATTTCCTTTCATATCCGAAATTATCTGAAAATATATGACGTTTTCATCTATCATACCATCCTTCCAGCTAAATGAAGGTGATACCTCATTTTCAGTCACAGTCACTAAGGCTTCATTGACTTCTGTCGGTTTTATATTTGTTTTTTGGCGAATTGGATTGCAAACATGTAATTTACCTGGAGTTTTATATGTTACAATCCCCATACGTTCTCCTTCAAATACGGTGTTGTTGAATTTCCAAAGATAACCATTGAAGATGGGCTCACTAATGAGATCTTTCCCTATATATTTCGAAAAATCTAAAGAATCGGCGACGTTTTCCGCTTCAAAATAGCGAAAATCTGTAGCTCCTGCTATCGGATAGAAAAATATAGAAGTGGGAATGGCAGCATTATTGAATAAGCCATCTGCGTTTCCTCCGGCGCAAGCAATAAGATCTGCAATTTCTAAATCACTATGTAATTGTATGTAGTCCGCAAGGATGCTTTCTTGCAATATATTATCATCTTCTTTTTTACAAGAAAAAGAAATTAGTAACAGGAAGATATATGACAGGTTTTTCATAATGGCATTGTTGCCTATTCCTTATGTAGTCGTAAATAACCTACCATCCTTTCATCATAGCACCTCAGCTACAACAAACGTACTACCACCTACAAATATCACATCATCATTAGTTGCTATATCCAATGTTGCTTTGTATGCGTTGTTAACCGTATCATAACATACGCCCTCTAATCCATATGTTTTTGCTTTTTTTTGTAGCACCCGAGCATCTAATCCTCGTGATATTTCTGGTTTTGTAAAGTAGTAGATAGCTTCTTTAGGAAATAAAGGCAAAATACGATCCAAATCCTTGTCGTCTACCACTCCTATCACCATATGCAAGCTTTGATAGTCTTCTCCTTGTAATTGTTCAAAAACATATCTTAAGCCTTCGGCATTATGACCTGTATCGCAGATAACTATGGGTTTTTCTTGCAAGACTTGCCAACGTCCTAGTAAACCTGTGTTTCTTGCGACGTTCTGCAATCCTGTTTTAATAGCCTCTTCTGGTATTTCCCAGCCTTTTGCGACCAAAACTTCTATCGCCTGCAATGTTGTCCTGCTATTTTCTTTTTGATAACTTCCTTTGAGGTCACTTGGATAAATAGCTCCCTTGTAATTGGATGCTTCAAATAACGGACTATTATGTTCCTTTGCTATTCTTTCAAAAACGGCTTGCGTTTTTGTCACACTACTTCCGATCACTACTGGGATTTTTCTTTTAATAATTCCAGCTTTTTCTGTTGCTATTTCTGGCAATGTTGTTCCTAGAAATTTGGTGTGATCTAATCCTATATTGGTAATTACCGAGACCTCTGGAGTAATTATATTCGTCGAATCCAAACGACCACCCAAACCTACTTCGATTACAGCGATATCCACTTGTTCTAAAGTAAAATAAGAAAATGCCATTCCTACGGTCATCTCAAAAAAGGAAAGCTGTTGTTCTTGAAAATAGGCTTTGTGATTTGCTACAAAATCTATCACAAATTGCTCATCAACCACTTGACCATTGATTCGGATACGTTCTCTAAAATCTTTGAGATGCGGTGAGGTATACAATCCCACTTTATAACCTGCTTCTTGTAACACCGATGCTAACATATGACTTGTTGACCCTTTTCCATTCGTGCCAGCAACATGAATGCTCTTGAACTGTTTCTCGGGGTTTCCGATATGCTTTGCGAGTGCAATAGTTTTGGATAGATCAATTTTGTAATTCGCTCCTCCTTGTCGTTGATACATGGGTAATTGAACGAACAACCAATCTAGGGTTTCTTTATACGTCATTTATATAAAAGTAAGATTTTAGAAGTACGAAGTTAGAAGAATAAAAGTAGAAAAACGAAGTGAAAAAGTAGAAAAACGAAATCGGAAATTAGAATCGAAAAAAACGAAATACGAAGGGTGTACGTTGTACGTTCCCGCTATAGGCAGATCGTTTTTTAGATATTTTTTCAATTTTTAGTTTTACATCAAACTATTCACACCTTCCTCTACGCATCAGTATACCTAATATTTAGGCTTAATAATCTGATTAAAAATACACCATGATGATAATTTTTTCAAAATATCCCCTTGAGGAGATCATATGGATGTTTTCATTATTACTTTTGTCAGATTTCTATTTTCGCTTTTCTAATTTCAAAAAATCACTCAGACAACTTAAACTGATAACGGATCGTCCCTACTTGTTTAGCTGGTGCTTTTGCGTCTTTATTAAAACGTGTAGCGAGTGCAGCGCGTTTGGCAGGATTCATTAAACAGGCAGTATTATTCGTGGTGCCTTTGACCCCTGGAGTTGCTTTAATCACTTTTCCACTTTGATCTACTTCGATCTTTACCACTACAACTCCTGATTCGTTACAATCCTGTACAAATTTTTCTTTATTTAATGCTTTGCGACCCCCTAATCGGTAATTCCCATCACCATCCAATCCTTTTCCGTTACCGTAATACGATTTAGCATTTGGATCTCCATTAGGATCTCCTTTATCCCCTGCTGTCGTATCATCGCCTTCTCCCCCTGTTGCCTTTCCATCGCTTTTTGGCCCATTGAGAAAACTGTTAAGTGCATCGGAAGTGGATTTATCTGGTTTAGGGTCTGGTTTTTTCTCCACGACTTTTTTGACAGGTTTTTCTACTTTTTTCTGTTCTGTCTGTTTGGCAACTGGAGTCGTTTTTTTAGGCTGCTCTTTAGGCTTTTCAACCTTTTTTTTGGGTTTCTTTTCAGGCTTTTTCTCAATCACAGGAGCATCCTCTGTCTCTTGAGTTACTACCGCATCCGCTACCTCCGGAATATCTTCTTGAACTTCTTCTACTGGAGGTGGTGGCGTTACTTCTGGAGTTGTTTGCTTTGGTGCCGTTTTGATAGGTTCTGTAGGTTGTTGATTCCCTGATCCCGTAAGTGTAGTTCCAAAATTCACGGCAATGCCGCCCTCGGGCTCTTCATCTTTGATATGCATGCCAAGGAAAAACAATAACAACAATAATAAGATGTGCAATATCAACGTAATGATAAAAGACTTCTTTTTATGTTTTGTATCTAAGGTGATCATTACGTATTGTTTTTATACCGCTCTATATACAAAGACGCGCTACTTTGATGAATTGTTACAAAAATGTAAAAAAGAGGATACAAAAATTAGTCCAAACTAGTCGGGCTTTACTGCCAAAATTACCTTGTAACGATTCCGATTTGCGACATCCATGACATTTACTGCTTTTTCTACAGGAACCCCCACTTCTGCCCTAAGAATAATTGTAGGATCTTCTACTCCTGAGAGTCGAGATTTAAGTGCTGATTCCAAATTTCTACTCTGTATTCGCTCTTTATCTATGTAGTAATCTAAATTCTTGGTAATATTCACTGATACTGTAGGTGAATTTGTGGTTTTCCCTTTCGCTTTTGGCAAAATCAAATCCAATGCCTCTGGAGTAATATTAGAGGAGGTCAACATAAAAAAGATCAGCAATAAAAAGACGATATCTGTCATCGACGACATACTGAACTCTGGGCTTACTTTATTTCTTCCGCGTAAGTTCATATTATGTCGGTTCGTTTAACAAATCAAGGAAATCTACTGCTGTGGCTTCCATTTGATGTACTACTTTATCAGTTTTCACAACCAAATGGTTATATCCGATATACGCAATAATACCTACGACAAGTCCTGCAACGGTCGTTGTCATGGCGGTATAAATCCCTTCTGCCAACAATCCCATTTCGGCTTGACCACCACTGGTTGCAAGCTTATGAAATGCCAATACCATTCCAATCACTGTTCCAAGAAACCCTATCATGGGTGCCGCTCCAGCTACAGTAGCCAAAACGCTTACGTTACGTTCCAATTTATAGATTTCTAATCTCCCTGCGTTTTCTATAGCCGTATTGATATCATCCAATGGACTCCCAATACGAGAAATTCCTTTTTCGGTCAATCGGGAAACAGGATTATCCATTTTGGCACATAGTATTTTTGCAGCTTCAACATTACCTTTGGCTACATTTACCTTAATTTGTGTCATAAAATCACTATCCACATGAGAGGCCGCCTTGATGGCAAAAATGCGTTCAAAATAAATGTATACCGCTACAAAAAGTAATACAAATAGTATCCCTATAATAATGACCCCGCCGGGACCACCGCTCATTAATAGTTGGATCAAAGAGACGGATTGCTCTTCGGTTTCAGCAGCAGTATCTGCGGCTTCCTGAGCAAAATTTACAAGCATTAAAAAGTTCAACATAGAATGAATTTATTTTTAATATTAAAATGGTTTAAACGTTTTTAAAAAAAATGCTTAAACCATTTAATTAGTTAACGTGTATTCTAAATTTAAATTATGAAATAAAATTAAGAAAACGTTATCCTTGCAAGTAAATTATGTCGAAAAATGCTTTTTTACAAGAAATACAACACTCCCAAAAGCCCTGCAACTCCCAATACTATGGTATATGGGAACGCCATTTTTACCATTTTTCCATAAGACAACCCGATAAGTGGTGCTAAAGCAGAAGTCAATAAAAATAAGAAAGCTGCTTGTCCATTTGGTGTGGCTACACTTGGTAAATTTGTTCCTGTATTGATGGCAATAGCCAATTTTTCGAAATGTTCTCTATCGATCAATCCGCTTTCAAATGCTTGTTTGACTTCTCCAATATATACTGTTGCTACAAAAACATTATCACTGATCATTGATAAGACACCATTGGCCAAATAAAACATCGCTGGTTGATCATTGAGATCTAAATGCAATGCCCAATCAATAATTGGCTTGAACAAGTGTTGGTCGTGAATCATTGCGACGATAACAAAAAATACAACTAATAGTCCCGTAAACGGCAAGGCCTCTTCAAATGCTTTACCCAAATGATGCTCTTCGGTGATCCCCATAAAAGCCGTCTGAATAATAATCAAGGCTAAACCTATAAAACCTACTGGTGCTAAGTGCAATGCTAATCCAATAATCAATAGGATTGCAGAAACACCTTGTACGATTAAACCATATTTTTCTTTATCACTACGTTTAGCATCTTCTTCTTCCGTATAATTTTCTATAATTCTCCTAGCAATTGGAGGTAATTTTTGACCAAATCCAAATACCCCTGTTACTTCCAAAATAATCGTTGTTAATAGTCCAGCTACCAAAACAGGCATCGTAATAGGTGCCATTCTCAAATAGAATTCGATAAAATCCCACCCCATTTTTTCACCAATCAATAAGTTTTGTGGCTCACCCACCAAGGTACAAACACCCCCTAGGGCGGTACCTACCACACCATGCATAATCAAACTACGTAAAAAGCTTCTGAAAGACTCCAAGGTATCACCACTCAATTCTTTGCGATCCAAAACACCATCATGATCAAAGTCAGATTCGGGCATGGAATGTATTTTGTGATATACACCATAAAAACCTACAGCTACACTAATCAATACCGCTGTAACTGTCAGGGCATCCAAAAAGGCTGATAATACAGCTGATAGAAATACAAAAAGTAGTGATAACACGATCTTTGAGCGAATTCTTGTAAATACTTTACTGAAAATATACATGAGCAGCGGTTTCATAAAGTAAATCCCTGCCACCATAAACACCAGCAATAATACGACTTCTAGGTTTTGTTCTACTTCATGATACGCATTGTGGGGTGTCGTTAAATTAAGTACGACAATCTGTATTGCTAACAAACCTCCAGACTGGAGCGGATAACATTTAAGCGCCATTGCCAAGGTGAAAATAAACTCCGCGATAAAGAGCCAAGCACAAACAGTAGGATTCACAAAATAAACGATGACATTGAGAATCAGAAATCCGAGCATGGTCATTTTATACCATTGGGGACTATTACCTAAAAAGTACTTGAACATAGTTTTTATTTTAGTTAGCTATTTTTGATATTTGATTCACAAATATAGAAAACTAAAAACGTCACAGGATAAATTAACTAGTAATTTTAACTGCATTTGATCTGTATTTTTTTACGATACTTTGCAAAACGGCAAAAAAATATGTCATTTTCTTAAAATCTATATAGAAAAGGTATTTTTAAATACGGTCATGGCATAAAAACATTTCCGGAAGAATGATCTTTGGAAGCTCCAGTAACACTTTTGAGGCAATTGTACTCTTCTCGCAATCGTAACACTCCTAAAAACGAAAAAATTAATGCTTCTTTATATTCAATTACTTCTGGATTAGGAATGCTAATCACCGCTGTGGTATAGTTGGTTATTTCTTTCATCAAAAAACGATGGTACACTCCCCCTCCAGTAAAAAATGCTTTTGTCGCTCCTACCAATGTAAATTGTGCTGCAATTTGCTTTGCCACATGTATACAAAATGTTCTTAAAATATCCGCTACATTATAGGAATCATAGGCCTGCAATACTGGAAAAATATGCTGCTCTACCCACTCCAGCCCTAATGACTTTGGTGGTTTTTCTATATAAAACGGTATCGCATCAAGTGTTGTTAACAGCTCTGGAATTAACATTCCCGAAGCTGCAATAGCTCCTCCATCATCATAAGCATGCCCCAATTGTGCAACAACTTTATTCAATACAATATTAACTGGGCAAATATCATAAGCTACACGCTGTCCATCAATCTCCATAGAAATATTGGCAAAACCACCTAAATTAACACAATAGGTATATTCTGAAAATAATAATTGATCACCGATAGGTACTAAAGGTGCTCCTTGGCCTCCTAGTACCACATCCTGCACTCTAAAATCGCACACTACCTTCTGACCAATCAAAACTGCTAATTCTTTTTGATTCCCTATTTGCAAAGTAATCCCTGATGCGGGTTGATGTAAAATAGTATGACCATGACTACAAACCGCTTCGATATTTTTAATCGCATTTCTATCAATAAAATCTTTGATGACCCCAGCTAAAAAGCATGTATATTCATGATCTAACGCTTCTAATTTTTCTGTATCATACCGATGCGCCTCTTGTAATCGTAATTTCCATTCTAATGGATAAGAAACAGTTTCTGCAAGGAGGATTTTGAAACTCCAAACGTCTTTTTTATGTAAAACACTATAAGCCAAATCGATTCCATCAAGAGAAGTTCCAGACATTACCCCTATGGTGGTATAAGAAAAAGTTATCATGATGTTAAAATACACAACTTAAGAAAAAAATCCTTATTATTGAGTTATATTTGTGTTATGCGCGCATAATAATTGCCAACCCACTTGAATATATGGATTTTACTTTATCTGAGGAGCACATAATGATCAGAGACGCAGCACGCGACTTTGCAAAAGCCGAGTTACTACCTGGCGTTATCGAAAGAGATAATGAACAAAAATTCCCTACGGAACAAGTAAAGAAAATGGGCGAGTTAGGATTCCTAGGAATGATGGCTTCTCCTGAATATGGCGGTGGTGGTATGGATACGGTTTCTTACGTACTAGCGATGGAGGAACTATCCAAAATTGATGCTTCGGCATCGGTAATTGTTTCGGTAAATAACTCCTTAGTTTGTTGGGGGCTTGATACCTATGGAAGTCCAGAACAAAAACAAAAATACCTCACCAAACTTACTACGGGCGAGTCTATTGGAGCATTTTGTTTATCCGAACCAGAAGCAGGTAGTGATGCTACATCGCAAAAGACTACAGCTATAGAAAAAGATGACCACTACGTGATCAATGGTACCAAGAACTGGATTACTAATGGTGGTACTGCGGACTATTACTTAGTCATCGCACAAACACATCCACAAAAAAAACACAAAGGCATTAATGCTTTTATCGTAGAAAAAGGTTGGGATGGATTCGAAATCGGTCCTAAGGAAGATAAATTGGGAATCCGAGGTAGTGATACACACTCCTTAATTTTTAATGATGTAAAAGTTCCCAAAGAAAATCGCATTGGCGAAGATGGATTTGGATTCAAATTTGCTATGAAAACCCTTGCCGGTGGTCGTATTGGGATTGCTGCGCAAGCATTAGGAATTGCTGCAGGCGCTTATGAACTAGCGTTAGAATATTCCAAAGTTCGAAAAGCTTTTGGTACGGAAATTTGTAATCATCAAGCTATCGCCTTTAAACTGGCGGATATGTATACAGAAATAGAAGCAGCTCGAATGTTAGTAATGAAAGCTGCCAGAGATAAAGATAACGGAGAGAACTATGACCTCTCTGGAGCCATGGCAAAATTATACGCTTCAAAAGTGGCTATGGAAGCAACTGTTGAAGCCGTACAAATTCATGGCGGTAATGGGTTTGTAAAAGAATACCATGTAGAACGCTTAATGCGGGACGCAAAAATCACTCAAATCTATGAAGGTACGAGTGAGATACAAAAAATCGTAATTTCGCGTAGTATACTACGGGGCTAACTCAATTCATATTATTAAATTGCGATATTTATAAGCCTGAACCTTAACTACGTTCAGGCTTTTTTTCGAAAACACCGATGTTACATAAAGAAATCTCATCAGCGCTAGCAGATCAAATCAAAAGCAGCACCGAAGAGAATGCAAATATGCTTTCTCATGGTATTGGATTCATCCTATTCTTAGTGGCCATACCTTTTTTATTATTTAAAGCTTCAAAAACGAATACTGATTGGGTAGTATGGGGAACTATATTGTATAGTATTTCGTTACTAATGGTATACACTTCTTCTACACTATATCACCAAAACAAAAAAGCACTTACTAGAAAAAAACTCCGGATTTTTGATCATATCAGCATCTATTTTCTGATTGCAGGCACGTACACACCTTTTATTTTAAAATACCTACAAAACACCACTGGATGGATCACCCTCATTGCTTTATGGAGCACTGTGCTGCTTGGTAGCATTTTTAAATTATTTTTCACGCACAAATTCAACCTCTTTTCTACACTTGCATATTTAGCAATGGGTTGGGCTGCTGTTTTTATTGCCAAACCTCTATATGAAACGGCTCCAACTGCTGCTCTGATTTGGATTGGTGTCGGAGGATTATCGTATACCATTGGCACCGTTTTCTATTTAAAAAAGAATCTTTACTTAGGTCATTTTATCTGGCACCTTTTTGTTCTGGGAGGGAGTCTTGCACATTTTATTGCCGTGTGGTGTATTTTCTGAATATAGGATACTGGATCATGTATAAGAAAAGAGAAAATTGATAATCTATATCTTTTTAAGATTAATCATAAAGGCCATAAACCCTTTTGGCACTTTGGATTTGCTCCAGTTCTGTAGTCTCAGGAAATAAAAGATACCTAGGAGCAACAATAGGCTTGATCATTGTTGGAGTTATTTTTGTAATAGAAGCAAAGGGAAATTTACCATCTGTCATTTTGAGTAATGGTGCTTCTAATTCCGAAAACTTTGGATCTGATTTATGAAATATCTGCGCCCTCCCTTTAACTTGAAAACCTTTTTGCACCAATATATCGATAAAACTAATGCAAACATTTGCGTTGGATTTGATATTCCGAACTGTTTGGGGAGAGGCAATATTTGCTACTATGATCGTATTATCATTATAATAAGTGAAAATTTCTTTTGGCGAAACATTAGGCACACCGTCATTGGAAACTGTAGCTAACCAACATAAGACACTTTTATCAATACATGCTATATGTTCTTTGGCTAATTGCATCTTGGATTAAAAAATATCACTATTCTCTTTGAGGCGTTCCGTATTATCAACCAATTGTAGCTCGTCGATAATTTTTTGGATATCGCCATCGATGATATTTCCAAGATCATACAAAGTCAATCCGATTCGGTGATCAGTTACACGTCCTTGCGGGTAGTTATAGGTGCGTATTTTTGCAGAACGGTCTCCAGTGGATACCATACTTTTACGCTTCTCGGAGTCCGCGGCTTGTTTTTTGGCTAGTTCTAACTCATACAAACGAGAACGTAGTACTTTCAAAGCTTTTTCTAAATTCTTGTGAGAAGATTTTTGATCCTGACAACTTACGATCATTCCCGTTGGTTCGTGATGTAGTTTAATTGCAGAATAGGTTGTATTTACCGACTGCCCTCCAGGCCCTGTAGAAGTCGTTCGTTCGATACGAACCTCTTTCATATCCAATTCTACATCAAATTCTTCTGCCTCTGG
>CAZYRG010000044.1:10667-15824 GCA_964650425.1 uncultured Flavobacteriaceae bacterium
TGCATTTTGGCAATATCTACCATTTCTGCATCACTACCATCTGCGATGATCTCCTCCGCTTCTTTGATATTATCCGTCAGCTCAATATAAGTATCTCTGGCATCCATCAACGCTTTGAGATCTTTATACTCTTTATTGAGTGCTATATAACGTTTTTGATCGGCAATGATATCTGGTTGTATAATCAGATCATTAACTTCATCAAATTTTTGTTTTACGATATTGAGTTTGTCTAACATGTGCTTTTTGGCTGTATAGTTTGCAAAAATACCATTTTTTATTGAAATGCCTTATGCGAATACCGAGCTACTCGCTAATTTTTACTATATTTTTAGTCCGATGAAAAAATTGGACAAAATTGGCCTAGGTGGTGGATGCCATTGGTGTACGGAAGCAGTCTTTCAATCCCTAAAAGGAGTACACTTAGTAGAGCAAGGTTATATTGCTAGTGAAGGAATTGCTGCTTCTTTTTCTGAAGCGGTAATTGTTCATTATAATCCAGACATTATTATCCTTGAGGATTTAATTGAAATTCATTTACGCACTCATAAAAGCAAGGCCAATCATTCCTTTAGAAAAAAATATAGAAGTGCAATTTATTATTTTACAGAAAACCAACATTTAGAAGTCAAAATGGCTTTTTCTGTATTTCAAAATGCAGCAAATAATCAACTAATTACACAAATTTTAAAATTCAATAGCTTTGAAGCTTCTCGAGAATCGCTTTTGAATTATTATAAGAACAATCCAGAAAAACCTTTCTGTGAACGCTACATTACTCCAAAATTAGATTTTTTAAAATCAAAATATACAGAAAAAATACGTCCTTAATTTTACAGATACTCGTACGTACCAAACTCACTCGTAATCGTCAGTTTTTTAGTTTCACTCGCTTCCACACGACCAATTATCTGCGCATCGACCTCAAAGCTTTTGGAAATGGCAATCAAATCTTCAGCTATTTCTGGCGCAACATACAATTCCATGCGGTGTCCCATATTAAAAACTTGATACATCTCTTTCCAGTCTGTTCCAGAATTTTCTTGTATCAGTTTAAAAAGTGGTGGCACAGCAAATAAATTGTCTTTGATGATATGTAAATTATCTATAAAATGTAAAATCTTGGTTTGTGCTCCTCCACTACAATGTACCATTCCGTGAAGGGTATCACTTTGATATTTAGAAAGGATCTTTTTAATAATCGGCGCATAGGTTCTTGTTGGTGACAACACTAGTTTGCCTGCATCAATCGGAGCTCCTTCTACAGTATCGGTAAGTGCAGTTTTACCAGAATACACCAAATCTTCGGGTACAGCAGCATCAAAACTTTCTGGATATTTTTTGGCTAACTCCTTGGCAAAAACATCATGCCTAGCAGAAGTCAAACCATTACTTCCCATACCGCCATTGTACTCGGTTTCATAACTTGCTTGTCCATAAGATGACAACCCTACTATGACATCTCCAGGTTTAATATTTGCGTTATCAATCACTTCACTACGCTTCATTCGTGCGGTAACGGTAGAATCTACTATAATAGTTCTAACCAAATCTCCTACATCCGCGGTTTCTCCACCTGTAGAATGAATTTCGACTCCAAATTTCTTTAAATCTTCTAGTAATTCTTCGGTGCCATTGATAATTGCAGATAGCACTTCACCCGGAATCAGATTTTTATTACGACCAATCGTAGAAGACAGCATAATATTATCGATAGCACCAACACATAATAGGTCATCGATATTCATAATCAAAGCGTCTTGTGCAATTCCTTTCCAAACAGAAAGGTCTCCTGTTTCCTTCCAATACATATAGGCCAATGAAGATTTGGTTCCTGCACCATCGGCATGCATCACCAAACAATAGTCGTTATCTCCGGTAAGATGATCCGGTACGATTTTGCAAAATGCCTTTGGAAACAATCCTTTATCCACATTTTTGATCGCATTATGCACATCTTCTTTTCCTGCAGAAACGCCTCTTTGCGCGTACCGCTTACTTACCTCTTGACTCATAGTCCTAGCTTTGATTATCTATTGAGGCGCAAAGATACTAGAATTAGTTAGGTAGTAAAAAAGAACCTCAAAAAACTACAACTTTATAGCAAATCATAAACTCATGGAGAAAGTTCGTTTTTATATCATTCAACCCGTATTACAACAAATTATTTGATCTGCATTCTCCTAAAAAAGTGCTATTCAAAAATCAAAACCTATTGATTTTACACACTTAAATTCAGAAGCCAGAACGCACGTTTTTTCACACAATATTCACTAGCTTTCTTCGTTAGGATTCTTACTACAAACCAACAAACTAAACTATGAAAACACTTATCAAGTCAAGTACATTCTTGCTATTTTTTTGTGCTTATTCTTTTGGCATCAATGCACAAGAATTATATACGAAATCAGGATCAGATCAACCATGGGAAACCATTATTAAAAACAAGCAAATACCGGTTGGGAGTAACTCTACCAAAGGCATAACAGGATCCACCATTAATGTTAAAAATGAATTGGTTGAAAAAGGTCCGTATGCGAATCAGGCTATTGAAAGTAATATCGCAATTCATACCGTAGGTAATGGGACCATCCCGCGACAAGATTTTGACAAATGGTCTCGATGGTATCAAGAGGATGGAAATACACAAATATTCAGGCTGCATAAAGGAGAATATAATGTTCGAAATAGTCGGCAGGGAGCTCCTAGAATAGAAGCTGAGTCCAAGTTAACATGGGATGAAGGTGGAAATAAATGGCATGAATGGGTAGGTACATATACAATTGTCAAAGCGCATGAGGCAAGTTTGTTCCAGATATTTGCAGATCCAGTCGGTGTACGTGGAGGAACTGGAATTATGATGATTGAAATGAGAGATAATGGAGATGTCTTCTGGAATAAAAGGGATGGACAAGTCCGAAAAACTTTTTTGACAAATGCAGAGGGAAAAAGTTTTGATGTGAGAGTTAGGGATAATGGTTATACATATGAATTATACATCAATGGCGAATTATTTGAGACAAACTCCATAAAAAGAGAGTCGCGAACACATTTTAGATGGGGAATGTATTCTGGCGATAATATGAAACATGAAGCTATGATATTTGTGACAGGAGCTACCGTAGATCCGCAAGAAATTCCGACCACACCAAACCAAGCGCCTACCGTAAGTTTTGAAAATCCAACTGATATAGAAATCGAAGAAGGTTACACTTCATTATACATAAAAGCAAATCCTCAAGATCCAGAAGGAAAAGTAAGTAATGTCACCTTATTTATTGATGACAAAGAAATCCGAACGGAATCCAACGCCCCTTATGAGTGGGGGCATAACGATCAACTAAGACCTGAAACTTTGGGACTGACTCCAGGAGAACATACATTAAAAGTGGTCGTAAGAGATGAGCAAGGAGCGACAGGAGAAAGCACCATGATCATTACCGTGCTGGATCCAAGTTTAAGCGTTCGTGATTTCACTAAAAACAGTTTAGTACTCTATCCAAATCCAAGCAAAAATGGAATTTTCAACCTTCCAAACACAGAAAATATTACTGTATTTGATAGTTATGGCAAAATGGTGCTCAAAGATTTTACCAACACCATTAACCTTTCAGGATTATCTAAAGGTTTATATTTTGTAAGTACCGAAAAAGCGAGTGGTAAAATCATGTATTAACACCCTATTCTTTATTCTACTATACTAGGAAGTTTCAAAGCACTAAAAGGCGCTTTGACTTCCTTATTTTTAGTATTTAAATTCTTTATATCAGCGGATAAACAGCAATTCTCTATACTTAGAAAGCGGCCACAATTCATTATCAACCAACATTTCTAATTTATCACAATGATAGCGTATCACCTCAAAATAAGGCTGTACCTCATCGCAATACATGCTCGCTTTTTTGGCTACATCTGTAACCTTATTTGCTAATTTTCTAGACTCAATCATCACATCAATATTCTCGTTAATTTTCTCGATATGTGTTGCGATTTGTTCAATGAGTTTTAGCTGTTCACGTGCAGGTTTGCGGTATTCTTCTTCATAGATCTCTTTGAGTCCTTGTACATTTTCTATCAAAATATTCTGATAACGAATAGCCGTTGGTATAATATGATTTCTAGCGATATCACCTAACACGCGTCCCTCTATTTGTATCCGTTTACTATAGGCACCAAGTTCAATATCATAGCGTGCCTTGATCTCCTTAGCGTTCATCACCCCCATTTCTTCTAGAAGCGCAATGGTCTTTTTAGAAATATTGATTTCTAAAGCCTCTGGAGTCGTTTTATGATTACTCAAACCCCGTTTTTTTGCTTCTTTTTCCCACTCTACACCATACCCGTCACCTTCGAATCGAATTTTTTTGGATTGCTTGATGTATTCCCTTAGGATATTAAAGATGGCATCATCCTTTTTCATCTCTTTTTTGTCAATCAATACATCTACTTCTTTTTTGAAATCCCGAAGTTGTTTAGCTACTATGGTATTAAGTACCGTCATAGGACTTGCACAATTAGCAGAAGATCCTACTGCTCGCAGCTCAAATTTATCTCCTGTAAACGCAAAAGGAGAGGTACGATTGCGATCGGTATTATCCAATAATATTTCTGGGATTTTACCGACTACATTTAATTTAAGATCTGTTTTTTCTTTAGGAGAAAGTTTCCCATCCGTCACCTTTTCTAATTCGTCCAAAACAGCCGTAAGCTGTGAGCCAATAAATACCGAAATGATCGCTGGTGGTGCTTCATTAGCCCCTAAACGATGGTCATTAGAGGCACTCGCAAAAGAAGCACGCACTAATTCTTCATATTTGCAAACCGCTTTGATCGTATTGACAAAAAAGGTCAAAAACTGCAAATTACTCATAGGTGTTTTACCAGGACTCAGTAGATTCACCCCTTTATCCGTTCGTAAAGACCAATTATTATGCTTACCACTACCATTGACATCTTCAAAGGGTTTTTCATGAAATAATACTTTGAAAAAATGACGATGACTCACCTTCTCCATAATATCCATGACCAACGAATTATGATCCACAGCTAGGTTAGCTTCTTCGTAAATAGGAGCTATTTCAAACTGATTCGGTGCCACTTCATTATGACGAGTTTTTACAGGAATTCCTAACAACATACATTCCTGTTCCAAATCCC
>CAZYRG010000044.1:15924-18375 GCA_964650425.1 uncultured Flavobacteriaceae bacterium
GATGACGGATCCCAAGCAGTGTATCCTCTAGCTTCAAACGTATTCCGAATTCCGCCATGTGGGAAACTCGAAGCATCTGGTTCTTGTTGCACTAATTGATCCCCTCCAAATTTTTCTACAGCAATTCCATCTTTCGTAATATCAAAAAATGCATCGTGTTTTTCGGCAGTAGCACCGGTAAGTGGCTGAAACCAATGCGTATAATGTGTCGCCCCTTGTCGTATCGCCCAATCACGCATGGATGCAGCGATTTGATCGGCAACAGTACGTGATATTTTGGTCCCTTTAAGAATCGCGTTTTCAACACTATCATAAGCGTCCTTGGTCAACAACTGCCTCATTGTCAATTTATCAAAAACATTCTTTGCAAATATTTCTGATCGAGATGTTGTTTCATCTACAAAAACTGTTTGACGATCCAAAGTTTGTTGTATTGCACGAAAACGTAAATGAGCCATTTATGATTCTTTAATTAAACACCACTAATTATCACAAAAATAGACAAATTTTCATTTTTACCCTGTAAACTTTAGGGTATGCACAAAAATTTATTAACCTATTAAGATTTAACCCCCAAAATTTTTAGCACTTTATCTAAAAACCTATATTTGCACCTATCAAAATTTGTTTAACAGACATTTAATATAATTATGAGTAAAGCTAAATTAGAGTACATCTGGTTAGATGGATATAAGCCAACTGCTAGCTTAAGAAGCAAAACTAAAGTCGTAGGAGATTTTAGTGGTAAATTAGAAGATTGTCCAATGTGGGCTTTTGACGGAAGTTCAACTCAACAAGCTGAGGGTGGATCATCCGATTGTTTATTAAAGCCTGTTGCTATCTATCCTGATCCACAGCGTAAAAATGGTTATTTGGTAATGACCGAAGTTTTGAATGCTGACGGAACACCACATGAATCTAATGGTAGAGCTACTATTGAAGATGACGATAATGATTTCTGGTTTGGTTTTGAACAAGAATATTTCTTATATGATGTAGAAACTAATTTACCTGTTGGTTTCCCTAAAGATCAGACACCACAAGGACAGTTTTACTGTTCAGTAGGAGCAAAAAATGCTTTTGCTAGAGAAATGGTAGAAGAGCACTTGGACGTATGTCTAGAAGCTGGATTGAATGTAGAAGGAATCAATGCAGAGGTTGCTGCTGGACAGTGGGAATTCCAATGTTTTGCACAAGGAGCCGCACTTGCTGGAGATGAAATCTGGGTATGTAGATATTTATTAGAAAGAATTGGTGAGTCTTACGGATTACAAGTAATCTGGCATCCTAAGCCACTTGGCGCTACAGATTGGAATGGATCTGGAATGCATGCTAACTTCTCTAACGGTGTATTGAGAACTTGTGGATCTAAAGAAACTTACGAAACAATATGTGAAGCGTTCCGTCCAGTTGTGAAAGAACACATCGAAGTATACGGAGCATATAACGATCAGCGTTTGACTGGTGATCACGAAACACAATCTATCGATGAATTCTCTTTTGGAGTTTCTGATCGTGGTGCTTCTATTCGTATTCCTATTCTTACTGTAGAAAAAGGATGGAAAGGATGGTTAGAAGATCGTCGTCCAGCATCTAATGGTGATCCATACAAAATTGCAGCTAGAATTATCAAAACGGTAAAAACTGCTAAAGTCTAATTTATTTGTTGATTAAATAGATTAAATGGGAAACGCCTGCTGGAAACAGCGGGCGTTTTTTTGTCTGAATTTCGATACAATTTTTCTTCGCTCCACTACGAAAAATCACTCAATTTGACAGTGAAGTGGTTTAAACCCGCTTTATGCATTGGAAAATCTATTACATCTGTGATCTATTGCAAATACTACCGTTTCACTACTTTTTTCAATTTCACCATAGCGATGCTATGCAGAAATCAAGAAAAAGTTAGTATTTACAACAGCTCAAAGCTTCATTACGAAGTTCCAATGCATAAAGCGGGTTAAACTTTTTTCAATTCGCTATAAAAATGCCCTTTTTCACTCAATTTTCACGTTTTTATTACTTCGTAGCTCTGCTATGCAGTGCAAAAAACACTTCAATTGAGCAAAAAATGACTATTTTTCGCATGAATCAAAAAAGTTTAAACCACTTCAGTTTTTAAAAATACATATGGAATAATTAAAAAAACAATTGCGTAAACTAACATTCTGGACATATAGCAAAAAAGAAGTTGCTGATTTAGCAACACCATTATCTGAATTACTACAAGCAACTGACTTAACTCATGATTACGAAAATACTTGGGAGTGGATTGAAGGCAAGAGTCAAAAACTAAACTCGAAAATCAATATCAGCCGTGAACATGATTGGGAAAAAGGAAAATACGAAAAGCCTTTAATTTTTAGTTTCGATTACAAGGGTTTTCACAAAAAAAGAATCATCAATCACATCGGAAAAAAACTAGTCAATGAACTAGTCAATGAATTTAAC
>CAZYRG010000045.1:0-18301 GCA_964650425.1 uncultured Flavobacteriaceae bacterium
GCCTCATTCATCGACATCCATCGGATTTCTTGCGCACCAGCGATAGTCGTGATTAATAATCCCAGTATAAAAACTACGTACTTCATCTTCTCAAATTTACGGAATTAGTCTCAAAAAGCGTTCCGAGATTACAGACGTTTACTTTCTTTTCGAGAACATGTTTGAAAACAGACGCTTAGCGCACACCATGCATCAGTTTTTTAATCACCGGCTGACATACTATAGAAAGCACTCCTATAGCTACAGAGACGATAGTCAACAGCCAAAAGAAATAGCTAATCCCTTCCTCATTTGCAATCTTATCGATATTCTCTCCGAATTTCCCTGCTCCTTTCATACCAATAGCTACCGCCAAATACCATACTCCGAACATGAAAGCAATCATTCTCGGCGGCACCAATTTACTCACATAAGACAAGCCTACTGGAGAAATACACAACTCGCCCATAGTGTGGAAAAAATACGCTAGAATCAACCAAATCATACTCACCGAAGCAGTTGCTGCTCCAGGCTCAATTCCCATAGCACCAAATGCGATACATGCCATTCCGATAGCAAGTAAAAACATACCGACACCGTACTTAGCATTGGCAGAAGGATTATATTTACTCTCCCACCATTTAGAAAATACCGGAGCCATCGTAATAATAAATAACGAATTCAAGGTGTTGAACCATGATGCCGGAACTTCTGTAGAAGCCTTGATATATTGGTCATATATTTTCCAAATACCGATACCCCATAACAAAATGAATGTTGCAGCCAGAACAAGGTTCGCTAGTGAATATTTTGCAAAGGTTTTTTTAAACAGTAAAACCAAAACCCATGAAATTACGGCTAATGGCAAAATCGTCATTAGGGCATCTACAATTTTGAAAATAGTTCCTGCACTTCCTTCTAGTAATCGATCCGTATAATCTCTTGCAAAAATGGTCATACTCCCCGGTGCTTGTTCAAAAATAGCCCAGAAGAAAATAGTTAAAAAGGCAAAAAATGAAACCGCAATTAATTTCTCTTTCGTAATCTGCGAATACTGGGACAAACGATAGGCTAGTAGTCCCAAAAACAGTAATAGAGCCGTTACTATAGCAATATCATTCCCATTATCTCCTAAAAAGGCAAAGGCATTTATTGCGCCTCCCGATATCTTGGTAGCAGGATCATTCAAAATCCAAACTAAGCCTAATGTGGCGCTAATTGCAATGATTATTTTTTGCATGGTAGAAAAAGGCACACGCTTATCGGTATCTGCAGCTTCTTTTTCTAGTTGTTCTTCCTTCACAGGTTTTAAACCAATGTCTCCAAATATATTCTGAGCAAACCAAAACTGCAAAGTTCCTAGAAGCATAAAAATTCCTGCCAGACCAAAGCCCCAACTCCAGCCTATTTTTTCGCCCAAATACCCACAAAGCAAGATTCCGAAAAAGGCACCTGCGTTCACGCCCATATAGAAAATGGTATAGGCCCCATCTTTCTTTTCTGGACGGTCTTTGTACATCTCCGAAATAATAGAGGTCATATTAGGTTTGAAAAAGCCATTACCAAACACCAACAACCCTAGACCAATATAAATAAACATAGGTGTTTCTAATGCCATCGATCCATGACCTAAAGTCATTAGTGTTGCCCCAAGCACAACCGCCCATCTAAATCCAATGACCTTATCGGCAAAATAGCCTCCTAACATAGTGGAGAGATATACTAAACCGACATAAGAACCAAAGATAGCCATCGCATGTTCTCGTGGCCATTCCCAGCCTCCATCGATGAGTGATGCGGTAAAAAACATGACTAACAAGGCACGCATCCCATAAAAGGAAAAACGCTCCCACATTTCTGTAAAAAACAGTACAAATAATCCTGCTGGATGTCCTAGTACTTTATCTTGAAAAAATTGATCTGTTGTGTTTGCTGTATTCATCTTACTAATCTGCTAATTCGAAACCTTCAGCTTCATTTGTGTTTATTTTTACCTCGTTATCTTCTGCCCCATGGGTCAACCGTTTTAATGGTTTTAATAAGAAAATTACTAAAACTCCAAAAATCACAGTAAATAAGGTAATTCCCATAAAAATAGTAAACTCACCAAATTCAGACGCCTTTTCTCCAACGATCCCTGCTACTTTATTCCCTAAACCTGTAGCTGCCCAATACACACCCATCATTAAGGCAGCATACTTAGCCGGTGCTAATTTTGTCACAAAAGAAAGTGAAACAGGCGACAAGCATAATTCCCCCAGTGTGTGTAGTAAATAGGCCAAAACTAACCAATACATTGCTGAGGAGCCTGTGCTTTCATATTGCATAGTGGCACCTACCATAAAAAAGAACCCTAATCCCATGATGATAATTCCAGTTGCCATTTTGAATAAAGAAGAGGCTTCTTTGTTTTTTAGCTTTCTTCTTGCCCAGATATTAGCTACGGCTACAGCAAATAAAATAATAAAGCCTGCATTGATTCCTTGAAAAAATGCTGTTGGAACTTCCCAACCAAACAAACTCCTATCCGTTTTGGTTTCAGTATATAAATTCATGAGTCCTCCCACTTGCTCAAATGCTCCCCAGAACACAATAACTAACATAAAAGAGAGTAATAATACCACATAGCGATCTTTGTCAATAGTAGATTCCAAGTTTTTATAAATCATCATCATCATTCCTGTCACCAAACTCAAGAAAATAAATAATACTGCATACCCTAAAGCATCTTTACCCTCAAAAACAAATCCCGCATATACAGAAAGTATCAGTAACACCGCTACAATTCCTAGTTGAAGAGGAGATTTTAATAATTGTGCAAACAATGTAAACACACTAATATCTGTTTTCTTATCTTCTTGGGTGGGTTCATTCCCTACCGTTACCAAATACTTATGTCCGTATACATAAACCATAAGACCGATAAACATTCCAATACCAGCTAGGCCAAAACCTGCATGCCACCCATATTTTGCGACAACTAATCCAACGGCAAGAGAAGAAAGAAATGAGCCTAAATTGATCCCTACGTAGAAAATACTAAACCCCTTATCTCTTCTGATATCATTTTTCTTATACAACCCCCCTACCATGGAGGAAATATTTGGTTTTAGCATTCCTACCCCACAAATAATAAAACCTAGCCCTGTATAGTAGGCCCATACAGCATCAATTGCTAAAACACTGTGGCCGATAACTAATAAAATACCGCCAATGAGCACGGTCTTTTTTTGCCCTAATAACTTATCTGCAATCATCCCTCCTGGAATGGAAGAAATATAGACCAACATCGTATACCATCCATATAAAGCTAGTGCCTCTCCATCGGTCCATCCTAATCCTGATTGCGGATCGTTTTCAAGTGTCTTTGCGGTCATGTATGTCGTCAATAACGCTCGCATTCCGTAATAGGAAAAACGTTCCCACATTTCGGTAAAAAACAGCACATAAAGTCCTATTGGATGTCCAAATAATTCCCTTTGATGCGGTTGTATCGCTGTAGCCATAAATAAATGTTAGGTTAGTGTATCGAGAAGTTTTACAAATTCTCTTGAATAAAGTTTGTCATTTTAGTATATAAATGCAAACGTGTATTTCCTCCATAAATCCCATGATTCTTATCAGGATAAATTGCCCAGTCAAATTGCTTATTCGCTTGTACCAATGCTTCTACCATTTGCATGGTATTCTGCACATGTACATTATCATCTGCACTGCCATGAACCAATAGAAACTTCCCCTCTAGGTGATCTACATAATTAATCGGGGAGTTCTTGTCATATCCAGCCGGGTTTTCTTGCGGCGTTTTGAGATAACGCTCGGTATATATGGTATCATAAAAACGCCAGCTCGTTACGGGTGCTACAGCAATTGCCATTTTGAAGGTTTCTGGCGCTTTGAACAAACAATTACTAGACATAAAACCACCATAACTCCATCCCCAAATACCAATTCTAGCAGCGTCAATATAGGACCGCTCTCCTAATAATCGTGCAGCAGTTATTTGATCTTCTACTTCATATTTCCCAAGATCATTTTGGGTTACTTTTTTGAATTTTGCTCCTTTCATTCCAGTTCCCCGGCCATCCACACAGGCAACAATATATCCTTTTTCTACAAGCATTTGATACCATAAATCATTAGAACTATGCCATGCATTTTTGACCATTTGTGATCCTGGCCCTGAGTATTGATACATGAATAAGGGATATTTTTTCTTCGGATCAAAATTTGCAGGTTTAATCATCCACATATTTAGTGTTTCACCATTTACTGCAATCGTTGAAAATTCTTTAGGCTGTAAGGGCTTATAAGCTGTTAATTTTTGTGCAAGATCTTTGCTGTTTTTTATTTCTCGAATTACAGCGCCAGATTTTGTATCATGCAAAGTATAACGGGCTGGCGTTGTAGCATTCGAAAAATTATCGATATACAAACTAAAATCTGCACTAAACTCCCCATTATGAATCCCTTCTTCTTGACTTAGCCTTTTTTTGTTTTTACCATTAATTTTAACCGCATAAATATCACGATTGACGGACCCTGACTCTACACTTTGGTAAAACACCGTTTTTGTCTTGGCATTATAGCCATAATAATCTGTGATTTCCCAATCTCCTTGTGTTACCTGATTGATGAGCTTTCCTGTCTTATCATAATGGTAGATGTGATTGTATCCATCTTTTTCACTAGTCCATAGAAAGCTATCGTCATCTAAAAAAGTGAGACTATCAGTGATCGTAATATAAGCGTCATCTTTTTCTTCCAGTACCTTAGTAATGGTATTAGCTGTCGAAGCATCTATGAATAATAAATCGAGTTTATTTTGATGTCGATTCAACACTTGCGCGCTTAGAACATTCGTTTGTTTGGTCCATTGGATACGTGGGATATAAAAGTCATTGTAAGTTGCTAAAGAAACCTCTGTTGTCTTTTTGGAGGCTAGATGATACGTAAACAATTGTACTTCTGCATTTTTTTCTCCTGCTTTTGGATATTTGAACACTTCTGAATAGGGATACAAATTAACCCCATACACATCCATAGAAAATTCTGGCACCTGACGCTCATCAAATCGAATATATGCCAACTGTGTTCCATCACTATTCCAATCAAAAGCACGAACAAAACCAAATTCTTCTTCATATACCCAATCGGTGATCCCATTGATGATTTCATTTTTCTTGCCATCTGTAGTAATCTGTTGCTCTTGATTGTTGGTTAAATCTTTTACATACAAATTATTCCCATACACATACGCAATTTTAGTCCCGTCTGGCGAAAAAGTAGGTTCTTGAATCAGTTCATCACTGACCTTAGTTAACTCTTTGGTTGTCAAATCATATACATAATAAATCCCTCTCACCGAATGGCGATAGATTTTTTGTGAAGCCGTGGTTAGTAGTAATTTCTTTTCGTCTGCGCTAAATTCATAACCATCAAAAAAGGGGATTTCAGCTAAGTCTCTAGAATCTAACAAAGTCTTCACCTTAGCTTCTGCATCATAACTATAGACATCAATACTGGTGGTACTTGTGGCGTAGTTATTATTCAGGACAGTATATTGACTTCCATTATTCATGGAATTAAGAGATGCTAAATAGGATTGTTGGAAGGCTCCACCCCAAATCTCTTCAAGAGTCAGTGATTTTTTTTGGGCAAAACATGAAGTTATAACTACTAAAAACAGGGTAACTACCCTTAAAAATTGTCTCATCTGTATGTAACGCTAATAATAATGCCCAATTTTAAGAAAAATTATATGAAATAGCTATAAAATGGTGTTAAAGCAAGATTAGAAGGTAGAAGTTAGAAGTAGGACATATCTCATTTTTTGTACTTGAAGATTAGTAATTCCCTCCTTGAGAGCCTGTCCGCCGAAGGAGTAAGGGTTAGGGAGGTGTAAAAAAGTTTGATGTTAAAATTAAAAAATAACTAAAAACGGCCAATGCTAATCAAGTAAGCACACCATGGTAAAAATTCTTTTGATTAACGATCAACAAATATAGATTGACGATTGGTGAATTAGAAGGTTTTTGAAGCTGCTTTGTCAATTAGTGTTTATACAATTTTGAGTATTGATTTAGAATTTCCACAACTAGCTTTTTTATGAATTCCGCTTGTAATTAATGGCCTCATCTTTGAGTAGCTCCGTGAGTTCTGAATAGAAAGGTTCTGGTGTGCTATCAGCCAAACAAAAGGTTTTGTCAGAGGTATGAAAATCAAATGCGACATCATCCAAGTCTTCTAGGGCATCATCAAATTTACGGAGTAATAATTTTGTAATCTCTGATCGAAATTTATATTCTAATTCCAATAGAGAATCTACATCTTTTGAGGGCTGTGATTTGGTAATCCAAGTAATTTTCATTCCAGATGGTCGTGATTTTTTTGCATCACGAATTAACACATTTTACACAAAAACCGCAAAGAATTTACGTTAAGTTTATAAATTGTTTACCTAGATTTTATGTCGTTTCCTTATGGATCGTTGATTTCAAAAATTTTGACCACCATTTTCCTGAAGCTTTTATTGTTCTTTTTTGAGTTCTGAAATCTACATGCACTAGCCCAAAGCGAGGATAAAAACCCTCTGCCCATTCAAAATTATCTGTGAATGTCCACACAAAATAACCTTGTACCGCTACACCTTCTTTTTTAGCACGATATACTTGCTGTAGATATTCCTGTATGTACTTGAGTCGATCAACATCTTGAACTTCATTCTGAAGGATTTGATCCTTAAACGCAGCGCCGTTTTCGGTAATGATGAGTTTTTGCACACCCTCATAAGCTTGGTACTTTTGCAACATTTTGTAAATGGATCCTGGGTACACTTCCCAACCCATTAAGGTGGTTTTTACATTACGTTTTGCAGTAGGGATAATTTTGGCTTTTATATACGGCACGAACCAGCTATGTGCTACCACTTCTCTCGTATAATTTTGGATTCCGATAAAATCAAAATCAAAAACTGCACGCTCCATATCACCCTTGTGGATATATTTTTTTAGTCGTCGCAGTACTTTCAGGCCTTCCATAGGATAGCCCAATCCTAGTGCAGGCTCTATAAATAAACGATTCAACAACAGGTCCGCTCTTTTGGCTGCTGCGACATCTTTCTTCTTTTGGGTATAGGGTTCTACATACGAACAAGAAAATGTAGTTCCAATCATTGCATCTTTAACCTCAGCTTTCAAAATACGTCCCCCCAAAGCCTGACATAGTACCACATGATGTATGGTTGGCAAAAAATTGCGCAGTCCCTTGCGACCGGGAGCATGTACCCCCAAGAAATATCCTGCTCCTGTAAAAACCATAGGTTCATTGAGTACCATCCAATGACGCACACGATCTCCAAAATTACGCGCGCAGACGTATACAAATTCCTGAAACCAATTTAAGATTTCTCTAGTTGCCCAACCGCCTTTTTTTTCTAAGACTTCTGGTAGATCCCAGTGATAAATGGTTACCCAAGGAGTCACCCCATACTCCAAACAACAATCGATAACACGATTATAAAAATCGATTCCATCTTGGTTGACCTGTCCTGTTCCCTCCGGAAGTATTCGCGACCATGCGATTGAAAATCTAAAATTAGGAATCCCCATGGATGCCAATAGCGCAATATCTTTTTCATACAGATGATAGAAATCCGTTGCTACTTGTCCATTTTGTCCTTTATAAATTTTTCCTTTTCTAGCGGTAAATGTATCCCAAATAGATGGCGATTTACCATCTTTATCATAAGCTCCTTCTATTTGATAGGCGGCCGTAGAAACTCCCCAATAAAACTGTGCTCCAAAAGCTTCCTTTTTTAAATCAAATGGAGGCATCTTGCGCTTTTTTTTAGTAAACTGTTTGCTTAGCGCACTCATTAGGAAACTTTGGCGAATGATTTACCCACTTTTGCTTCGGAGAGGACAGCATCAAGAATCTTGTCGGTAATTTCCGGATAATGCACTAGGATACGTTGCTTATTTCGAAGCCATTTATCAATTTTTGGCTGGTGTTTTTTCTTCAGTGATTTTAATACAGGAACACCCATTTCTTTTAGTGCAGCAGCATTGCATTGTTGCTCATACTGAGATTTCATCGGGATAACCAACAATTTTTTGCCTAAAAACAAAGCCTCTGCTGGGGTCTCGAATCCTGCACCGCACAACACGCCCTTGCACGTTGCTAAGCTTTTGATAAAAGCCTTATTCTGTATGGGTTTTATCGTTATATTTTTGAATACCCGCTCTTCTTTGCTGTGCTTGGAGAACACTTCCCATTTTACACTTTTTATTGGAGAGAGCACTTTTATAATTTTGGCATCGCTATAGGAAGGAAGGTAAACGGTATAATGATTTTTTGACGGCGTATTGAAAACATTACGGATTTCTTGCCGTATAATAGGTCTAAAGGTAAAGGGATCATAGGTGCTAAAATGCAGTCCAAAACCTTTATCGGTAGGGGCATAGTTTTTTAATATAAATTTACCCAAACGATCATTGGTGCTAGGTTGCGGTGCATTGGATGCTAACACTGCGGCCTGATGACTAAAACTTATGCAAGGAACCTTAGTCCCTCTGCAGGCCCATGCAGATATCGGTTCAAAATCATTGATTACCAAATCATATTCTGTAACAGGCAGGCTTTGAATTTCTCTTAACAATCGTGTCGTATTCGCCTTTAAATATGTTTTCCAAAGTGCAACTCCTCCTTTTTTGCCAAAAATAAAACTCAAGCCCTTGAATCGATATTTGATAGGATATGGTAAGGCTACATCTGCTTGTATGCCACTTACCAATAGATCCAACTCAATATCTCTTTGCATCAACAATGGAATGATATGCCGTGCCCTGCTCAAATGTCCATTTCCTGTTCCCTGTATTGCGTATAATACTTTCATTTCGCGTTGATTATTTATTGTTTTTTGAAGCGTTTAACAACTGGAATTCTTTCAACATATTTTGGAATAACTCGTCAGTTTCTAATAGATCTTCTGCTCCCACAGGGGTATTTTTATAGGTTTTTAAAATGGAATCTTCTTGATAATGATATAATTTCCAAACCCCTTCATGATATTCTAATGCCGTGAGATTTTCTATCCAATCTCCAGAATTGAGATACATAACCGAGCCTTGTTCTGTCGTCATTTCTTTAATCTCTGGCTGATGGATATGTCCACAAACTACATAATCATATTTGTTTTCTATGGCAATATCCGCAGCAATACTTTCAAAATTATTGATAAATTTAACGGCTGATTTGACACTATTTTTAATTTTTTTGGACATCGAGATGGGTTCTCCTCCTACCTTTTTGCTTATGTAATTCACAAAACGATTGAGTAAAATCAACAAATCATATCCCATAGCTCCTAATTTTGCTATCCATTTGGAGTGTTGCATGGTTACATCAAAAACATCTCCATGAAAAAGCCATGCTTTTTTCCCATCAATGGGCAATACTACTTTATTGACAATATGAAAACTCCCTAACTTAAAACCTACAAACTTACGCAAGAGTTCATCATGATTCCCTGTAATATAGGTCACCTTGATTCCTTTTGTGATACACTCCATGAGATATTTGATGATTTTCATATGAGGTTTGGGCCAATAGCGCTTTTTGAATTGCCAAATATCAATAATATCCCCATTAAGAATAAGATGTTTGGGCTTTACGGACTTAAGATATTGTAATAATTCTTTGGCATGACAACCATACGTACCCAAATGTACATCCGAAATCACTACTACGTCAACCACTCTTTTTTTCATGGAGCGTGTATTGCGGTTTCTTCTGTAATTTTCTTGAATTTGAAGGGCGAACAAAAGGAGTGCATTCTGGAGAGGAATAATTCAACAATGCGATCGTAAATATAGTACCAGAGCTTTTTCATTTTATGAGTTTTAACGAAACTACTTTTTCTATATTACCTAATGATCAAGCTAGTATTAAGATATAATTAACAAAGCACCTCTTATGTTACTCTTAAACCCGGTTTAAAATTGGTTTAAAATGAAATCCCAGCCCCCATAGAAAATAAAGAGAATTGTACGTCGCCTAATTTTAGATATTCATAGCCTCCGGATAACTTTGCATTCTTAATATGGTAATTGAGCCCTGCATTGAATCTGGAAATAGGTGCTTCATTAATCCAACCTCCGTTGAAAGTTGCTTCCAAACTAATGGGTTTAGCCACAAAAGCTTCTACTCCTAATCCATAAGCGAAACCGGTTTCATTAATACCACTCCCTACATAATTAACACCTAGTCCCCACCAACCTACAAAACGCTCTGTTCTCACCCGATAATATTTTGCCAAAACACTAAGCATAGACAATTGATCTTTTCCAAAATTCGGGTTGTTTTCCCATAACAATAGGTGGTCTAATTCTAAACCTGCTCTTTGCCAAAAACGAAAATTAAGATTCAAATGATTGCCTTGAATATTCCGATTTTCATACACAAACCGATCAGATAGCGATATTGCGAACTTGGCAGGCTCTTGATCCCTCTCATAAGAGTATAATCCTTTTTTTGAATTTGCAAAAGCATAGGGGGTTAATGTAGCTCTATGACCTCGTTTTTCTAGCTCCCAAGGGCTTTCTATAGCAACGAAATATGGAACTGCTGCAGCCATCTTGATAACCGGCCAACCTAATTCAAAAAGCAGGGTAGTCAGAAACCCAGCATCGCTATCATCATAACTACTAGAACTCGATGAATAGCTACTTTTATAACCTGAATTAGTCGTTGATTTTGAAGAAAGACTTTTTTTGGCTTTTCCTAATTTGGTTTGACTGTGTACACTACTGATTCCAAAACATAGTAGTAGAGTAAAAAAGAAGATCCGCATTGTTGACATTTTTTAAATGGTTAAGAAATGTCAACTTTACCATAAACCTTGCCAAAACCTTCGACTTCGCTATGAATGATTAAAAAACCAAAGTAAAAACCGTGCCTGTACCTTCCTTACTATTGACTAGAATTTTGCCTTTGTGCAACAACATGATCTGTTTGCAAAGGCTCAAACCAATACCACTACCTGTTTTTTTGCTGGTAAAAAACGGAATGAAAATACGCTCCATAATGTCTGCAGGAATCCCTTTTCCATTATCAAAGACTTTGATCACAATAGTTCGATTCGGTGTTTTCTCAGCTACCACACGTATTTGTGCGTCCGGCTCCTTCTCACAAGCATCAATAGCATTAAGGATGAGGTTGATTAATACCTGCTCGATCAAATAACTATCTATCTCGATTTCTAATTTAGGGAGTTTGCAATCAAAGGTCAGTTGTATATTTTTTGACGCTAAAGAGGGTTGCATGAGTAGTTCTATATTCTCAAAAAGCGCAGGTACTTTGACCTTCTCCAAACTCAAATGCGTCACCTTGCTCAAACTACGATACGTCTTAGCAAATTTTAATAAGCCTTCGCTTCTATTTTTAATAGTTTTGATCCCAGCATGAAGGTCTTCAACAGCAATTGGGTGCGTTTCTGGCGTATCAATTGTCTGCTGTAAGTGTGTTTGTAATGTATCTGCCAAGGAAGAAATTGGGGCAATGGAATTCATGATCTCGTGTGTCATCACACTCAATAACTTCTTCCATGATTCAGACTCATTTCTATTCAACGTATCATCAATATTTTGTAACACCAACAATTTGAATGCATCTTCTTTTACTTGAAATACCGTATCCGAAATCAATACTTTGATTTTATCATTCTGAATGGCTAATGTAATCGTTTTGGCTTCTGGATGATAGGTTTCAAAAACGGCTTCATACAATGCGGGTTTTCTTTTGGCCACAAAGCGAATATTCTTAAAAGAGGGTACATCCAATATTCCCTTTAAAGAGTCATTGGACCACAGCACATCACCAGATTCCAAATTATAAGCGATAATTCCGATATCCACCATTTCCAGAATCTTCTGCAGATAGACGAACTGCGCTTCATTTTTGGAATTAATCTCCTTAATCGTTCGATTAATTTCGTTAAAACCTGTATATAAAAATCGGATATCCTTTGCGCCACGATCTTCGGGGTACCACCTGGAAAAATCTCGATATTTTACCGCTTCAAAAAAATCATCCATCGCTACAAAACGTCGCTTCACAAATCCATAGATATTCCAAAAAACATAGACTATCGCACAACTGCTAATGACAATCAAAGCCGTTTTTTTCTGTTGGACGACATAAATCAAAGCAAGAATTAGGAGTACCAACAGGAGTATCCGCACTAATAACCGTAGTATATACCCTTTATAGTTCATACTTATCCAATCTTCTGTAGAGTGCTGCTCTGGTAATCCCTAGTTCTTTTGCCGATTTAGACACATTTCCTCTATTTTTTTCGAGAACCGTCAGAATGGTATTTTTCTCTACCGCATCCAAATTCAGCTCTTGGGTGGTTGGAGTTACGTTTGTCGTTTCTATAGAAGAAAACACCAAATCTTCTGCTTTCAAACTGCCGTTATCTGCCATAATCACCGAACGTTCTAGCACATATTGCAATTCTCGAACATTTCCAGGAAACCCATGTTTTTTTAATTTTGAAATAAAATCTGGCGCCAATGTAAAGGCTGATTTGTTGTATTTTTGCTGATAAACACTAATAAAATGTTTGGCTAACAGCATGACATCCGCTCCTCGATCTCTTAAGGACGGCACCGTAATATCTACGGTATTAATTCGGTAGACCAAATCTTTTCTAAAATGTTTTTCATCTGCCAAGATACTCGGATCACTATTCGTTGCGCAAATCAATCGAATATCGATAGGCACAGGCTGATTAGAACCTAGCGGTGTCACTTCTCTATTTTGTAGCACGGTTAGCAAGCGGGCTTGCTGGCTCAGTGTAATATTGCTAATTTCGTCTAAAAAAAGTGTCCCTCCAGATGCTGCCTCAAAACGCCCTTGCCGATCTTCTCTCGCATCAGTAAATGCTCCCTTTTTATAACCGAATAATTCGCTCTCAAACAAGGATTCTGTCAATGCACCAACATCTACCTTAACAAAAGCCTGATTTTTTCGATGAGAATGCTCATGAATTGCACGTGCTATCAAATCTTTTCCTGTCCCATTTTCTCCAAGAACGAGAATATTAGCATCGGTTGGCGCCACCTTTTTCAGTTTTACAAACACTTCATTCATAGCCTCACTCTCTCCAAGAATGGTGTTACTTTCTGATTTTTTTGCCTTTTTAGACGCCTTTTTATTTTCTAATAAACTACTCAGCGTATGAATGATTTTTTCATTCTTCCACGGTTTGATCAAAAAGTCCGATGCACCTTCTTTGAGTGCTCGTATGGCTAAGTCAATATCAGCATAGGCCGTGATCAATACGACGGGGGTTTCAGGTCGCTGTTCTTTGATCTTATGTAACCAAAAAATCCCTTCATTACCAGTATTGACTAAGCCATCAAAATTCATATCCAGAACAATCAGGTCAATCGCTTTATCCTGAAGATGATGCGTAATGGTATCAGGATGCTGCTCCGTAATAACTTCTTTGACTTTGGATTTTAGCAAAAGGCGTAATGCCATCAGTACATCGGCATCATCATCTATGATGAGTAGTGTAGCGTTTTTTAATACCATGAATACGTAATGTTCTAAAGTAGTCTTACAATATTACGATAATATCTTTAGCCTAAGAAAACACATGCAACAAAATAAAATTCCAAAAGTCTTAAATTCCGAACAAAACAAAATACGTTACAAAAAGTAGGGAAATCAAGCTGCGTTTAACCCAAAATATCAATGTCGTGAAGTTAAGGCTAGTTGAATGCAAAATGTCTCCCCGAGCGACAGTCGAGGGGTAGATTTAAGTAGCTAAATTAGTCCTCTTTACGGATCTCGACTGTCGCTCGATCTGACATTTAGAAAGGTGAAAAATCTTTATCTAAACAACATTGCCCAAATTATGCATTGAGTAAAAAAATATCAGTTTGCGTGTCCATCAAAAGGGATGTGTCGAAAACAAGTGTACTGTTTGCGAACAGAAAGTGTATCAAAACCGAACACCTAGCAAAAATCAAAAAACAGCTTAATAACTAAAAAACAACACTTTGCATTTTTGGCACCATATTCCTTATGCAGATAGTGTAATTAAATAAGTATCATGGACGTACCCATTCAAAAAAAACAGTTTTCAACAAAAAAAATCGGATTCGTTGCTGGCAGCATCCTACTTGTACTACTCTTAGGATACATGACATTAAAAGCTGCTACAGGAGGATCTAAATTGAATGTTGCAACCGAGCGTATTGCTATTAGTACAACCGCACAAGGTGTTTTTCAAGAAAATATACCTGTCAATGGTGTGGTACTACCCATCACAACCATTTATCTGGATGCATTGGAAGGCGGTCGTGTGGAAGAAAAATTTGCAGAAGACGGTGCCATTCTTAAAAAAGGAGATCCTATTCTACGACTCTCCAATACCGACTTAGAATTAAGTCTTGTTAACCAAGAAACTTCTGTATATAATCTATTGACTCAAATGCAAATTTCGCAAAATGCCGCACGTCAAAATACCATTACCAGACTCAATCAATTTACCGATGTAGAAAACAGTCTTATTGAGGCCAAACGTGTCTACGATTTGAATAAAAAATTATATGAAAAAAAAGCAATCGGTCGACAGGATTTGATGTCTTCAGAAAATGATTATAACTACCAAAAAGAACGCATGAAACTGGCCAAAAAAGTGTTGAGCCAAGATTCAACGGCAACTAAACAAGAAATACAGCAGGCAAAAAGCTCTTATGCCAGAACACAAAGCGCACTGGAACTCATGCGAAGAAAAGTAGGTGACCTCGTGGTTCGTGCTGCAGTAGATGGCCAATTAACCTCGTTGGATGCAGAGATAGGCCAGTCCAAAAGCAAAGGAGAACGCTTAGGACAAATTGATGTGCTTAGTGGTTTCAAAGTACGTGCTGCGATTGATGAACATTATATTTCGCGTATCTATACTGGGCAGAAAGGTAGTTTTACCTTTGATAATAAAACCTATACCCTAATCATCAAAAAAGTATTTACGCAAGTTGCCAATGGCAGATTTGAAGTTGATATGCATTTTGAAGGCACGATACCAGAAGGAATCCGAAGAGGACAGACCTTGCAGATTCGAGTGGCATTAAGTGAAGAAAAACAAGCTTTACTCCTTCCCAAGGGTGGTTTCTTTCAAAAAACAGGTGGTAATTGGGTATTCAAAGTCAGTGAGGATAGGAGTCACGCCTATAAAGTTGCGATTCGATTGGGTAGCCAAAATACGGAGTACTATGAAGTCTTAGATGGACTACATTCTGGAGACAAAATCATCACCTCGAGCTATGATAGTTTTGGTGATGTGGAGGAATTGGTGCTTCAATAAAAGTCCTAACCCTAGCTCATCCGTATCATCTCACCCATTGCTGCACAATGTCGTCAGAGGGAGAGAGAACTAATTTGCAAACTCCCTCTCCCAGAGGGAGAGGGCCGGGGTGAGGGACAAACAATGAATAATAGAAATAACATTAAAAAATAAAATAAATGATACATATCAAAGAATTAGAAAAATTTTACCGAACAGATGAAGTGCAAACCATTGCCTTGAACAAACTATCCTTTGAGGTCAAAGAAGGAGAATTTGTAGCCATTATGGGACCTTCAGGTTGTGGTAAATCTACCTTGCTTAATATCCTTGGATTGTTAGATGATCCTGATGGCGGAAGTTTTGTATTTAATGGCACCGAAGTTTCTGGCTATAATGAGCGTAAACGAGCGGATTTACGAAAACGCAATGTCGGTTTTGTTTTTCAGAGTTTTAACCTCATCGATGAGCTTACTGTTTTTGAAAATGTAGAGCTTCCATTGATCTATACCGGTGTCAAAACAGCAGAAAGAAAAACCCGTGTAGAGGAGGTGTTAGAAAAAATGCAAATCATGCATCGACGTAACCACTTTCCGCAACAATTATCTGGTGGACAACAACAGCGAGTTGCGGTTGCTAGAGCGGTAGTCAATAACCCAAAACTCATCTTAGCCGATGAGCCTACTGGAAATTTGGACAGCAGTAATGGTAATGAGGTGATGGATCTACTTACGGAACTTAATGATAGTGGAACCACCATTGTGATGGTAACGCATAGTGAACATGATGCCAAATATAGCCACCGAATTATCCGAATGTTAGACGGACAGAAAGTAACGGAGAACATTCTAGTATAAGAGGTCATTCATCACCATCAAAAAACGAATCAATAGGAATTAATCACTCCAAAACTATTAAACCAAGTACTATGTTTCTCAATTACATCAAAATAGCGTTTAGGAATCTTTTGAAAAATAAGGTTTACTCTTTTATTAATATTATTGGTTTGGCTGCTGGCATGGCAGTAACTATTATGATCGGATTATGGATCGCCGATGAACTAACCCATAATAACTATTTTGAAAACAAAGCGCAGATTGCTCAGGTATTTGAATCGGCAACTTACAATAAAAAAACCGTTACTGGTTCTGCAATTCCTCGTCCCTTGGAATTTACTTTGCGTGAAGAACATGCAGATAATTTTAAATATATCTCTATGGCGTCATGGCAATCTCCAAGATATCTGCAATATGGAGAAAAAAACCTTTATGAAGAAGGGATGTTTATGCAAGAAGACGCCCCTCACATGCTCGATCTAAAAATAGTAAAGGGTAAAAAATCTGGGCTACAGGACAAAAATTCTATAATGCTGTCAGAAATGATTGCTACAAAGTTATTCGTAAACCAAGATCCTATTGGAAAAATCATCAAAGTAAACAATAAGGATCCCATGAAAGTTACCGCCGTTTATAAAGATATCCCTTTAAACAATGCTTTTAATGAAGTACAATTCTTCATGCCTTGGACATATTATACTACCACACAGAAATGGTTAGAAAATGCAAAAACACAATGGGGAAATAATTCTTTTCAGCTTTTTGTCCAAATCCATGAAAATACTACAATGGATGCAGTCACCACAAAGATTAAAGATGTAAAACTGAAAGCTGCTAAAGATGAAGTAGAATTTAATCCGCAGTTATTTTTGCACCCCATGAAAGACTGGCACTTGCATTCGGAATTCGAAAATGGTGTCCAATCCGGAGGTCGTATCGAAAATGTATGGCTCTTTGGAATTATCGGCTTATTTGTTTTGTTGCTAGCCTGTATCAACTTTATCAATCTCAGTACTGCGCGCTCCGAGAAACGCGCTACCGAAGTAGGGATAAGAAAATCAATCGGTTCTAAAAGAGGACAGCTTGTTTTTCAATTTTTGAGTGAATCCTTTTTGGTAGTAGTACTTTCCTTTGTCATGGCGATGGCTATCGTATTGTTATTTTTGAAAGGTTTTAATGAGCTGGCAGCTAAAGAAATTGTTTTTCCATGGACAAACCCTAGTTTTTGGGCAATTTCGCTAGCATTCATTACAATTACTGCTTTGCTTTCAGGCGCTTACCCTGCACTCTACCTTTCCTCTTTTAATCCTGTTACCGTATTAAAGGGCACATTTAAAGCTGGAAAATACACCTCACTTCCAAGAAAAACATTAGTAGTAACGCAATTTACTGTTTCTATCGCTTTAATTATTGGAACCCTAGTTGTGATAAATCAAATCACCCACAGCAAAGATCGTCCAGTAGGTTATAATCGGGATGGATTAATTCAAATCCCCACTATGAGTCCTGTATTCATGGGCAAAGCTGATATAATGCGTGACCAGTTTATCGCCTCTGGCGCTGTTACACAAATGGCAACTAGTAGTGCGCCCCCAACAGATGTTTGGTCAAATCGTGGAGGCTATACCTGGGATGGAAAATCTCCCGATTTGCAAGAGGTCTTTACGTGGCGAGATGTTTCGTATGAATTTGTTCAAACCATGGGAGCAAAAGTGATTGAAGGCCGAGGATTCTCCAGAGAGTTCGCTACAGATACTAATGCCATATTATTGAACAAGAAAGCTGTTGACTATATGGGACTCACAAACCCAGTTGGCAAAAATATACGCTATGAGAATCCAGATAACACTGACAAACCTATGAAAATTATCGGTGTGATAGAAGACATCATTACGCAATCTCCCTATGAACCAATAAAACCAGCCATTTATGCTTTTGATTATGAAGGGAATATTGCGTTTTATTTACTGCGCCTAGACCCCAACAAAAGTGTAAGTAGCAGTTTAGGAACCATCGAAACTATTTTTAAGAAAAATTTCCCCAGCATTCCTTTTGACTATGATTTCGTAGACCAAGAATATGCCAAAAAATTCCGATCTGAGGAACGTGTTGCAAGTTTGGCAAGAGT
>CAZYRG010000046.1:0-18274 GCA_964650425.1 uncultured Flavobacteriaceae bacterium
TCAATATATTTATTTGGATTGGTTTCTTCTTCTAGATGAACATGCATATCGATCAAACCAGGTATAACCGTTTTGTTTTTTAGGTCAATTACACTAGTTTGCTCATTTTTTGGGTCGAGATAACCGTTTTGTACTTCGCTGATGCGATCACCTTTAACAATAATAGTTTTTTCTTTTAAAAGTTTTCCAGCTGCAGTATCGATTAAATTGCCACAGTGAATGTATGTGGTTTGTTGTGCTGTGCAATAAATGCTTATAGAAATAAAAAGGAGTAGTTGAAGTAGTTTCATGTGTTTTTTATACTAAAAGTGAATGATCTCAATTGTTTTGACAACATTGTGTACATTCATTGGTGTTAGCAATTTAATACTAATCTAGATTTTGGAGATTAAAATTGTGTTAAACCAGCTGTGTTCGTTACAATTGAAATTTATTTGTTCACAAACGCAATCACACTACTCGTAATAAATGCGATCTGTTCCTCGTCCAACTCCGTATGCATTGGTAGCGAAATTACTTCTTTGACTAATTGATTCGTAATAGGAAAATCAGCCTCGTTATAGCGTTCGTCTTGATAGGCCTTTTGTAGATGCAAAGGTATAGGGTAGTAGACACCACAAGGGATTTCTTTTTCTTGCAGATGTGCGACTAATGCATCCCGATCAATATTCAAAACACGAAGCGTGTATTGGTGAAATACATGGCAATCGCAGCTGTCACAAATAGGGGATCCACTGGTGCTACAATTGCTTTGAATTTTGGGTGTAATAATATTAGGAATGCCTTCAAAAGCTTTGCTATACGCTTTGGCAGCATTTCTTCTACTCAAATTATAGGTGTCTAGATTAGGTAATTTAGCACGCAAAACCGTTGCTTGTATGGAATCCAATCGTGAATTAACGCCAACCACATCGTGGTGATACCGTTTATACATTCCATGGTTCACAATCCCACGAATGGTATGGGCTAGCTCATCATCGTTGGTAAATATAGCGCCACCGTCTCCGTAGCATCCCAAGTTTTTGGATGGGAAAAAAGAGGTAGAGGCTACATGACCAATACCCCCCGTTTTTTTAGTCGATCCGTCAGCAAAGTGATAACTCGAACCGATACCTTGAGCGTTGTCTTCTATAATATATAGATTGTGCTTTTTTGCAATAGCGAGCAAAGCATCCATATTAGCTGCTTGTCCAAATAGATGTACTGGAACAATTGCTTTCGTTTTTGACGTAATGGCTTTTTCTATAGCTTCAATATTAATATTGAAAGTATCTTGATCTACATCAACTAAGACGGGTGTAAGTTGTAGCAGTGCAATCACTTCTACTGTAGCGGCAAACGTGAAATCTGCAGTAATTACTTCATCTCCCGGTTTTAAGCCCAGTCCCATCATCGCAATCTGCAATGCATCGGTACCATTAGCACATGGGATGACATGTTTTACATCCAAATACGCCTCTAATTCTTTTTGGAATTGGTGGACCTCAGGACCATTAATAAAAGCCGCGGAGTCAATAACTTCTTGGATAGAAGCGTCAACCCGTTCTTTAATTCCTGCATACTGACCTTTGAGGTCCACCATTTGTATTTTCTTCATGAATGCTATTCGTTAATGTCACGATTTAATAGACTACGAAAATACGAAATCTCATGAGATCCTAAGGCATTATTTTTTTATGAACTTTATGGCATTGTTGCCTTCTGCTTTCAATAGATAAATACCACTTTTTAGCCCAGAAAGTTTGTTTCCAATTGCATGGTTTTGTGATTTTAATGTATTGATAATAAATTGTTTAACTTTTTTTCCTGTGATGTCATAAATACCAATAGTCATATCTTTTTTAGACGGAATGCTGTTCAATGATAGTTCCGCTTGGTTGGTAATTACCGTAGGTGTAAGTACTACAGCTTTATTGTTGGTGCCGTTTGCTTGTGCGTCAATTGGAGATGTAGTTGCAAGTACGGTTTCAGGAGCACCTACTACAAAGCCAGAGATCAAAGAACGTTTGAAATCTCCTTCTTTTTCGGATTGTAACATCAAGCTATATATCCCATCGGTTAATGCTGTGGTGTCAAAAATGAAGGTGTTTTCCTTTTGGCTAAATTCAATGACTTCTATGGAGCTTTCCTCATTGTTTTTTATGATTACACCATGTACATTGATGTCGGCGATGTTTTCAAGAATTTGACCTTTTTCTTTTAATTGCACTTTTAGAAGTGGGTGCTCTTGATTTTTTGCAATGCCTAATGACATAGTAAGATTTGTGTTTTGTTTCACAAAAGCTACAAACTTAGAGTCGCTTTCTAATCTTGTATCAGTTCCAACTTCCGAACGGTATAAAGGTATTTGTGAAAAATATTCCGTTTTTGAAGCGGCATTTTTCTGTTGTTTTCTTGTTTTGTTTTGTGGTTCATAACTACTGAAGTTAGCATACTGATCTTCATGTAATACTTCTGCAAGTGCGTAATCCGCGTTTTTGTCAAAACTTATGGTTTCATAAGTATTTTCAGAATGCACAATATAATAGTTGCTTTCTACCACGATATCATTCGTGCTTTTTTGTTGACTAGGAGTAATTCCGCTCGTTAGTTGTGGGTTGTCTAGGTAAGATTTTATAAATGGCCAATTAAATTGTCCAAAAGCGATGTCCAAATGATTTACATCTGCTCTTGGGTCATTTTCTTCGAATACTAATTCGGCACCGGGACGCAGTGTGCTGCTATAAGGCGAAACTCCATCATTAGTCCCTTGTTTATCGTATACTATGGAACCCGTAAGTTTAAAGGCTCCTGCGGTAAGGAAATTAGTGCCATTTTCATATCCAGATGCAGCGAGCACCACAAATTTATTAGGTTGGTTCAAGGGGCTGTTGTCGAAAAATGGTCGCACTACATCGTCGCAATAATACGTGGTAGAGGTGAATGCACCGTCATTTAAACCAGTAAGATTCCATGCCCAACGCAGCCACGGCATTTGAGAAATATCTGCTAAATATGTTCCTCTAAATGGAGCGCCTAGGGCAAAGACACGACCAACTTGGTCACGTTTGTCATTAGCAAACATGGCAGCCTCTGCAGCTTTTCCTCCATTACTGTGTACAATAAGATCCACTTGAGAGACATTAAGTTTTTCGGTAATAATATCAATCGCTTCGGCAAGTAATTCTCCATTGACCCATAGTCCACCCCCTCTTGTAGTGGCGACAAATACAATTTGATACCCTGCATCATAAGCTTCGTCATAGAGAGTGTTGTTTAGGATAAAGGGTGTTTGATTAAGGCCGATGTATCCATGATTGAAAACCAGTACTTTGTTATTGAAATTGGTAGGAATAGCGCCATAATGAATGGCAGAATTGAACAAAGGCCCTATGAAAAAAGGGCTTAATCGATCGGGTTCTGGTAGTTGGACTTCTTTAAAATTTTGCGCAAGAATAGTGGTGCACATAAGAATAGTGCAGATAGTTAATCTGATTTTCATTTTTATTTAGTTTTGAGTTAGTGTTAGCGTGAATTTAATATTTTTTTGCTTTAAAATTAATTATTATGCAATTTTTTATTTTAATTTTTATGAATTTATAAGTATTAGTGTTTTTTGTGATTTATAACGTTATAGATCGAGGGTGTGATTTGATAAAAGAGCCGTATTTTAGCTAAACCAAAAAAGGATTCCCTTGTTTTTTATATACAATTTAGTAATCGGACTGATAAGTAATGTGTTGCCTTTGGCAGGGATGTTTAGTGATAAGCTAAAGCGTTCTGTTAATGGTAGAAAAACAGTTTTTGAGCTGTTAGAACAAAAAATCACAGCAAAGGATCGTGTGATTTGGTTTCATTGCGCATCTTTGGGAGAATATGAGCAAGGTGTTCCAGTGATGCGGACTTTGAAACAAAAATTCCCTACTCATAAATTACTTGTTACCTTCTTTTCACCTTCAGGTTATGAAAACAAAAAAGATGATCAGTTGGCAGATATAATTACCTATTTGCCGCTAGATACTAAACATAATGCACATAAATTTCTAAGCTTGACACATCCTGAATTAGCAGTTTTTGTTAAGTATGAATTTTGGCCTAATTTTTTGATTCAGTTGGGGCAATTGCAAATTCCTACTTTATATGTGTCAGCGACTTTTAGACGCGATCAGATTTTCTTTAAATGGTATGGACGTTTTATGACTTCGATTTTGCAAAATGTACAACATTTTTTTGTGCAAGATTCGATTTCATTAGAAGTGTTGACGGATTTAGGATATACGAATTCGACATTAAGTGGTGATACGCGATTTGACCGAGTCTCACATCAGATAGAAATGGATAATACCGTAGATTTTGTAGCGGATTTTGTTCAAGATCGTCTTTGTATTGTGTGCGGAAGTACTTGGCCAGAAGATGATGCGGTATTGCTAGATTATGTAAATGCCAGCCCGTCTTCAGTGTGCTTTGTAATGGCACCTCACGAGATCAAACCTGCAAGTATAGCGGCTTTGGAAAAAAAGGTTCATCTAAGCTATGTGCGATACTCTGAAAAAGAAGGTAAAACGTTATCCGATTATAGGGTTTTGCTCGTTGATACGATTGGCTATCTGACTAGAATTTATAGTTATGCAGATATTGCCTATGTAGGGGGGGGTATGGGAAATGCGGGACTACATAATATTTTGGAAGCAGCTACTTTTGGCGTTCCTATTGTTATAGGAAAAAACTTTGATCGTTTTTTAGAAGCCAAGCAATTACAAAAATTAGCGGGCTTATTTTCTGTAAGTACAGCGGAAGAACATACAGCAATAATGACGCGATTGGAAAAGGATAAGAAATTTAGACAACAAACAGGAATGATTTGTGGTCATTATATTAATAGTAATACGGGAGCCACAGCAACAGTAGTTGATTATATAGAAACCTTATTGGAAACTACTCCACAGAAACTGCCTGATTCAAATACCGCCTAAAAGGCAATAGTTCTAGATACACCTGAATCACTTTTTCTTCAAAATCATCTCGTAATACTTCTTTTCGGGTTAAATAATGCGAGACAGCGAATGTTTTATATTTCAAAAGGTCGATGTGCGGATGCTCTTTTGAAAATCCTTTTGGCGCATTGATCAGTTGGTCACCCTCGTCGATCAATCCACCAAAGGTGTTTTTAAAGCTTTTTTTGTTTAAAATTGCTTTTAGTTCTTCTCCATTATAATCAATAGCATCTCTGATGCTTTTGAGTATTTTGCCACCGGGGTTATAGTATCCACCTGCCAGTAATGATTCTGAAATGCCGATGTCAATATAAAAATCTCCTTGCTTGCTTCGTTGATCTAATCCGGCACCAAAATGATCTTTATAAGTAGGTTTATTGGGATGGAAAAGTAAGTTGTTGTTGATTCGGTTAATCGCTTTTTTACCTGGAGTATCAAAATAATCATCATCTATAGCCGCCAATCTTTCATTCATCATATCTAACCAGCTGATATACCAATCTCTAACTTGATGATAGCGTTTTCGATTGATATCCATCCAATCTTTGGAATTATTTTGTTGTAAATCTTCGAGGAAGGTATATAGTTTTTTAAAGCTCATTAATATGATTCCTAGTTTTTTATGTTTTTTTTGGGTGTATTGACAATGTTTTTTCTAGAAATCTCAAGTACTTCTAGAGGTAATTTTTCTTCAGATTTTTCTATAGTTAATCCGTATTTTTTTAATTCAGCATATAGCGTGTTTATGTCCTTGTAATCCCAATGAAGTTCTATATTATAAATTTCTTTTAAGTTGGTTGCATCTACCACTGGAATTTCCATAAAGTTTTCTAGATAACCACATAATTGAGGCATTTTTACTTTTCTATGTACAAAATCATCGCTCATAAATTTAAATTCATTTGTTTTGGCAGTAGATTTTTTAAGAATTGAATCCGTATTTTTTAGCAGATAAACATCCATTTTTTTTTCAGCTAATTTTGTGTCTAGTTCAAAATAACCGTTTAGGAAATCAATGGCTATAGACCGCCACTTGCCTCTGCTTTTTTTTGGAAGTCGAAGATAAAGCCCTTCTCTTTCTTTGTCTGCAAGACTTTCAGTTGCATCGATATTAAAATTATATTGAAAACCTGAAGTCCAAGGAAAGTCGTCTTCTTTTAGGCCGTTTTTATAGACTATTCTATAATGCCCTGGAATTTCGTAAAGGGCTTGAAATATGGATGGAATCGTAATATTTCTAAATTCTGCGCCATATCCATATCCATTCCTGTCAGAATTTTGATCAGATTGTTTAATACAATGACTTGCCATTTTTTTTGGATCATAGGAGGTTAGTTCTAACGAATAATTTAACGCTGTAATTTTTTTTAAAATCTCGATTTTGTAGCCTGGATCCATGTAGAACTGTTCTTTGTTCGGAACATTGATAGTGTCATTCTGAATGAAGTTTTTTAGAACCTCTGGAGTGAGATTGTGTGGGCCTGTAACAGCTCTTACAATTCCTTTGGCATCTATAACTATAGAATGTGGTATGGCTTTATAGCCAAATGTAGATTTGTGTAACGTGTCAGAAATGATACGTAATTTCGTTTTATTTGATAAGAGATATTTTTCCAATTGTTCTTTGCTTTGGTCTGCTATAGCAAGGATTTCTATGTCATCTTTGAATTCTGATTGGATGCTTTCTAATTTTTGCATGGATTTGATACATGGTTTACACCAGGTAGCCCAAAATTCCAGGAGTACTATTTTACCTTTTAAATCCTGAACAGCAATTTGTTTTTCGTTCTTATTTAGGATATCATAAAAGATGTAATCAGGAACTTTTTTTCCTAATTCAACTATAGCGGTTTGTGCTTTTAAAGGGTTAAAAAGAAAGAAGAGTATAAATAATGTAGAGAGTGTTTTCATGAACTAGAAATGTTACATTGAAGAGAGGATAAAAGAATTATTAAAATCTCCAGATAGTCAACTTCAAAATTATTTATTCAAATGCCGTTGTTTAACATCTACCACAGTATTAATCTTAGGGTTTTTTACAACATCTTTATAAGAATCGGTGTAGTAAATCATGATTTTATAAACTTTCGTGTCTTTTCCTAAACCAAAATGTACCAAAGAGGTTTGGTCACTGCAGAGTCCTTCACCTACGACAAAATGTTCTAATAGATTTTTATTAGGGGTGAGTACATTAATTTTTGCACCAAGGGAAACCGCATCACTTGCAATTTTGACCTGAATAAAATTATTATCGCCACCATCACTAATATAAGCCTGTGATGGTGCATTAATACTAGTCCATATCAAATCTAGATAACCATCAAGATTAAAATCACTAACCAACGGACTAATACTGTATTCTCTCGAAACCACACCTGCCTTTTTTTCTACGGGAACAAAGGTAGTATCTGGTTGTTGGAGTAAAAAACGTCCAGGAAGTTTGAAATATTTATTCGGTAAAAAATCGACATCACTCTCTGCAACGATCAAGTCCTGAAGGCCATCATTGTTCATGTCGGCCATCACGGCTCCTTTTGACCATTCGTAGTTGGCTAATTTGGTTTCTTCAGCAACATCAGTAAATTTGAATCCTTTATCATTACGCAGTAACACCCATTTCTGATGTACTTTAGAAGGGTCGGATGCATTTTTTTTGGCCATAAACCCTGGTAAGGTAGACCCACTATTGGAAAAGAAAAAATCTACAAAACCATCATTATTGAAATCACCAGAAGCAATACCCGTAAGTGAAGCAATCTTATCGGTTAGCGGGTTTTCGCGCAAGACAAAATTTAGATCCTGGGTGTTTTCGTAAATCCGGACTTCACCATTTTCATATGCGACAACCAGATCTAACCACGAGTTGTTGTCAATATCGATAATCATCCCAGAATACGCATTTTTATCATAAGCAATACCTGCTTCTTCGGTCATATTTACAAAGGTGTTGTTGCCTTTGTTGATCAATAATGCACCAGTGCTTTTATAGGTTTTTGTGACGGGACCTGTCAATTCTAATTGTAGATCTTTGCGCAAGCATGAAGTCAAGAATATATCCACATGTCCGTCTTTATTGACATCTCCAAGTGTTATACCCGTTGGGGTTAGTTGGTTGTCAATAGGTGTTCCTACTTGTATTGCTGTGAATTTTCCATTTTGGTTATAATAAATGGTCAGGCCATCTTCTCTACTAACAATGAGATCGGTAAATCCATTATTATCAAAATCGGCAGACCCTACGCCTAAGGTGGTGAAATTTCTCTTTTTGGGAATACCTGTTTCTGCAATGATATCAACAAATTTTCCATCTCGGTAGGCGAGTAACGCATCTTTTTGTTCTAATCCACCGCCAAAAAAAACTTCATCGACAGCATCATTGTCAATATCAATAAGAGCAGATGGTGCTAGTGGGAGCGAAATGTCTTCGGCATAATAATGAGTGAAATCTAATGGTATAGGTTTGAAGCTAGGGATGGTAGAAGCTTCAGGGTTATCTAGATTGTATTTGTCACTTCTCGTATGATAATATAATGCAATGGCACCAATTACAAAAGCTACTATTCCCAAGGCTATGAGTCCTAGTGCTAGTTTCTTCGTGAGTTGAATAATGTTGCGTTTTTTTTGGAGCGGCATTATATTTGATTGGCGTAGGAATTATACACACTAATATACATCATAAAATTAGGATGTTCTGCTTTTTAGAGCCATTTTTTATGATTTAATCCCTAAAATAAGCCATTTAGTTGTGCATCAATTCGATTGATAATACTACCTAGATCTTCTGGATTATCCACAAAATTCACATTGTCTACATCGATAATTAACAGATTTCCTTTATTGTATCCTTGAACCCAGCCTTCATAACGTTCATTCAAACGACTAAGATAATCGATAGAAATTGTGTTTTCATATTCACGTCCTCTTTTATGGATTTGTGAAACCAAATTAGGGATGCTGCTGCGCAGATATATTAATAGATCAGGACCTTTGACAACACTTTCCATTAAATCAAACAATGATTTATAGTTTTCGTAATCTCTATTGGTTAATAATCCCATGGCATGCAAATTAGGTGCAAAAATATAGGCGTCCTCATAGATGGTACGATCTTGGATCACATCTTTACCACTTTCTTCGAGCTCTAAAATTTGTCTAAAGCGGCTATTTAAAAAATAGATTTGCAGGTTAAAAGACCAACGTTCCATTTTGTTATAAAAATCTTCTAAATAGGGATTTTCTAAAACATCTTCATAATGTGCTTCCCATTTGTAATGTTTGGCTAGTAATCTTGTAAGTGTGGTTTTTCCGGCACCAATATTTCCTGCAACAGCTACATGCATAGTTGATTTAGTTTTTTGGGGTGTTTATTTGGTAGTTGAATAGTGTTTGTCCGTCGTAAATATAAAGGATTTCATCAATACCATAAAACTGTTTTATGGTAATTTCTGGAAGCGCGATCTTATCAGGCTTTTTGTCGGTAGTATATCGATACAATTCATTCGCTTTCTGTATAAGTATTCCGTTGGAAGTCAGTTGTACAGCTGTGTATCCTATGTTTTGGATTGTGCTTAGGATACTTCCATAACTATTAAATTCATATCCTTTTTTTGATGTAAAAACCCAACAATGATTAAAATCTCCATCCATCGCGATTGGTAATTCCTCCAAGGGTTGGCTTCGGAATAATGTTTTGGCCGTTTTGTAATCATAAACCTCTAATTGCAACGTATTACTGTCAAATAACCAAAGGCTACGATCATTTGCAGTAGCAGTTTGCGTAATTAATTTCAAATCTGGCAAGTCATTAAAGGCGATTAGTTGTATCTCATTCAGGAATTTATCTATTTGTACAACGGTATTTGAAAGTTCATAAAATAGTAATATTTTTAAAGGGTTGACAATGTTTACCTCGGTTAGTTGGCCTAAAAGAAAGTTACTGTATTGCCATTTTTGAGTGCCTTGTTTTTTGAAAAACACATTATTTTTGATATAGTATATAGCACCAAAAGAGTCAGTTCCAACAAAAACGTCAGCTGCTAACTTGGTTTGAGAGACTTCTGTTAGTTGGATTTGTGTATTCCCTTTCTGAATAAAAAAGAGCAGTGCTAAAACTGTGAAAACCATTTTCATCTGTTATTTTTATTTTTTTAGTTATCAGATGGAATCGCCAATAAACATTTCGGTCGGTATCAATCTTATTGTTTTGGCTTATTTCATGAAAACAAAGTACAAAAAAAGTAGTTAAGAGTTCTAGTATCTAACATATTTTAAAAAACGGAAAAACCAGTCAATGTGGTTAATTCTTCAAGCGCAAGCATGCCAATGTCTGAATTTCCTTTTGGGTTCAATGGTGGACTCCAGGTGGTTACAGCGTACTGACCTGGGTGCACAGCGGCGATGCCACCACCAACACCACTTTTTCCAGGAAGTCCTACTCGGAAACTAAATTCTCCCGCCTCATCATAAAACCCGCAAGTTTGCATAATGGCATTGAGGCGTTTGGTCTGGCTGGGTGTTAATATTTGTTCATCACTTAATGTTTTTCCGCCGTTGGCGTAGCACAAAAACGCGCTAGCTAATTCTTTACAAGACATTTCTATAGAACATTGAAAAATATATAGATCTAGAACTTCTGCAATATCATTTTTAATATTGCCAAAGGATTTCATCAAATGTAACAGCGATCTGTTTCTGTGACTATGTGCTTTTTCTGAAGCAAAAACCTTCGGATTTATAGCGATAGTGTCAGAATTACCAATATTGCGCAATAGGGAAAGAAATGCTTCTTTGGGCTTTTCAAAATTAGAAACCAAGATATCTGAGATCACCAGTGCTCCAGAATTGATAAGTGGATTTCTAGGGATTCCTTGTTCTTGCTCTAGGAGCATTAAAGAGTTAAAAGGGTCTCCAGAGGGTTCTACATCTACACGATTCATGGGGTAGGGATTCCCCTGTAGTGCTAATGTTAACGAAAAAACTTTGGAAATACTCTGAATAGAAAAACGTTTTTCGTTGGTTCCGATGGAATAATCGCCCCTGTCAAGACAACAAAGGTGCATTCCAAATTCGTTGGACTTAATCTCTGCAAGTTCTGGTATATAGCTGGCAACTTTACCAGTAATAGGTGTTGCTGTAACAGTTTTATGAACCTGATTTAGTAACTTTTGATATTCCATGAGGTAAATGTTCTGATGAAAATTAATGTAGTTTAGATAGGCTTTTTCCGTTCTCTAATTCATAAGGTGCTTTTCCTTGCTCAAAAATTCGAGCACTGAGGCCTCCGCGTAAATAAATTTCCTTTTCGGCTATGCGCAACCAGCTTCCCTCGCGTAATCCAATGACTGGAACCGTATTGTATGCGTGATACTCTTTGATGCGGGTTTCTCTGGTTTCACCTTTATGCGTACTCGAAGGATCTGGGTCTTGATAATGCGGATTGATATTAAAAGGTAGTATCCCCATTGTTTGGTAACTTGGAGGCCGTACAATAGGCATGTCATTCGTCGTCTGCATCGTAAGTCCGCTAATATTGCTTCCTGCACTGGTGCCCAAGTAGGGAGTTCCGGATTGTATGGCTTTTTTAATTGGTGTCAACAACTCATTTTTGTAAAGCGCATTGACCAAGACAAAGGTATTGCCACCTCCGGTAAAAATAGCCTTAGCCTTTGCGATAGCTTCTACAGGATTTGCATGTGTATGGATCCCTGTTACTTTTTTGTTTAATTTTTGTAATGCTTCAGAAACAATGGCTGTGTAGGCGTCATGCGAAATCCCACTAGGTCTTGCATAGGGGATAAAAAGGATTTCATCAATACCATTCCAAAGCTTTTTCAAAGGCTCAAAAAGGTATTCCAAATAAGAACTTCCGTGGATAGTCGAGGTACTTGCGATGATACAATTTTGCATGTGTGCTATTTTAATAAATCAATAATTCATTGGAATTCAACGAGCCATATAAGAAATCTAATGGGCTATTATAAGGTTTATTTATAGATTTCCTAATGTAGCTGTCGTACATTTTTTGTAAATTTAAGATAAATCACGCTCAAAAATCTATTGTTATGAAAACTATCTTCCTTTTCCTTTCCGTTTTAATTAGTGTTACTGTTCAATCTCAAATCGTAGATCGTATTACTGTTGAGGGAGAGGTGATTGCGCCGCTTGGGGATGATGTGCAAGGAATTAATATTGTGAATACGACAACGAGAGAAGGGGTGATTACGGATGCTAATGGGGAATTTAGGATTCGTGTTGGGATTAATGACCGTTTAGAGATTACGGCAATCCAATTTCAAAAATTTACGGTTGTTGTAGATAAAGGGATTTTGGAGCAAAAGCAACTCCATATATTTGTTAACGAATCTGTCAATCAGTTAGATGAGGTGGTTGTTACGCCCTATGATCTATCGGGCAACATTCGTGCAGATATTCAGCGTGTTGCTGCTGGACCACCTATTGCTCCTCCAGTATATTCTGCCGCTGCCATACAAGATGATGATTATACATTTAGCGCTGATAACCAATCTAGATTAGATAATGTCGCTGCAGGTGGGAGACGTGTTCGTGGAGAGTTGAATTTTGTAAATGTTATTAAGTCGTTATGGAAAACAACCCATATTAAAATCGGAAATAAGAAAAAATTCAAAGAAGATGTTGACTTCGCAGTTCGTAATGTGCATAACAATCAATTTTTTAAAGAACATTTGGCTTTAAATGAAGAAGAAATTACGGATTTTATCGCTTATGCAGAGACCAAAGGCTTGGATGATTCCATGTTAGAACAAGGCAAGGAATTGGATTTAATTCAGTTTCTCATGGAGCAAGGAGAAGCATACCAACAACGATAATGGACTGTAGCATACTATTCCAAGAAAAAGTATCTTTGCCGAATGAATGAAGCATTAGATGCACAAGAACTCCACAATCTTGCCATGAATATTGTCGGAAAAGATCTTGAAGAGCAAGGTTATGAGTTTTTAGCAGTGAACAGTACGCTAAAAAAAGACCCACAATTTGTTGCACTCAAAAAAGGGAAACTGTTTTTTGTTCTCGTAGAAGCTATTACCTACCCCGATGATCCAAATGTTTTTGATGTCGTTTTTATGGAAACCATCAAACAACATGCAATCAAATTCAAAGCGCGAACTTTTTATGCGGCAGTAGGGTTAGCCAATGCTACAGATTACGAATTACCCTTATCGAAAGACGCCGATTATGTAGTCAATTATCCTGGGATCAAAGAAGTGTGATTTTAATCAGTTACAACCAATTTCTTAGAAAACTTTTTACCATCTACGGTTGTTATTTTCAAGAGATGAACCCCATTTTTTAACTGTCCTTTTAGGACAGTACTAATTTCCAGGTTATTCTTATTTGTGGTAATCTTTTCTTGTAAAAGTACTTGTCCAGCCATACTTACTACCTGCACTTTTTGGATTTTTGTCGCTGAAGGTGTTTTTATCAAAATAGGAGATGCTTTGCGTATTGGATTTTTAACTAAAAAAATATTTTTCTCATTCGATACATCAGAAACTCCAAGCGTCTCTGAATTTTGAGAGGCTAAAGGAAGAAGGAATGTTGTCATTCCGTCAATAATATCGCTATAAATTTGAGTGTTATCTGGAGAAAGTACACTATGACCTCTAGTGTCATTACTAATCAATGTTACGGGGGCATTTTTTTGCTCCGCATCTTGATGTATAGCACCAGATCCATAGACCACTCCAAGTGCCGTTTGCCCAGCTCCATATGGAACCCCAGAATTATAGGGAACCGTCATATCATTAGTGCTATGAAAAAGAAGTGTAGGGATATCTTCAATACCATTAATAAAATCGAGTGATCCCAAGGCTCCAGCATAAGAAACAATAGCATTGGCTTTTCCAGAAAAATCCTGATAATCTCCGACACAATCCAAACAACCGAGATCAGGAATAGTATAGGTTTCAAAATTCGTTATGCCATTTGCACTGTAAAGGTAATCGATTGCATAACTACCAGGGGTTCTTTCTTCTTCATCCATGTAGGCGTTATGTAAGGATACAAAACCGCCAGCACTATTCCCTGCTAAATAAATTTTATCAGTTGCTATATTGTAAGGATTTCCATTGGATATGGAGTTTCTAAAATAACGTATCGCCGCTCTGGAATCTTGTAGTGCGCGATATACGGCACGCTCAGAAGCTTTTTGGTCTAATAAATTGATTCCTAGTCTATAATCTATGGCTGCAGTGACGTAGCCTTTTTTTGCAAAAGTAGTGACTAGTGTTTTCATATCCCCCGCACCTCTAGAACCTGCCGTAAAGCCGCCGCCAAAACAAAAGATGATTAATGGTCGATCTGCAATTTGATCTCCATCGGGTTGATAAACATCCATAAATAAATCTACAAGTTCTGTCTCATGTTCCAGAACATTTGCGTTAGGACCAAGAAACGTCGTAGGAGTAGATGGTATGGGTTGCGGTACCTGAGAACTATATTTGATAGCACTGGTTTCGGTTACTGTTGTAAAAATATCATCTACATAACGTGTCTGCGCTGTAATGGTAAAAAGGCTCAGTGTTAAGCTTAGAAAAGTAAGATGAATCGAGAGGGTATTCATTTTTTATGTTTTTATTAATGTTGAAAGTATTCTAGCTACGAATCGTGCAAAAATAGGTAGTTTTTTGTATTTCATAAGATTGTGTTGTTGTTTTTTTATGTTAGTATCGTTTTTTTGAAAAATGTTACTCATTTCTTTAGAAAAAATTGAAAAATATGGTTGTCAACCATAGAATGGCTAATTTTGAGTTTATAAAAACCATTGCGACCCTATGCGTTATCTAGTATTTTTAAGTTGTGTGCTGAGTATTTTTTCTTGTAAAGAAGCAAAAACTGATTTTCAACTAACTGGTTCGGCCTTGGGGACTACCTATGCTATTCAGTATTCGGGGTTAGAGGCTCAAGACTATCAAAAGCAGTTAGATAGTATTTTTAACGTGGTAAATCAATCGATGAGTACCTATATTCCCACCTCTGATATTTCCAAAATTAATGCTGGAGACGCTAGTGTCAAAGTAGATGAAATGTTTGAAGAGGTGCTGACCTTATCGAAAGAAGTGCATCGCGCTTCTGAAGGTGCTTTTGATCCTACCGTAGGACAATTGGTCAATGCTTATGGTTTTGGATCAGCTAAGGGTTTGAAAGAAATTGATAGCATAACTGTGGATAGTTTGTTGCAAGGAGTCGGCTTGGATAAAGTTATATTAACTCCTGAAAAAACGATTAAAAAATTACATCCGTCGGTGTACTTGGAGTTTAATGCGATTGCCAAAGGGTATTGTATTGATCGTATTGGCGCTTTTTTAAATCAAAAAGGGATTCAGCATTATTTAATTGAGTTGGGTGGCGAACTTCTGGCAAAAGGACAGAATGTAGTTAAGCAAAAGGATTGGGTGGTAGGAATCGATGATCCTACAGCAATAGAAGAACGCGTGATTACGGAGACCATGCGATTAAAAGATCGAGCGATGGCTACATCTGGCAATTACCGAAAATTTCGAATTGATTCCCTTACTGGAAATAAATATGTGCATAGCATTAATCCCTTGACAGGCTATCCGCAAATAGGAAACGTATTGAGTGTCTCTGTTTTGGCATCAAGTTGTGCTTTGGCAGATGCTTATGCGACAACCTTTATGATTATGGATTTAGCTACTACCAAAGCCTTATTAGGACAGCATCCTGAATTGGATGTCTATATTATTTACGCAGATGTAGACGGAGAGTTGGAAATTTTTAGTACCCAGGGGTTCGAGGATTTGTTGTTGTAGTTTAGTGTTACTTTGTGCAAACTGGTAACAATTCCCCTTTAGCCAAACAATATTTTTCTACTAATTCGGGAGTTAAAACTTTGGTGTAATTTACCTCTTTTACCGTAAAACCTACGGTTCGTAACTTATCAAAATAATCCCGACCGTATACGCGTACATGATCGTATTGGCCAAAGATTTTGGCGCGTTCTATGGGGTCGGTAATGGTGTCGTCTTCAAAAGTGGTGGCACGATCCAATTCTTGCGGAATCTGCAGTATCGCCGTGCCTCCAGGTTTGAGGATACGATAGAGTTCTTGCATCGCTTTTGTGTCATCGGGAATGTGTTCCAGTACATGATTGCAAAAAATGGTGTCGTAGCTATGATCTTCAAACGGTAATTGACAAATATCAGCTTTGACATCCGCTAGTGGCGAGTTAAGATCTGTGGTGGTGTAATCCAAATGCTTTAAGCTTCGGAAACGCTTGTAAAAAGCTTGTTCTGGAGCAAAATGTAGCATTTTTTGTGGTTTACTAAAGAAATCTGTTTCATTTTTGAGGTAAAGCCATAGTAGCCGGTGTCTTTCTAAAGATAGGGTAGAAGGGGAGAGAACATTGTCTCGCTGTTTCTCATAACCATAAGGTAAAAATTTGCGAAAACTTTTGCCGTCAATCGGGTCGGTATAACGATTGCCTTTGAGCCATAAGGTCAATAGAGGACGTGCTAAATAACTCAACCGAATTAATAGTGGTCTCGGGATGGTATTTAATATCTTCTTGAAGAGTTGTTTCATTTTACTAAACTAAGCTATTACACAAAGGACGCAAAGAAGTCACAAAGTTGCGCAAAGATTTACATTATAAAACGCTTTATGCCATTCTTTAATAGTGGAACATGGAAATTAATTAAAAGACCAAGTTTATGATTTCCAAGTTTTAAATAAGTCAATATTTGGGCTATATGGACATCGGTAAAACATTCAACTGTTTTTAATTCAATAACTACTTTGTTTTCTACTAAAATGTCTATTCGATATCCTTGCTCTAATTTAATATCTTTATATACAACAGGTAGTGGCTTTTCTTTTTCTATAGAAAGGCCTTTTTTTCTAAGTTCGTAACAAAGACATTCTTGATAGGCAGATTCTAATAATCCAGGGCCTAACGTTTTGTGAACTTCAATAGCACAACCAATAATAATTTTTGATAATTGATCTTCATTCATTCTTTGTGGTCCTTTGTGACTTCTTTGAGAAACTTTGTGTAACAACTCAAAGTAGATTAAACCGTCAAAAGCTCTTGTCTAAAAGCATCTTCCTCATCCGTTACAATACCCAATGCTTCGTTGATATATTTGAAGGTCGAAAGAATCTCAGGTTTGCCATCAATCAATGCCACATCATGTTCAAAATGTGCGCTGGGTTTACCATCCGCAGTTAGAATCGTCCATCCATCTCGTAATTGTTTGATGCGATGCGTGCCCATATTAGTCATGGGTTCTATCGCGATGACCATTCCGTCAACAAATTTCTTTCCTCTACCACGACGGCCATAATTTGGGATTTCTGGATCTTCATGCATTTTGCGACCTAAACCATGTCCTACTAATTCACGCACAACTCCATAACCATGATCTTCCGTAAATTTCTGAATCGCGTACCCAAGATCTCCTACACGGTTATTGGCTTTGAACTCGGCGATTCCAACATATAATGACGCTTTGGTGACTTCTAAAAGTTTTTTTACCTCCTCCGTTACTTCGCCGACTTCAAATGTATAGGCGTGATCTCCATAAAAATCATTTTTAAGCGCGCCACAATCAATAGAAATAATATCCCCTTCTTCTAGAGGGGTGTTATTTGGTATTCCATGAACAACTTGTGCATTAGGGCTCATGCAAAGTGTATTAGGGAAATCATATAATCCCAAAAAACCAGGTATCGCACCATGATCGCGGATAAATTCTTCTGCAAGTTTATCCAGTTCTAGCGTCGTAACTCCAGGCTTTACTTCTTTGGCAAGCATTCCTAAGGTTTTGGAAACGATCAAAGCACTCTCGCGCATAAGTTCAATTTCTTCTCGGGTCTTGGTAATGATCATAATGTGCACATTTTAATTCCGGAAAATGCTTTTTTAGTCTCGGAATTATTATTTGGATTAAAGCGAATGCAAATTTACAAAGAAAATACCTTAAGCGTTGCCTTGTACAGGTTTAGTTTGCGTACGTGTGTTTGTAGGGCTTTCCGCTAAGAATTGTGAGCATATCTTTTTCTAAAGTTTCTATAGGAGACTCTACAATACGACCAAGCTCTTTTTGGTCTTTATAAAATAGGAGTGTAGGGACATATTCAATATCCAAACCTTTTTCTAAGCCATCAGGAGTGTCTTTGTCTCTAGAAACAGTTATTAGGGTTAAGTCTTTTGGATGGTATCCTGCGGTTTCTAAGATTTTATAGAACGTAGGAATTTCACGTTGACTATCTTCACACCAGGTTCCCATAAAAGCTTTGAT
>CAZYRG010000047.1:0-17908 GCA_964650425.1 uncultured Flavobacteriaceae bacterium
TTGCAATAGATCACAGATGTAATAGATTTTCCAATGCATAAAGCGGGTTAAAACAATCTTGGAGATGTCTTAATTTTATAAATAAACAATGATTCTGTTAGATCATCGTTTATCTAGCTACTACTATGAATTATTTTTATTAATATTCATGGAAGTATTAAATAAGATAACTAATGTCAGATTTTTGGTTTTATTTTAAAATAGGCTTACAACATGTATTAGATTGGCAGGCTTATGATCATGTCCTTTTTCTATTAGTATTGGTAGCAGGTTATATGCTCAAGGATTGGAAAAAAGTAGTAGTGCTGGTAACAGTTTTTACGATTGGGCACATGTTTTCGATGGCTTTGTCTGTCTATAATATTGTAAATGTAAGCGGTCGCGTTACGGAGTTGCTAATTCCGATTACGATTATTGTTACAGGAATATATAATATCGCTGCAGCAGGACAGACTTCAAAAAAGGATCGTAATATATTACTTTTAGTTACCGTTTGTTTTGGGTTAATACACGGATTAGGCTTTTCTTCTTATTTTAAGGTGATTAGTAGTGATTTGGAAGCCAAAGGAATTCCTTTGGTGGCATTTGGCATTGGTATTGAAGCAGCACAATGTATTGCGGTGCTGGTTGTTTTATTATGTAGTGGTATTATCCAGATATTATTTCGTTTTTCGAAGCGAGATTGGATTATAGTTTTATCGGCTATCGTCGTTGGGATAACCATCCCGATGCTTATGGAAAAATTTAGTGAGTTCTAGTTGTAATTGCCGTGTAGAGACAATATCTTCGTTTTTTGTATCATGCTATTGCTAATAGAAACATCTTTCTGTTCTAATTAGGATGTTGTATAATACAAATTTCAAAAAAAATACTACGCGCTTTATGCCTGAAAAGAAACAACTAAAATATGACAAAGCGTACTTGCGGATTGCGATCGAATGGGGTAAACTCTCCCATTGTAAACGAAAGCAAGTAGGTGCAGTTATTGTAAAAGATCGAATGATCATTAGTGATGGATTTAATGGCACGCCTACTGGTTTTGAAAACCCTTGTGAAGATGAAGAAGGATATACTAAGTGGTATGTGTTACATGCAGAAGCAAACGCCATATTAAAAGTAGCGGCATCTACGCAATCTTGTAGCGGAGCAACCTTATATATTACCTTATCACCTTGTAAAGAATGTAGTAAGCTGATTCATCAATCTGGGATCAAAAGAGTGGTGTTTAAAGAAGCATATAAAGATGATTCTGGTGTAAAGTTTTTGCGTAAAGCAGGAGTAGAAGTTGAACAAATTAGTGAGATAGAAGCGTAATGAAGTCTTCAAGTAAATATATACCCTTATTTTTAGGAATTGCTGTTGCTGCGGGGGTATTGCTGGGAAGTCGCCTTAATTTTAGTAATAAGTCTGTAAAACTGTTTTCTTCAAATAAAAAGAAAGAAAAACTTAATAGATTAATAGACTATATCGATTTTGAATATGTCGATAAGATTAATACGGACAGTATTGTAGATGTGACGGTCAATAGTATCCTAGAAAATCTAGATCCACATTCTGTTTATATCTCTCCAGAAGACCTGAAAGAAGTCACCGAAAGTATGAAAGGGGACTTTATAGGTATTGGGATTAATTACTATCCATATAATGATACTATTGCAATTATTAATGCCATTGAGGGTGGCCCTAGTGCAAAGGTAGGATTAAAGCCTGGTGATCGAATTTTGATGGCAAATCAAGACACCTTGTTTGGACCAAAATTATTACGTCAAAATTTGGCTGAAAAATTAAAAGGTCCTATCGATAGCGATGTAAGATTAAAAGTGTATCGTAAAGATAAAGGGATTTTTGATGTGTCGCTTCGTAGAGGGGTAGTGCCTTTACAGAGTGTAGATGCAGGGTATATGTTGACAGACTCTTTGGGGTATATCAAGATTAATCGTTTTGCAGAAACTACCTATACGGAGTTCAAAAAAGCGATGGATGACTTGTTAGCATCGGGAGCAAAAGCTTTGGTGGTTGATTTGAGAAATAATGGAGGAGGATTTATAACGCCGTCTATGAAAATTGCGGATGAATTTCTTAAAGATGAAAAACTCATCATGTTTACTAAAAACAAGAAAGGTGCTATAGAAAATAATTATGCTACCGATAATGGAGATTTTGAAAAAGGACAATTGTTTATTCTTCAAAACGAAAATTCTGCTTCGGCTAGTGAGATTTTATCCGGAGCAATACAGGACAATGATAGAGGGCTTATTGTTGGAAGACGTTCTTATGGAAAGGGTTTAGTGCAGCGAGAAATGGCTCTAGGGGATGGTAGCGCTGTACGTTTGACAATTTCACGTTATTACACACCTACCGGAAGGTCGATTCAACGTCCTTATCAAAATGGAAATGAGGCCTATTTTAATGAATATCTAGAACGATATAAAAATGGAGAGTTGCAAAGTTCGGATAGTATTAAGGTTGCAGACTCCTTAAAATTTAAAACACCTTTGGGTAAAATTGTCTATGGTGGTGGAGGGATCATTCCTGATATATTTGTTGGTAAAAAAACGAGTCGTGTGCAAGAAACACTCAATTTTGCACTGCGATCTGGGTTTATGGGAAGGTTTGTGTTTGAGGAAATGGATACGAATCGTTTTTACTATAATAATTTAACCATAGATGAACTTAAAAATTTAACGCTAGATGATGCTGTTGTACAACGTTTTATAACCTATGCCGATGAACGGAGTATGAAAATGAATTTAAAAAATTATCATGATCAGGTAAAAAAGTATCTCAAGGCCATTATGGCACAACAGTTATTTGGTTCTAGTGCTTTTGAACAGCTTCTTAATGATCACGACCCTATGGTGTATAAAATTGTTGAAATCACCACAAAAATTGTTGATAGCACGGGGATAACTCCTTAGTTTTTAGAGTTGTGTTATGATAAAAATACGTTACCTTTCGCCAGAAGTTAACACATTCCATGATTACATTTTTTACAGAATATTTTGTTGCATTTATCGTAGGGGTTCCCCTGTTTTTTTTTATCATAGGTGTTGGGCTTCGCTTATTAGATAGGAGTGCCGCAATTTTTATGGAACATGAAATCCTAGTTTCTTCTTCTTATGTTACCAGCAAAGAAATAAAATCTGAATTAGCATTTATTAAGGATCCTAGTATTATTAAAGCTTTTAGAAAAGTATTAATTTTAAGAAAAGCACATGACTTATGCATGTTGATCGCTGTAATAACGACTGTATATCTTATAGGATATTTAGTCTGGGATTTTTTTCTGAGGAACTAATGACGTGGAAAGCCCATTTCTCTGAGTGAGGAGTAATTATTTACGTTTCCGGGCAATTTTTTTAGAAATCAATAAGATTCCCATAAGTACTAGCACGCATAAAGAAGCTAGAATACCAATCAAAGCTGTACTACTATTCCCTACAAATAAGTTGTCAAAATCTACTATAGTAGTGTTATAGATAAGCAAGGCTAATGCAATGCCACAGATAATATAAATCAGTAATTTCATGCCACAAATATACGGAAATGATGACTAAAAAAGCCCTTGAATATTAGCAGCAAAAAGTTTTACGGCAATAGCTAATAGAATCACTCCAAAAATTTTGCGAATTACATTAATTCCCTGTTTTCCTAAGAAACGTTCGATTCTTCCAGAAGACTTTAAAACAATATATACAAAGATGATATTAATGATAATAGCAATGATAATATTTATGGTATGATATTCTGATCGCAATGCTAGTAATGAAGTCATTGTACCAGCGCCAGCAATTAGTGGAAATGCCAAGGGAACCACTGCGGCTGTTTCTGGGGCATCATCTTTATAGAGTTGTATACCGAGAATCATTTCTAAAGCAATAAAGAAAAGAATAAAAGAACCTGCAACGGCAAACGAATTGACATCAATCCCAATAAGATTTAATATTTCTTTTCCAACAAACAAAAAAGTGATCATAAGAATGGCCGAAACGATGGAAGCTTTCTCACTTTGGATATGCCCCACTTTTTTTCGTAAATCAATAATTATAGGAAGGCTCCCGATGATATCAATCACGGCAAAAAGAATCATGCTCGCGGTGCCAATTTCTCTAATGTCAATATTCATGAAATTCGATTTTTTAAAAGAGTGATTGCTGTAGCAAAAACACTTTATGGTTAGAAAATTTATACATTTCTATTCATGAGCTGTGTTCCAAAAGTACGAAGTATTTCTTTCTTTTCTTCGCTGATTTTCAGAAGTTTTAAAATATCAAAGGCTTCTTTAGTGTAATTGGCAATGGCTTCTTTGGTGCGCTGCGCAGCTCCTGTGGTTTCGAATAATTTTTTGGTAGCGACTATTTTTGCACTAGGATCTTTAGGTTGGGTAGCAAAAAGTGCGAGTAATTGCTCCTTGTCGGTTGTAGAAGAATTTTCCACAGCTTTTAGGTATAAATAGGTTTTTTTATTTTCAATAATATCACCACCAACTTGTTTGCCAAAAGTTTTTGGATCTCCAAAAGCATCTAGGTAGTCATCTTGCAGTTGAAATGCAATCCCCAATAATCGACCGAAATCATAGATCATTTTTTTGTCTTGTCCACTGGTATTTGCAACGATGGCACCCATTTTCATTGCAGCTCCTACCAAAACAGCAGTCTTATATTCGATCATTTTGAGGTATTCTGGAACAGTAACATCATTTCGCGTCTCAAAATCCATATCAAATTGCTGCCCTTCGCAGACTTCAATAGCCGTTTTGCTAAATAAGGTGGCTAATTCTTTAAAAATAGTGCCATCATAATTTTCAAAAAGCTGATAGGCTGTTATTAACATAGCATCCCCTGATAGAATTCCTGTGTTGATGTCCCATTTTTCATGTACCGTTTGTTTGCCGCGACGCAAGGGCGCATCATCCATAATATCGTCATGGACCAACGAAAAGTTATGAAATATTTCTATAGCCAAAGCTGCGTCTAATGCTTTTTCATAAGAAGTGTCAAAAATTTCGGCAGTCATTAGCACTAAAACAGGACGCAATCGTTTACCACCCAATTGCAAAATGTAATCGATTGGTTCGTATAAGTTTTTGGGGTTTTTGACAAGCTGTTGTTGTTCTAGATACGCTAAGAAGAATTGTTGGTAATTAGAAATAGTATGCACAAATATATTTTTAGGCTAAAATAGGCATCTCATAAACATAAACCCAAATAACAAATACTAAAATATATAGGCAGTTTATACGTCTAATGTTAAATAATTGTAAAACTTAGGAAACTTTTATTGTTTTTAAAGTTTCCCTGTGCTATGTTTGTACTTTCAAAAAGACTGTATTAAAATAAGTTGGAGTTATTTTTTTTAATGCAGGGCTCAATGATTGTTAGCGAATTTATAACTGACACTGCGTATAACCGAAGTGTGACCTTTCGAAAACAATAGTATATATAGATGAAAGAAAATATCTTACATAAGGCAACAGAGTTGTTCTTGAACTTAGGGTTCAAGAGTGTGACGATGGATGATATTGCCAACGAAATGGGAATCTCAAAAAAAACGATTTATGCAAACTATGCCACCAAAACCAAATTAGTAGAGGCTAGTACTAATTATTTATTTGATAGTATTAATTATGGTATTGAGTGTATCCGTGAGCGCAAAGACAATCCCATAGAAGAGCTCTATAAGATTAAACAGTTTGTCATGGAGCATCTCAAGGGGGAAAAGACCTCACCCCAATATCAATTACAAAAATACTACCCTAAAATGTTTGCTAATTTAAAATCCAAACATCTAGTTATGATGGAAGATTGTGTGATTGACAATTTAGAACGCGGTATTGATCAGGGCTTATTTAGAAAAGAAATACCTATAGAATTTATTTTCAGAATTTATTTTGCAGGGGTAGTTAGTATTAAGGATCAAGAAATTTTCCCAGAATTAAAATTTACAAAGAAGTCGCTAATGGAAAATCATTTAGAATATCATCTAAGAGGGATTTGCACCCCAAAAGGTTTAGAAATTATGCATGATCTTATCAATCAAAATGAATAATCAATGAAGCAATTCGTATTAATAGTAGTATTTATGGGGTGGTTCCTGGGCAAGGCTCAAGAACTTCCAATAACAGCTGCGGAGCTGCCAGCAGAGGCTGCTACGTCAGAGCCTAGGAGTTTTTCTTTGGAGGAAGCTATTGCATTTGCCTTAGAAAATAGTTATACCACCATCAACGCAAGACGCGATGTAGCCAAAGCGATTAAAAAGAAGTGGGAGGTGACCTCGAGTGGTCTGCCACAGGTTAATGCCGAAATAGGGTATCAAAACTTTTTGAAGCAGCCTGTTTCCTTATTACCAGCCGCTGCTTTTGATCCTTTTAGTCAAATAAGGAATTTGGATCAGTTTTATGATGTTAGCACCGCAGGAGCACCAGATCAGATACCACAAGCACCTGGAGATGATGATTTTATTCCAGTTGTTTTTGGGACAAAACAATCATTGAGTGCGACGGCAACGCTAACACAGTTAATTTTTGACGGCTCGTATTTGGTTGGACTTCAGGCAGCAAAATCATTCTTACAGTACTCTAAGAATTTTGAAGAAAAAACAAATTTAGAAGTTCGAAAAGGGGTGATTAATGCGTATGGAGGTGTATTGTTAAGTGGCGAAAGTATTGCAATTTTAGAAAAGAATATTGCCACACTTAGTGATAACCTTAAAGAAACTGAAGAAATCTATAAAAATGGATTTACGGAAGAAGAAAGTGTCGAACAGTTGCAAATTACATTACTGCAATTACAGACCCAATTGGCCAATGCGAAACGGTTGGAAGGTATCGCTAAGCAAATGTTTAATCTTGCATTAGGACTGGATGTTCAGGAAAAAGTAATTTTCACGGATGTGCTGAATTCCCTAGCACAGGAGGATATTGATTTGGCTATTTCTAGCCAGAATCTAAAAGTAGAGAATAATGTAGATTATAAGATTGCTTATAATTTTACAGAACAACGTGCCTTGGAGTTAAAGCTAGAGAAAAGTAGAGCCTTACCATCTCTGGGAGCTTTTTTGAATTATGGTACGCAGGGTAATAGCAATTCGTTTACGTTTTTTGAAAGTGATCAACAGTGGTTTCAGTCGTCTATTCTAGGAGCAAGCCTGACGATTCCAATTTTTAGTTCTTTAGGTAGGAATGCCAAAACGAAACAAGCAAAAATTGCTTCAGAGCAAGCGGAAACGCAATTGCAAGAGACCATTGAACGGATAAAGTTACAAACCGATACTGCAAAGAGTGACTACCTATTTGCCGTAGAGAGTTATGAGAATACCAAAAAGAATTTAGCATTAGCGGAGCGCATCGAACAAAAAAACCAAGTGAAATTCAAAGAAGGATTGACCACAAGTTTTGAATTGCGTCAAGCCCAAACACAATTATATGCCACACAGCAAGAATTATTGCAAGCAATGTTAAGCATCATACAAAACAAAGCCGAATTAGAAACCGTATTAAATATTCCACTTAAATAATAGAACAATGAAAAAACTATTAACCATATTATTAGCCACTTTCCTATTAGTATCATGTGGAGGAGAAGGAGAGAAAGTTGCTGTTGAAGACGTTATAGAACAGGGTGATCTAGCTGCTATTCGCGCGAAGCGAAAAGAAATAATGGGAGATTACAGTGAAATGCAAAATAAAATCAAGCAATTAAATGAAGCAATTGCAAAATTAGATACGTTAAAGAAATTGCCATTGATTACTACGCTACAGATCAAGGATACGATCTTTAATCATTATCTCGAACTGCAGGGGAATGTAGATACCAAACAAAACATGGTGTTATACCCTGAATATTCTGGTGTTTTGAGCCGGGTATATGTAAAAGAAGGACAGCGTGTTGGTAAAGGACAATTATTAGCGTCTATCGGTGATGGTGGTCTCAGCCAACAGGTTGCGCAAATGGAAATCCAAGCGGATTTGGCCAAAACTACTTACGAGCGGCAACAGCGTTTATGGGAACAAAAAATTGGTAGTGAGATCCAATACCTACAGGCAAAGACGGCATATGAAGCACAATTGAAAGCTGTTGAGCAGATGAAAACCCAATTAGGGAAAACAGGAATTAGAGCACCCTTTTCCGGAATTGTGGATGAGATTATTACAGAACAGGGAAGTGTAGTAGGACCAGGACAGAGTCAGATTTTGCGTATTGTAAGTTTGAATAATATGTATATCGAAACGGAAGTGCCAGAAAAATATATTACGCAGCTAAAAAAAGGAACCGATGTACAAGTAAATTTACCAGTACTGGGAACCACAATAGCAACGAAAGTTCGACAGGTAGGGAACTTTATAAATCCAGTTAATCGTTCTTTTAAAGTTGAGGTGGCAGTCCCTAACAAAAAAGGATTGATCAAACCAAATCTTACGGCAAAGGTAAAGATCAATGATTATACCAATGACAAAGCCATCTTGATACCACAAAGTGTTATTTCGGAGAATGCTGAGGGTGAGCAATATGCCTATGTAGTTTCTACGCCTAATGCAGATGGAGAGGCGATAGCGAAACGTGTTATTATTGAGACGGGTCTTAGTCAAGGAGATAATATCGAAGTAACTAACGGTATCAAAAGTGGTGATGCCGTCATCCAAGAAGGCGCACGTAGTGTCAAAGACGGGCAAGAGGTAAAAATCATCAACAAATAGGGTGCAAGCTATGTTATATAGCCAATTTGTATCATTAACAACAAAACAGTTATGAGTACTAATAACAAAAAAGTGGACAAAGATTTCAGACCATCATCTTGGGCGATCGATAATAAAACCACGGTTTATGTTATGATGGCAATTATTTTTGTCTTGGGAATCTCGGCATATTTTGGCCTTCCAAGAGAAAATTTCCCAGAAATTAATGAAACCAAAATTTATATAAGTGCTCCTTTTCCTGGTAATACTGCAGAGGATATAGAGCGTTTGATTACGGATCCGTTAGAAGATAAATTAAAGAACATTACGGGAGTTGTAGAGGTGTTGTCGACCTCTCAAGAAGATTACGCGATCATCACAGTCGAGTTTGAAGAGACCTTTACCGTAGCAGAGGCCAAGCAAAAGGTCAAAGACGAGGTTGATAGTGAAACTGCCAGTGAGGATTGGCCTACTTTCAATGGAGCCAAGGTAGAACCCAACGTTTTTGATCTTAGTATTTCGGAAGAAACGCCGATTCTGAATATCAATATTACTGGAGATTATCCAGTAGAAAAACTTAAAGAATACGCAGAATACTTAGAAGATGAGATTACCGATCTTAAGGAAATTAAGAAGGCAGATATTCGGGGAGCGCAAGAAAAAGAGGTGGAAGTAGCGGTAGATGTGTATAAAATGATGGCGGCTAAAGTAAGTTTTGATGATGTCTTAAATGCCATTCGTAATGGAAATATCACCATGTCTGCGGGGAATATGATTAATAGTGGACAACGAAGAACGATTCGTATTCTGGGCGAAATAGAAAAGCCAAAACAGTTAGAGAGCTTTGTGGTAAAGTCTGAAAATAATGCTCCGGTATACTTAAAAGATATCGCAAAAGTTCGTTTTAAAGAAGAGGACAAAACGACGTATGCTAGAGAATTTGGTGAGAGCGTAGTGATGCTAGATATCAAAAAACGCTCAGGAAAAAATATGGTCGAGGCCGTTGAGAAAATTTATGAAATTGTTGACGATGCAAAAGAGAATGTGTTTCCATCTAATTTAAAGATCTCTATTGCTAATGACCAATCAGCAAAAACGATTAATCAGGTGAATGATTTGGTGAATAATATCATTTTTGGGATCATTTTGGTGGTCACCGTATTGATGTTCTTTTTAGGATTCCGTAATGCGTTGTTTGTAGGTTTCGCCATCCCGATGTCCATGTTTATGTCTTTTATGATTATAGAAGCTTTGGGGTACACCATGAATACGATGATCCTTTTTGCTTTGATTATGGGCTTAGGAATGTTGGTAGATAATGGAATTGTAGTAGTAGAGAACGTCTACCGTTTGATGCAAGAAGAAGGGATGTCACGTATAGAGGCTGCCAAAAAGGGGATTGGAGAGATTGCCTATCCGATTATTATCTCCACATTGACTACTGTGGCTGCTTTTGTACCGCTAGGAATGTGGCCGGGAGTTATGGGGCAGTTTATGATTTATTTTCCAATTACACTGTCTGTTGTATTAGGATCCTCTCTTTTTGTAGCTATCTTTTTTAATTCGATGCTTGTATCTAGATATATGGATATCGACGAAAAGATTTTAACCCCAAAACAGCTGATTCGTCTTAGTGTAATGCTAGGTGTTCCGGGGCTATTGATTTTATTTTTTGGAGGAGCGTATAATGGATTAGGATCTTTGATGCTATTTACTGCGATCATGTTTTGGGTATATCGTTATGTGCTCAAAGGGGCTGCTGTGTATTTTCAAACCAAAATACTTAAATGGATAGAGAACAAGTATCAAAGCTTTTTGGTGTTTGCGCTTAGAGGCTGGCATGCATGGGCATTTTTTGTAGGGACCTTTATTATGCTGTTTGTAGTATTCGGGATGTTCGGAAGTTCTTTAGTAGGTCAACGGACTAAAGTCGAATTCTTTCCAGACAACAAGCCTAATCAGATTACGGTCTATATCGAATATCCGCAAGGCACGGATATCGGTAAGACGAATAGGATTACCAAAGAGATTGAGCAGCGCGTATATGCCGTAGTTAATGACAAAGAATATATTAAAGGGCAGTCATATAATTTTTTAGTAGAATCTGCGGTATCCCAAGTTGGAGAGGGAGCAGGAAACCCCCAGACCGATGGAGGGTCTAATGCAGAAATGCCGCACCGTGCTAAGATTACAGCGACGATGCGCGAGTATAAATATCGTGATGGAAAAGATAGTGAGATTTTACGTCAAAAGGTACAGGAAGCATTGAAAGGGATTTATCCAGGAGTGGCAATTTCTGTAGAGAAAGATCCAGTTGGCCCTCCTATTGGATATCCAGTAAATATTGAAATCGAAGGCCCAGATTATGATGAATTAATCATCACAGCCGAACGTATAAGAGATTTTATCAATACCAAGAATATTGCCGGTATTGAGGAACTCAAAATTGATGTAAATAAAGGGAAGCCTGGAATGCAAGTGCAAGTTGATCGTAAAAAAGCTGGAGAATTGGGAGTAGCAGCTGGACAAGTTGGTAATCAATTGCGGAGATCACTTTTTGGAGAAAAAGCTGGAGTATATAAGAATGATGGAGAGGATTATGATATCTATGTCCGTTTTAATGAGGCAAATAGATACAATACAAGTGCCCTCTTTAATCAAAATATTATTTTTAGGGATCCTTCTAATGGTAGAATCAAAGAAGTACCTGTTTCTGCAGTGGCTAAACAGCGGAATGGGACCTCTTTTAGTGCGATTAAGCACAATAACAATAAACGTGTAGTTACGGTATATTCTGGATTAGCGCCAGGCTTTACGGACGCAAGGGCTGTGGTAGGTGCAGTCAAATTAGAGATGGCAGATTTTGAAACACCAAAAGGTGTGCAGTTCGCATTTACTGGACAGATGGAAGAGCAAGGAAAACAAATGTCGTTTTTGATGGGGGCTTTCTTTGCAGGTCTGGGATTGATTATGTTGATTTTGATATTCCAATTTGGAAGTATTTCTAAGCCAACAATAATTATGGTCGCCATATTTTTAAGTTTCATTGGAGTTTTTGGGGGTATTTTGATCACTGGAGCGCCTTTTGTTATTATGATGACCATGATGGGGATTATTTCATTAGCAGGTATTGTCGTAAATAATGGGGTAGTACTCCTGGATTATACGCAATTACTCATTGATCGTAAACAAGTAGAACTTAATATCCCTGATAATGAGATGTTGCCTAAAGAAGAAATTTTTGATGCAATAGTAAAAGGGGGACGTGCTCGTTTGCGACCAGTATTGTTAACTGCAATTACCACGGTATTAGGTTTGATTCCATTAGCCATTGGTTTTAACATTGATTTTTTCTCGTTGTTCTCTGATTTTGATCCGAAGATTTATATGGGAGGTGATAATGTGATTTTTTGGGGACCCTTAGCTTGGACAGTAATTTATGGATTGATCATCGCGACATTCCTTACATTGGTAATTGTTCCAGTAAGTTTCTATTTGGTGAATCGGTTTAAATTATGGTTTCGCAAAAGCAGAACTTCAAACAGTAATATAGTTGAAGAACGTCCAGAAAATAATGTACTTACTTCCTCATAGAAGAGAATTTATTATGATTAAATGGTATGAAAAAAACCGCTCCCAACGGAGCGGTTTTTTTTAATTATCTAATTATTAGGGAGTTATGATTTTAAGATTTTTTTGGCAAAAATACCGTTTAAGTATTTTGTGTCAATTTTGCATTTATTAAACTGATAATCAATTAATTATTATTTAAATTAGCACTAAGTAATTATACGTAATTGTAGTCTAATTCCTACTTTTTTGTTAATGCTTGTGTTTTTTAACAAGTTTCCTAAATCCTTGTCGAAAACACATTTTTTGCAGGTAGGGTTTTAGTAATTTTGAGCGTTTTATAAGTGTAAATCAAAAAAAATACTATGAAAAATTTATTGTGCTTATTTATACTTTTTATTTCTGTTAGCATTAATGCGCAAACTGCTACAGTTACAAAAGTTGTCGCTTTCCAAGAAAACGATTCCTCAGAAAAGTATGAAGCATCTAATCAATCAAATGTAATTTTAGGGCCAATTATTACAAAAGAAATGCCAGTTGTAACCCCTAATTCTGTAGCTTCTCTCTATCCAAACCCTGTAGAAGATCAGGCTACTATTGAGTTAGATAAAGAATACAAAAAAGTATTTGTGAATATCACGGACATTTCTGGAAATATTGTACAAGAGAATAGCTTTTCTGATGTAGCACTTATCCAATTTGAAGTGGAGTTACCTAAAGGTGTATATACGATGAATGCGGTTGATGAGAACAAAATGAGCCTTCTGGGTAATAAGCTTTTTATAAAAAAGTAAGTTATAAATTGGATTAATATATGAGTGCAGAATAAGTAGTCATAAAATAATATGTAAAAATCCCGAATGAATAAATTTATTCATTCGGGATTTTTTAGTAATCATTTCTTATGATATTATCTATTCTCGTTGGCAGGAGTAGGAAACTGTGTTGCAATATTATCTCCAGTTCTATCAATTGGCAAATCCACTAATTTGTTAAAACGTCTCATATCCACCCAGCGATGCCCTTCTGCATATAAGGAATAACGACGTTGTTTTAGAATTTCATCTACCAATGCTTCCGGAGTAGTGGCTCCAGTATAAGCGCCTACACCAGCAGCATTACGAACTACATTGATTGCAGTAACTGCGGCCATAGGATCTGTAATATGATTTGCTTCAGCGGATAGTAAGACCAATTCTTCATTTTTCATAATGGGAAAAGAAGCAGTATTACTTGTGTAAACAAAAACATCATGTGTTCCGGTAAGCCCATCATTAGTTAACGGATTAGGTTCTATCAACATAGTGTCTTCATTTTCTTTTTCTCTAAAAACAACTTTATTTAATCGATTGTCATCAGTATCCGCATCTGTAATAAATGAAGGATGTGCTAGGCGAGCATTTGCCACTGTAGAGTTCAATGCAAAAAATAACGGATTAGCAACGTCGGCACCTGTAAGAGAAAAAGTCATATAGGCTCCTGTGGATAATGCTCCAGTAGTATCTAAAAAGGAGTTTGCTAAGAAACCGTTTGCAGCGGTGTAATTGCCTTGATACGCAGCTACACGTGTTGCAAGACCATTAGCGAATTTAGCAAAATCTGTTGGGCTTAAGTCTTTGTTAGCATCACTTTTAATTCCATCAAACCCAGCAGGCACATCAAACGGAAATGAAGTGCCTCCATTATTGAGATCTAAAATGGCATTAGATAAAATTTCAGCGATAGCTGACAAACTTTCTTCAAAGCTCAAAAAAGGCCCCAAGTTTTTAGGATCATTGACATCCACTCTGATACCATTCTGATATTGTTGATTGAGCACCATAAGCAGTTCATGGGCCTTTATCGTATTAACAAAGCCCCTAGCTGCAGCAATTTCTTCTGGGCTAAAATCAGCTGTTGTATTTGCTAAACCTTCTAAAAGTGTGTTGACATTTTTTACATTGGCATAGCGTGCCGCATAGGGATTAGTTGTGTAGAACGTATTATTGTCTAAAGTTCCAGTAAGTAAATCTGCCGTCCATCTCGGATCAGAGCTTTGGATTCTCCAGTACTCTCTACCAGCTACGGCTTGTCCATCGATTTGCGTAGCTAGTTGTGTCCTCATATCGGCTAATACACCAGATACGGTTTCTTTTAATGCTCCTCTTGTAATATCTTCAGAAACGGAATCTGTAGTAGGACCGTTTAAATTCTCCCCGTCTTCTATTTCACATGATACTAGTAGTATCGATGCTATAGCTAGTGTTGTTATATTTTTTAGTATTCTCATGTCTTTTGTTTTTTAAAAATCAACTTTAAGGTGGAACATCAATCGTTTTGATGATGGAAATGGTGTAACCTCTACGCCCGTAGAAAGTCCATTGGAGCCAAAGTTAGATACCTCTGGATCATAACTATTATAATCAAAAATATTGATCAAATTATTTCCAGACATTCCAACTTTTATATTAGAAACATAGCCATTAAATGCCTGTTCCAGCACTTTGTTTGGAAATGTATAATACAAACCTACTTCTCGTAACCGCAAATACGAAGCATCTTCTACAAAAGGACTTGCATTACCTCCTCTAAAAGCACCAATTCTAAAGTCGCCATTAGGAACTAATCCTGCTGGATCAACATCAAAACCATCATAATCTGCACTGGTTTGACCAAAATCTGTAAGTAAATTAGTCAAGTTGATGTTATCTCCTCCTTTTTTCCAATGCCATAAAAACGATAGATTTAAGTTTTTGTAGCGAAGGTTGTTCGTAAAAGTAATTTGAAAATCAGGTTCTGCATTTCCTAATTCTTCTAATTCTCCATCCGCATTAGTACCTACAATTTGAGTAACACTCTTGCCTTCCTCAATTCTAAAGGTTCCAAGTCCTGCTCCGAAACCACCTAGATTAAAGGCATCAACATCCAAACGTGTAATTTCTGATCGATTTTTAAAGAAAAGAACTCCTGTATTCCATCCAAAATTATCATTTTGGAATACATCCGCATTCAGATTTACTTCAAACCCTGTGTTTTGTAATTCACCAGCATTAGAAAATTTCGTTCCAAATCCTGAAGAAGGTTCAATGTTTGCTTGCAAGATAAGATCATCTACTTTTTTGTCATAATAGGAGAATTCTAAATTAATTCTGCTTTGTAGAAAACTCGCATCAAAACCGACTTCTAATTCTTTTTGGCGTTCCGGTAAAATATCTGGATCTCCCAAAGTTCCTGGAACTACAATTCCAACTTGACCGTCAATGAGTGAATTAACATAGGCCGTAAATAGGGCGCCATTGGGTGCGAAATTCCCAGCCTCTCCATACGCCGCTCGTAATTTGAATTGGTTTACGGCTTCTGATGTCCAGAAATCAAAATTATGAAGGTTCAATGCTGCTGATGCTTTTGGATAATAAAACAATTCATTCGCATCACCATTATTACTAGATTTATCACCACGCACTCCTAGCGTTCCAATAACAATGTCTTGGAAATTGATCTCTTCTTGCACAAAGAATCCAAAATCTTCTTGTTCTTGACGGAATTGCGTTACATTGGTGTTAGCTCCTTGATCTAGATTCGTTTCTGAAGCAATAAGGTTACTAGCAACACTTCTTACGGTATTTCTGGAGAATGTTTGTGTTGTAATACCGGCTTGTGTGGTAAAGTTAAGGTCATTTGTGGTGTTGTAATTGTGAACTAAAAAAGCCGAGTAGTTCGCATCCTTGTTTTCTGTAGTTCCAAGAGCAGATACACCATTTAACCCTCCATTATCTTCATTTTGGAATTGTAATTCTTTAGGGAAAGTGGCTGTAGTCACTAATTGATAATAATCAAGTCCTCCACGAAGCATTAATTTTAAATTAGAACGTTCTTTTTCTAGTAATTTTATATCTAAGGTTCCACCAATAATAAAGCGATTTACATCTTCTCGATTGGTAATAAGATCTCTTGTTTGTAGCGGGTTAGAAGACCCGTATGGATTGTCAGGATAATTTCCCTGAGCATCTGGGAATAGATCGGCCCATGGATAAGTCGATGTCAATGCAACTCCAATAGTGGTTCCCGTGTTATCATTATTAAAAAAGCCTCTATCAGAACTAGAATTGACATAGTTGGTCGTAAGGGCTAATTTGGCTTTATTTTTTAAAAAGCTGTTTTCTAAATTAAAACGAAGCGAGTTTCTAGTATATCCCGTATTTCGAACAATTCCGTCTTCTTCATTTCTAGAAAAAGCGGCATAGAACAAAGTGTTTTCTGATCCTCCAGAAACATTAACACTGGTGTTAGAGATGAGACCTTTTTCGCCAAAAATTTCTCTTTCATAATCAATAAGTCTGCCTGCATCCCTCGCAGCTTCAAAGAGTGCTACTTCTCTATTGGCAGCATCACGAGATTCTTGATCAGCTATTGGATCATCATCATCTGGAGTATAGTTGAAACCAAATACTTTTTCTGAAGTAAAATCTCTTTGCCCTCTAAAATTAATAATACTATTAAATCCTAAATCTTGAGAGAAAGAAACTTTAGTTTCTCCACGTTTTCCTTTTTTGGTCGTGATCAAAATCACCCCAGCTGCGGCTCTAGCACCATAAATTGCGGCAGCAGATGCTCCTTTGAGAATTTCTACGCTTTCTATATCATCTGGGTTGATGTCTGCAATCCTGTTCGATGGATTGTCTTGATTAGATGCGTTACCTCCTCCTGCGGCTCCAGATACCGCATTCAGACCTGCTCCAGCAATACTACTGTTATTTACATAAACCCCATCTACAATATAAAGCGGTTGTGAGTTTCCATTAACCGAGGTTACCCCTCTAAGTTTTACAGAGATTCCTCCTCCAGGAGCACCTGAACTCTTTGTGATCAAAGCTCCAGTAAATTTACCCTGCAACGCACCATCTAGTGTTTGGGGTGGTGTGAGTCCTGTTAATTCTTCTGAGGAGATAGAAGCAACTGCATTGGCAGCATTACTTCTTTTTACGGATGTTGCTAAACCAGTTACCACAATTTCATCCAAAGATTCACTAGATTCTGCCAATTGGATGGTCATTGCTCCAGCACTAGTAACTGCCACTTCTTTCGATTCAAAACCTAAAGAAGAAACTGCTAATGTACCAGGGAATTTAGTTAATTCTAAAGAAAAATTCCCATCAAAATCTGTAGTAGTTCCATTGGAAGTGCCTTTTTCGACAATATTAACGAAAGGCACTGGGTCTCCACTAGTGGAACTTACGACCGTTCCGGTAACTAGTTCTTGTGCTCCCAGCAGTAGCGGTAAACAAATAAAAAAATACAGCAATGCATTGCTGCTCAAAGTTGAGTGTTTCATAATTAATAGTTAGTTTGTAGTTTCCATTAAAAGTATAAAAAGACCTTGTTAACACTATGTTAAGTGATTCATAAGTAATTCCTAATTAATTCATTGAGGCTTTTAATCGTGTGTTTAAGTCATTTGTAATTAGTGCTTAATGTGTTTCTGAAGTGCTGTAAAAGTGCTTGTGAAGTGCTTGTGAAAAATAAATAATTAGTCAAAAGACACATTCCGTTACTCATTACGGAACGATTTAATAGAAATTAAGAAAAGATTCTTAGTATTTGTTCTAATGATTATAGTTTCTTAATTTCTATAAAATGAATTGTAATAAGGTCGTTGTCAATCACTGAAATGATCTATAGCGAATT
>CAZYRG010000048.1:0-17817 GCA_964650425.1 uncultured Flavobacteriaceae bacterium
TAATAATACTATTGTAAAAAATATTGCCTTCATCCTTAATTGATTTATAGTATGCAGTTGTTACATCTATAATATTCTTACCCCTTCACTATTAATTTTAGAAACATGAATATCAAATTCAAGCCCCGTTGTTTGATAGACTTCTCTAATCGCTTCAGCAACTTTCTTTGCTGTTTCTTCACCTTTGCTCAAAGCAAAAATAGAAGGTCCAGAACCAGAAATACCACAGCCCAATGCCCCATTTTCTAATGCAGCATTTTTTACTTTTCTAAATTCAGGAATAAGTATCGAACGCATTGGTTCTACAATTACGTCTTCCAAACTACGACCAATCAAATCATAATCTCCCGTATATAATCCGCTAATAAAACCACCAAGGTTTCCCCATTGGTGGATAGCTTTTTTTAAAGTGATATTAGGTTTAATCACCTTTCTAGCATCCGAAGTTTTTACTTCAATCTGTGGGTGAATAACAGTCATGACCAAATCATCTGGCGTGTGCAGTTTTAATACATCCAAAGGCGTGTAACTGCGAACTAAGGTAAATCCTCCCAAGAGGGCAGGAGCTACATTATCAGCATGTGCATTACCACTAGCTAATTTTTCGCCTTCCATGGCAAAAGCCACTAGTTGTTTATTAGAAAAAGGATATCCCAATAAATGGTTAACACCCCAAACTGCACCAGCACTACTAGCAGCGCTACTGCCAATGCCACTACCAGCTTTGATTTTTTTATAAATTTCTATTTCGACTCCAGTAGTTTCGTCGCCTAATTGTTCTAACAGTGCTTCAACGGCAACACCAGCAACATTTTTGTGCGTTTCCATAGGGAGATCAGCGCCATCAATTTTGGTGATACGTACTCCTTTTTCTTTTACTAAAGAAATCACCATCTCATCACCAACATTATCCAAACAACATCCTAGTACATCAAATCCACAAGAAAGATTTGCTACGGTTGCTGGAGAAAAAAGTTTTACTGAGCTCATAAGTTTATTTTTTACCAACACGGATAATATCCGAAAATATGCCAGAAGCTGTAACTTCTGCACCAGCACCAGCGCCTTTGACAATCAATGGTTGTTCTGGATAGCGATCTGTATAAAACAAGACGATATTATCACTGCCTTCTAGGTTATAGAACGGGTGGTCAGCGGGGATTTCTTGTAAGCCTACTTTTGCCTTTCCGTTTTCGTATTGTGCTACATATTTTAATCGACAATCTTTGGCCGTTGCTTTAGACAAGATAGCAGCATAATGTGCTTCGTTTTTATTTACGGAATCTAAAAATGCGTCAACGCTTGTAGTATCTAAAGTTTCTTGTGGTAAGAAGGCATCATTTTCGATATCCGATAATTCTAATACATTGCCACTTTCTCTAGCAAGTATCAAGATTTTACGTGCAACGTCGACACCACTCAAATCGATTTTTGGATCCGGTTCTGTATACCCTTGTTCTTGTGCTTGTTTGACGATATCGTAAAAAGTGACCCCTTCTTTGTAGTTGTTAAAAACAAAATTCAAACTGCCAGAAAGTACTGCTTGGATCTTGTGTACATGATCACCTGATGCTATGAGGTTATTCAATGTGTAAATTACCGGTAAGCCTGCTCCAACGTTCGTCTCATATAAGAAAGAAGCATTGTATTCTCTAGAGAGTTCTTGTAGTTCAGCATAGTTTTCATATTCATCTGCACAAGCAATTTTGTTACAAGTCACTACAGACATACTTTCTTTGAGGTAGTATTTGTATACTTTGGCAATATTAGGATTAGCTGTATTGTCAATAAAAATACTGTTGCGTTGATTCAATGATTTTGACTTTTCGAAGAATAATTGCGCATCGGCTTTTTCTCCTTGATCTAATAGTGCTTGCCAATTATTGAGATCAATACCATTTTCGTCAAAAGTCATTTTTCTGGAATTGGATATCCCTATAACTCGGACAGTCAATCGTAATTTGTCTTTGAGATAGTCCTCTTGCTGTATTAATTGTTCAAGCAACTTACTACCCACATTACCAACTCCTGTGACAAACAGGTTCAATTGTTTGGTATTAACTTCAAAGAACTCTTCATGTAAGGTGTTTAGTGCTTTTTTGATATCCTTTTTGGAGATAACGACAGAGATATTACGCTCTGAAGCTCCCTGAGCAATTGCTCGAATATTCACATTGTTCTTTCCAAGTGTACTAAACATCTTACCACTCAGTCCTTGGTGGTTGATCATGTTATCACCAACGATTGCAATGATTGCTACGTCATTTTCGATAATTACAGGATCTACTTTACGTTTGGTAATTTCATACTCGAATGTAGTATCCAAAATGGTTTTCGCCAGTTCTGCTTGTACGCTTTCGACCACAAGACAGATAGAATGTTCTGAAGATGCTTGTGTGATTAATATAACATTGATATTTTCTAAAGACAATGCTTCGAACAAGCGTTTAGAGAATCCAGGGATCCCTACCATACCGCTACCTTCTAAAGAAATAATCGAAATATTATCAATATGACTGATTCCTGTTACCGGTTTCTGACGTTCCTTGGCTTCTCTAGTAATGAGTGTGCCAGTATCATCAGGAGTAAAGGTGTTCTTGATATAAATTGGAATGTTTTTTTCAAGAATAGGCTGTATAGTTGGTGGATAAATCACTTTAGCACCAAAATGCGATAATTCCATCGCTTCTTGATAGGAAATATGTGCTACTGGTTTAGCTTGCTTTACAATACTTGGATTAGCCGTATACATTCCGCTAACATCAGTCCAAATTAATAACTCTCCGGCATTTATTGCAGCAGCTAATATTGCTGCAGTAAAATCAGAACCCCCACGACCTAATGTGGTGGATTCTCCCTGTTCATTACGGGCAACAAAACCTGGGAATAAAACGATATTATGGTTATTGCTATCTTGGAAATTTTTGATCCGATGGTTGGTTTCTTCATAATCAATAACCACTTTGGCGTTGCCATTGGCAGTTACGATGAGTTCTCTACTGTCTTTCAGTACCAAATCCATGTCCTTGGCTTTTGCTGCTTCAGCTATAATAAAAGAAGAGAGTAATTCTCCAAAACTTGAAATTACTGAAGTAGTTTTTGCCGAAAGCTCACTCAACAAATACGCTCCTTCGCAAAGTGATTCTAACTTGTTAAGATCTGATTTTACACGGCTAATAACACCGCTTTGACTGGCCACAGGGATTAGCTCTCGAATGGCTTCCAAATGTCGTTGCTCAACGTTAGCTAGCGTTTCTTTATAATTATTGTCATTTTCAGCTGCTTGTCTACCAGCTTTGAGCAAAAGGTCGGTAATACCACCTAGGGCAGATACCACAACAAATAGCGGAGTGTCCTCTGCGTGGTTTTTTATAATTGCTATTACTTTTTCTATGGTTGCCGCTGTAGCGACAGAAGAACCTCCAAATTTGAGAACGTTCATAGTATATTTTTTGAATTGTTATTATCGATTAAAGTAGTATGTAGTTGAAGTTTCACTACAGTATTATTTTGATGGTACTATATTTTTTACATAACCCCAAAGGGTCATTGTAGTATTTGTATTCACGGTTGTAGTATTGCTACTGTTTACAGTACTGATTAACATTAGGATAGCTGTTAAAAAGAAAATACTAGACATCTTTACTTTAATTAAGTGTCAAAAGTATCATTTTTTATGTTCACAAAAAATAAAAACAGCATAAACCTTAAGCTTTTGTTAATTCAAAAGAATGCAATCTGATTTTTGAATAAAATTTTATGATTAGCGACCTTGGATTTTCTTTTTCCATTAGTCTTTTTCAAGTACCTTCGTATTCTTAAAAGATGCTATTTATTTTATGAAAGTTTTTTCTCGTACTCAAATGCAAGCAGCGGATGCTGCCACTATCAAAACTCAAAATATCACTTCTTTGCAGCTTATGGAGCGTGCTGCAACCGAAGTATTTCGACTCATGCATGAGCGTTTGCAAGGAGCACAGATTCCTATCCATGTTTTTTGCGGGATAGGGAATAATGGAGGTGATGGTTTGGTGATTTCACGATTATTACTGGAGCAAGGGTATCAGGTGCATACATATATAGTGAATTTTAGTGATAAGCGTTCCGAGAACTTTCTTACGAATTATGATAAACTCAAGGAAATAGCAAAAGAATGGCCACATCAATTAAAATCTGTTGAAGATTTCCCAACAATTCAGCATGATGCGATGGTCGTAGATGCGATTTTGGGTATTGGACTTAATCGTCCATTAGTCCCTTGGGTAGGAGCCTTGATAAAACATATAAACAAATCTCGGGCTTTTACGTTGGCAATAGATGTGCCTTCGGGATTATATATGGATAAAGGTCCGGATGATCCGGAAGAGGTAATTTACGCCAATACAACTTTGACATTTCAACTACCTAAGTTGGTATTTTTTCTTCCGGGAACCGGTATTTATACTCAGGACCTCGAAGTGATAGATATAGGTTTGGATATTGATTTTATTCGCAATGTAAAAGAAGAAGCTACATTAATTAGTAAAAATGAAGTACTTTCGATATATAGGCCTAGAGAAAAATATGCGCACAAAGGATCTTTTGGACATGCATTAATAATTGGTGGAAGTTACGGGAAGATTGGAAGTGTGATTTTGGCAACAAAAGCGGCATTACGAATTGGAGCTGGGCTTACTACGACTTATGTGCCAGTTTGTGGATATACGGCATTACAAACAGCGGTGCCAGAAAGCATGGTGTTGACGGATAGAGATCAAGAACAAATTACTGCAATTACCTATGATTTTGAGCCCACGGTGATTGGAGTTGGTCCAGGTTTGGGAACTACAAAAAAGACAATTACCGCATTTGAAGCGTTTTTGAAAACATGCAAAAGTTCTTTGGTAATAGATGCAGATGGGTTAAATATTTTGGGAGAAAATCCTGAGTTATTAAAATTATTGCCAAAACAAACAGTATTGACGCCACATGCTAAAGAATTAGAACGTTTATTAGGTGTTTGGAAAGATGATTTTGATAAAATAGCAAAGGCAAAAGAATTCTCTAAAAAATACGACTGTATTGTTGTAATTAAAGGTGCTAATACTATTACTGTTGCCGCTGATCAGTTATTTATTAATACTTCTGGGAATCCAGGTATGGCAACTGCAGGTTCTGGAGATGTGTTGACTGGAGTGGTAACAGGTTTGATTGCCCAAGGCTATAATCCATTACATGCCGCTGTATTCGGAGTATATATGCATGGAAGTGCGGGAGATTTGGCTATTCAAAAAACGAGTTATCAGGGATTGCTTGCTGGTGATATTGTAGTTCATCTAGGGAAATCCTATCTTGAGTTGTTTAAAAAACCTCAAGAACAACAACCGGTACCACAAGGTTAATTTTCTGTAAAGTAATTTTAGTTACGCACTGATTTGATGAGAATTTACGATAAGACTCATCCAGCTTTTTGCTTCTTCTAAATTGTCAAAAACTTCGAAATGTTTACAGTAGAATGTTTTTTCTAGTTCTGCGGTAGTTCTATTTCTAGGATTCTCCGAAACTATAGCTATTGCTTTGAGATTATCCACTTTCCCAGATTTTAGGTAAACAGTGGGATCCAATGAATAGGAATGTACACGATTAGAAATGTAGCCAAAAGGTCGGTTTCCAAAATGGCTTTTTCCAATATTGATTAAAATTTCATTGTGTTCGGTATTGTATATGATTCCTTCATTAATTTCTACGATTGCAAAATCTTCATATAAGATAACTGTTCCAAATGATTCGCGTAACTTTTTAATCATATATAGTTGTTTTTGTGGGAGAAACAAAAATAATAGATATTTTACATTAACACGAAGGGTTTTTCCGTAGAAATGAGTAAGGTTTTAGGGTTTTTTTATGATTTGTATAGGTTTTTATGTTTTTCGTCGCTTAAAAATATTTAATCAACTTGGTAACATTGAAAATAAAAAGGTATTCTCCTACACTTTTGAATTATCTAATAATTGGGATTAAAAGTAGTTGCTTAATTTTTAGAAAAACGAACAGAAGTTATAAAACAATTTATGCACTTGCTCTATGTGCTGTTATTATAGGTAATATCCAATCCTTTGCTACTTCAATATCCTTGAATATTTCAAAATGGTTACCATAAAATGTTTTTTCCAATATAGCTGTAGATCTGCTTGTCGGATTTTTAGAAACGATGGCTATCGCTTTGAGATTGTGCACCATTGTAGAAGTAATATATATGGTGGGATCAACTGAATAAGAGTTTATACGATTAGAAATACAACCAAAAGGTTGATCTCCAAAATGTTCTTTACCAATTTCTATGAGTGCGTTGTTGTGCTCTTGAGATAAAATAATTCCTTCCTTGATTTCGACTATAGCATAACAATCGTGTAAAATAACAGTACCAAAAGATTTGCGCAAAACTTTAATCATAGCTATTTATTTTGAAGGGCTATTAAAAATACTAAAAATATTTGATATTTTTAGTATTTTTTATGGTTTTACTTTATTAGATGTATGGTTTTTTGATTTCTAATACCTGTTTCTATTTTCTTTTTGCCTCATTTAAAAGGACGTTTTTCCAAATTATGGCCTCTTCGATAGTGTCGAATTTTTGAAATGGCTTATTGAAGAACATTTTTTCTATTCGAGTTTGGTGTTCTTGTAATGGAGAATTTGATATTACTATAAAGCCAGAAAGGTTAGCTATTTGAGCGGTTTTAAAATATACTTCAGGGTTCACGGAGTAGGAGTTAACCCTATGTGTCATATAGACAAAATTTTTATTAGAAAAATGTTTCTTCGAGATTTCAATCAAAATATCGTTATGTTCTGGCGAGACTGTAATACCTTCATTCATTACTGCCAGAACGTAGTCTGAATATACTTTTAGTGTACAAAAATCAAAATGGTATTTTTTAATCATTTTAAATTTTTTATGTTCAAAGTTCTGAACTACAGTGATACAATAAAGATACTCAAATGAAAAAATCCAAACAACTAATATGTTGTTTGGATTTATATTTCATAATTACAATGCATGAACTAATAACATTTTTTAAGATTCTTCCGCAGATGTAGAAGTCTTTTTTATAGTAATACTTAGTTCTTGATCATCTTCATTAAAATCCATGAAGATACTATCACCTTCTTTTAATTGTGAATTAATAATCTCCTCTGCTAATGCATCTTCAATATATTTTTGAATAGCTCTTTTTAGCGGTCGAGCACCATATTGTTTATCAAAACCTTTATCGGCAATATAGTCTTTTGCTTTTTCGCTTAACTGTAAGTCATATCCTAATCCCTTGATACGACCAAACAATTTGTTTAATTCAATATCAATGATCTTATGAATATCTTCTCTTTCCAGGGCATTAAATACCACTACATCATCCACACGATTCAAGAATTCTGGAGCAAATGCTTTTTTCAAGGCACTTTCAATCACGCTCTTGGCATTTTGATCTTTTTGCGCTTGTTGCGCTTTGGTGCCAAACCCAACTCCTTGTCCAAAATCTTTTAACTTACGAGCTCCAATATTAGAGGTCATAATAATAATTGTGTTTTTGAAGTCAATTTTACGTCCTAAACTATCTGTAAGGAAACCATCATCAAGCACTTGCAATAGCATGTTAAATACATCAGGGTGTGCTTTTTCGATTTCATCCAGTAATATAATAGAATAGGGTTTTCTTCGAACTTTTTCGGTTAATTGTCCACCTTCTTCATATCCCACATAACCTGGAGGAGCCCCTACTAGACGTGAAATTGCAAATTTCTCCATGTATTCACTCATGTCTACGCGGATCAAAGTGTCTTCGCTGTCAAAAAGTTCGCGCGCCAGTACTTTGGCCAATTGTGTTTTTCCAACACCCGTTTGTCCAAGGAAAATGAAAGAACCAATAGGTTTATTAGGGTCTTTAAGACCAGCACGGTTTCGTTGTATAGCTTTAACTACTTTACCAACAGCTTCGTCCTGACCAATAACTTTTCCTTTGATAAGCTCAGGGAGTTCGGCTAATTTATTGCTTTCTTTTTGTGCAATACGATTTACAGGGATTCCGGTCATCATAGAAACAACATCGGCTACATTTTCTTCACTTACAGTTTCTTTATGCAACTTAGAATCTTCTTCCCATTGTTTTTGGGCAATGTTCAGCTCTTTTTCAAGATTCTTTTCATCATCTCTAAGCTTAGCCGCCTCTTCGTATTTTTGTTTTTTGACAACGCTGTTTTTTAACTCTCGAACTTCCTCTAGTTTACGTTCGAGATCTAATATTTTCTTTGGAACCTCGATATTGGTAATATGTACTCTAGATCCCGCTTCATCCAATGCGTCAATAGCCTTGTCTGGTAAAAAACGGTCGGTCATGTACCTATTGGTAAGTGTTACACAAGCTTTAATAGCTTCATCTGTATAGCTTACGTTATGGTGTTCTTCGTATTTTTCTTTTATATTTTCTAGAATCTCAATTGTTTCTTCAATATTTGTAGGCTCTACAATGACTTTTTGGAAACGACGTTCTAGGGCGCCATCTTTTTCAATGTACTGTCTATATTCATCCAAGGTGGTGGCACCAATACATTGAATTTCGCCTCGTGCTAAAGCAGGTTTGAACATATTAGAAGCGTCCAAACTTCCTGTAGCTCCTCCAGCTCCAACAATGGTATGAATTTCATCAATAAAAAGAATAATATCATCATTCTTTTCTAGTTCATTCATAACAGCTTTCATTCGCTCTTCAAACTGTCCACGGTATTTGGTTCCTGCAACAAGGCTTGCTAAATCTAATGTCACTACACGTTTGTCAAAAAGAATCCTGGATACTTTACGTTTTACAATACGCAACGCAAGGCCTTCTGCGATAGCAGATTTACCTACTCCTGGTTCTCCTATAAGTAGTGGATTGTTTTTCTTTCTTCTACTTAGGATTTGGGAAACTCTTTCAATCTCTTTGGCACGTCCGACAACGGGATCTAATTTTCCTTCTTCGGCCATGGCGGTGAGATCACGTCCAAAATTATCTAAAACGGGCGTTTTGGATTTCTTATTCGCTTTGTTTCCAGATGGCGAATTAAAAGGGTTTTCTTTTGCGCCCTCAGCACCTGTATCACCTTCGTCAGAGAAAGATTCTGCTTGCGGCGTGTCGATATAGTCGTCTTCGTTTGTGATCATATACTTAAACTGGTCTTTTACGTTATCATAATCCACTTTTAAGCGATTTAATAACTTGGTTGTGGGATCGTTTTCGTTTCTTAAAATACACAATAATAAGTGCGCCGTATTAATCGACGTACTTTGAAATAGTTTTGCTTCTAGAAAAGTAGTTTTCAAAGCGCGTTCTGCCTGTCTTGTAAGATGCAGGTTCTTTTTTTCATTTGAAGCAACTGCAACATTAGGACTTGCAGGACTTAGAATTTCTACTTTGCGTCTTAGATGTGTTAAATCAATATCCAAAGCATCCAGAATATCTATCGCTTTGCCATTACCGCTGCGCAAAAGCCCAAGCATGAGATGCTCGGTGCCTATAAAATCGTGTCCAAGACGTAATGCTTCTTCTTTGCTATACGCAATTACATCTTTGACTCTTGGGGAAAAATTATCGTCCATACATTATACTCCTTAAAAATATTCTTTTTCTATTTCAGCACACTTTTGTTACTAAAATAACATTTTTTACTAAAGAAAAGTCAAAAACTATTCCTTTTTATAATTAATACCTGCTAAAAACAATATTTGACAGAAAAATATGAAAAGTCAAAAGGTGCTTAAAAAATGCCGTAAAACTTATTAACGAATTTGGTCGTACTTTTTGTTAATAAATTACAGATTTTAAAAAGGCGATGCGGCTAAAAAAACACCTTTTTTCCTTAAATTGCTCGATAGTTAAAACATGAATTAAATTATTTTTTATGGCTGAAGGAGAAAAGCTAATACCTATCAACATTGAGGATGAAATGAAATCTGCATACATCGATTATTCGATGTCTGTCATAGTGTCACGTGCGTTGCCTGATGTTAGAGATGGTATGAAACCCGTTCACCGAAGAGTACTTTATGGAATGCATGAACTTGGTGTGAGATCAAGTAGTGCACACAAAAAATCTGCAAGAATCGTAGGAGAGGTGCTGGGTAAGTATCATCCACATGGAGATACTTCTGTGTATGATGCAATGGTTCGTATGGCGCAAGAATGGAGTATGCGATACATGCTTGTAGATGGACAAGGAAACTTTGGGTCGGTTGATGGTGATAGTCCGGCTGCAATGCGATATACCGAAGCAAGGATGCAAAAAATTGCAGATGATATGCTGATCGATATTGATAAAGATACGGTCGATCACAGTCTGAATTTTGATGACACTTTAAAAGAGCCAACCGTATTACCCACAAGAGTTCCTGGTCTATTGATTAATGGGGCTTCTGGTATTGCTGTAGGTATGGCAACAAATATGCCTCCACATAACTTGAGTGAGGTTGTGGATGGAACGATTGCCTATATAGATAATAATGATATAGAGATTGACGAACTTATAACCCATGTCAAAGCTCCTGATTTTCCTACGGGAGGAATCATTTATGGTTATGATGGGGTACGTGAAGCATTCAAAACAGGAAGAGGTCGTGTAGTAATGCGTGCAAAAGCTGGTTTTGAAGAGGTAAATGGCCGCGAGTCTATCATTGTTTCAGAGATACCTTATCAAGTGAATAAGGCCGACATGATTAAGAAAACGGCTGACCTTGTTAATGATAAAAAACTAGAAGGCATATCTTCTATCAGAGATGAGTCGGATAGAAAAGGAATGCGTATCGTTTATATTTTGAAGCGTGATGCTATTCCTAATATTGTATTGAATCAATTATATAAGTATACCGCATTACAATCATCTTTTAGTGTTAATAACATTGCTTTGGTCAATGGTAGACCACAGTTGTTGAACCTTAAAGAAATGATCCATTATTTTGTGGAGCATCGTCATGAGGTGGTAGTTCGCAGAACCGAATTCGAACTCAAAAAAGCAGAAGAACGCGCACATATATTAGAAGGGTTAATTATTGCTTCTGATAATATAGATGAAGTAATTGCTATAATTAGAGCCTCTGCAAACGCTGATGAAGCGCGAGCTAATTTGATAGAACGCTTTAAGCTTAGTGAAATACAAGCTAAAGCTATTGTCGAAATGCGATTACGTCAGTTGACAGGACTAGAGCAAGATAAACTACGTGCAGAGTATGATGAATTATTAAAGACGATTGAAGATCTGAAAGACATTCTTGCAAAGAAAGAGCGTAGAATGGAGATTATCAAAGAAGAGCTATTAGAAATCAAAGGCAAATATGGAGATGAGCGTCGTTCGCAGATTGAGTATGCCGGAGGAGATTTCAGTATAGAAGATATGATTCCTGATGAGAAGGTGGTAATTACGATTTCTCATGCAGGTTATATTAAGCGTACATCACTTACAGAGTATAAAACACAGAATAGAGGGGGGGTAGGACAAAAAGGAAGTACTACGAGAAATGAAGATTTCTTAGAACATCTTTTTGTGGGAACCAATCATCAATACATGTTGTTCTTTACGCAAAGTGGTAAGTGTTTCTGGATGCGTGTTTTTGAAATTCCAGAGGGTAGCAAAACTTCCAAAGGTAGAGCCATTCAGAATTTGATTAATATTGTTCCAGGTGATAAAGTGAAAGCCTTTATCTGTACGCAAGATCTCAAAGACGAAGAATATATCAATAACCATTACGTTATAATGGCGACCAAAAAGGGACAAGTTAAGAAAACCTCTTTGGAGCAATATTCTAGACCTAGAACAAACGGTATTAATGCGATTACCATCAAGGATGATGATGAGTTATTAGAAGCGAAGTTGACTAATGGAAAAAGTCAAGTAATGCTCGCGGTCAAATCTGGAAAAGCGATCCGTTTTGAAGAAGAGAAAACACGACCTATGGGGCGTGGAGCTTCAGGGGTTCGAGGTATTCGATTGGATAATGACAAAGATGAGGTTGTTGGTATGATTGCTGTTAATGATATGGATAGTAATATTCTAGTAGTATCAGAAAACGGCTATGGTAAGCGATCTAAATTGGAGGATTACCGTATTACAAACAGAGGAGGGAAAGGAGTTAAAACCATTTCTGTTACGGATAAGACGGGTAGTTTAGTAGCTATAAAAAATGTTACCGATGCAGATGATTTGATGATTATCAATAAATCTGGTATTGCGATACGATTGGCTGTACAAGATCTTCGTGTTATGGGACGCGCTACGCAGGGGGTTCGTTTGATTAATCTCAAGGGTAAAAAAGATGCCATTGCTGCAGTAGCCAAGGTTATGCATGACGAAGATAATGTAGAAGATATCGAGAATATTGAGGTGCAAGGTGATGTAGATTTGCCTACTACACCAACATCAGATACTACAACTAGTGATGAAGAAGAATAAAACGAAATTAAACACAAATTAAATTAGCAACAAAATGAAAACTAAATTTTTAACTATAGCTGTTTTAATGGCTTCCTCCGTAATTTTTGCTCAAAAAAAAGAGTTAAAAGAAGCAGAGAAATTAATAGCTACAGGAAAATTTGCGGAAGCTAAAACAATTGTTTCTGCATTAGATGCATCAAGTATTGAGTCTAAGTTAAAGTCGCAATATGACTTTGTAAAAGCACAAGCGTTGTCGGGTAAAATTGAAGATGCTAAATTGGAAGATTTAGCGGCTGCTGTAAAAACGTATAAGGAATTATCTGAAGGGAGTTCCAAATACAAAGTTCAGGCGCAAACGGCAATGACGGCTATGAGTAATAATATAGTGAATGATGCAGTAAAAGATCAGAATAAAAAGTCTTTTAAGGAGGCTTCAAAAAAATTGCACTTAGCATACACAATGCGCAAGCAAGATACCTCATACTTGTATTTTGCAGCATCTAATTCTGTGAATGCAAAAGATTATGATACGGCGCTGAAGTATTATAATGAACTTAGTGATTTGAATTATGATGGTAGTGAAAAACAATATGTTGGTATTGATGTGACTACTAGTGAAGAAAAGATTTTTACAGATAAAAGTCAACGTGACCTTATGGTTCAAGCGAAGCAATTAAATAGTCCTACGGACCGTACTACTCCTTCTAGACGAGGAGAAGTTGCGCGTATGGTGGCATTGATTTATGTAGAGCAAGGCAAGGACGAAGAAGCGATCAAGGCTATTGATAAAGCAAAAGCGGCTAATCCCAATGATGCGTCATTATTACAAACTGAAGCTAATCTATATTATAAATTAGGAAATGTTGAGAAGTATAAGGAGATCATGGAAGCTATTGTTACCAATGATCCTACGAATCCTGATTTGTATTATAATTTAGGAGTGAGTGCTGGTCAGTTAGGAGATAATACTAAGGCTATAGAATATTATAAAAAGGCCATAGAATTAAAACCAGATTACGTTACTGCTAAATTGAACTTATCTTCTGCAATTCTGGCGGATGATTCAAAATTGGTAGAAGAAATGAATGCGTTGGGGAATTCTGCAGCTGATAACAAGCGTTTTGATGAAATAAAGGATAAGCGTTTTAAGGCATACAAAGAAGCAGTTCCTTTTTTGGAGAGTGCATTAAAGGATGAGCCAGATAATATTGCTGTTGTGCAGACCTTGTCTCAGATTTATGCACAATTAGATGATCCTAAGTATGATGAAATGAAAGCGAAGCTTAAGGCTTTGGAGGCGGCTCAGTAAATAGGCGTCCAGTTAGAACTATTAAAAGCCCGAACAATCGTTCGGGCTTTTAGTTTATAAGCTTATAATTGTATTTTATAAGTTTTTATGCTTATATTTATTTAATACAAGTTTTTTTACTTATATTTGTGGTATGTCAGCTATATATGATATACATAATACGGGTAAAGTACTTCAAGTGGCGGTAGTGACGGCGGATCTTATAGGTTCTTCAAGTCATGATTCCGAAACTCGAGAAGAAGTACTGGGTGTCATCAAATCAGAATCTAAAAAACTGACAGATGCTGTTTTTGAATTATATAGAGGTGATAGTTTTCAAGGAGTGATTTATGATGTTCCTCTTGCATTAGAAAAAGTGTTACAAATTAAAACGGCTGTCAATAGATTGCGGTTTGATGATAGAATAAAAAAGGCAAAACCAAAGAAAATTCGAGCCGATTTTAGAGTCGCTATTGGTATTGGAGAGCAAAGCTTTCGTTCTGATAGTGTTGGTGAATCCGATGGGGCTGCTTTTCAGTATTCAGGTAGGCAATTAGACACTATGAAATCTAAAGGTAGAATTATTACATTAACGACAAAACATCAAAATATAAATGATGAGTTCAATGTGAGTTTACAGTTTTTAGAAGAATTAATGGAAGGATGGTCAATAGCTTCTGCGGAGGTGATATATTATTTATTACAAGGCTATAAAGAAGTTGCCATTGCAAAAGAATTAGGAATAAGTCAAGCAGCAGTAAATTTTAGAAAAAAAGCAGCTGGTTGGGATTTAATAGTATTGCTTCTGGACCGTTATAAGCAAATCATACAAAAATCACTATAGATATGGATAGTATTGTATTATTACAATTACTCTTGGCACATGTGCTAACAGATTTTGTACTACAACCAACAAAATGGGTAGTACATAAACGTACTCATAAAGCAGCTTCGATATATTTTTATATCCATGTAGTACTGTCAGGAGCGTTGTCAGTACTTTTTTTGCAACGCATAGAGCTATGGTATATAGGTGTTGTTATCACAATAACACATTTTGTGATAGATTGGTGGAAATTAGAACAAGAAGAAGATAATCTAAAATTCTTTTTATTAGATCAGTTATTTCATATTCTAGTAATTTTTATATGCTGGTTGTTTATAATAGATGGATTTGAAACGGTATTAGAAGCGTTAATTGCTGTTTTTTCCAAATCTGATATCTTGGCTATAGGTATCGGATATATTACGGTGATATTTCCAGTAGGTTTTTTAATAGGTAAAGCTACTGCAAAGTGGCAGACAGAAATTAAGGAAGCTACACATTTTCCTAGTCTAAAAAAAGCAGGACGTTACATTGGCGTTTTTGAGCGTATTTTGGTACTTACTTTTATACTCTCTGATAATTTTAGTGCTATTGGATTACTAATTGCTGCAAAATCGATTCTACGATTTGGTGACAAGGGAGAGGGTAATGCACGTAAGCAAACAGAATATGTGCTTATAGGTACGCTAATGAGTTTTGCAATTACTATTTTGATCGGTATGCTAATACGCCAATTCGCATTCTAATAACTGAATATTACTTAATAATCGTTCCTTTACAATATTCATCATTCTTTTGTTTAAAGAAGAAGAATCTTCGATGTATAGCGCGTATTCTTCTATAGTAAATTGTCCGATAACAATTCCCTTAAGCCCATTGCGAAATTTCATGTCACGCTGTATAGCATTTTGTATAAATTCGATACGTTTCTGCAACGGCATTTCATAAAAAGTGTTTTTTCGCTTTCGAATGTAATTTTTGAAAACCTGTAGAAGGAGATCTCCTTGTAGTTTTATAATGGGGCGTAATGTTTTATTTTGAAATTGCTCCTGACTAGTCATTGAAAGGGATACTTTAGCCGAGGGGATTTCTGGTCGTAATGCCAAAATTGCTTGATCTCTGTTATTCATAACACTATCATTTTTATACAAATTACCAAATTCAAAGGCTGCTTTTACACAGGTTATCATGGACTTATGAACGTAGTTATAAACAATTAAAAGATTTTTTATTTAATTCTAAGGGCTAAACAGTGTGCAATGACATCCTGTCACCTTTTTTCTCATGGCATAATCCTTGACTAATTGTGAGTGTAATTTATTTAGAAAACAACGCTTAAAATAAAATATAGCACTATGAGTAAGATAATAGGAATAGATTTGGGAACAACCAACTCGTGTGTCTCCGTAATGGAGGGTAATGATCCGGTTGTTATCACAAATTCTGAAGGAAAAAGAACAACACCTTCTGTAATTGCATTTGTTGAAGGAGGAGAAATCAAGGTGGGAGATCCAGCAAAACGTCAGGCAGTTACCAACCCAACAAAAACAATCGCTTCTATCAAGCGTTTTATGGGGAATAAATTCTCAGAATCAAGTAAAGAAGTTGATAGAGCAGCATATAAAGTAGTAAAAGGGGATAATAATACTCCCCGAGTAGATATTGATGGTCGTTTATATACACCACAAGAATTGTCTGCAATGATTCTTCAAAAAATGAAGAAAACTGCAGAAGAATTTTTAGATCAAGAAGTTACACGTGCTGTAGTTACCGTACCAGCATATTTTAATGATGCACAACGTCAAGCGACAAAAGAAGCTGGCGAGATCGCAGGTCTTACTGTTGAGCGTATCATTAATGAGCCTACAGCAGCAGCTTTGGCTTATGGATTGGATAAAAAAGGAACAGATCAAAAGATCGTTGTTTTTGATTTTGGTGGAGGTACACATGATGTATCTATTCTAGAATTAGGAGATGGTGTATTTGAAGTATTATCAACTGATGGTGATACACACCTTGGAGGTGATGATGTAGATCAGAAAATTATCGATTGGTTAGCAGAAGAATTCAAGTCGGAAGAGAATCTTGACTTGAGAGAAGATCCAATGGCATTGCAACGTTTGAAAGAAGCTGCTGAAAAAGCAAAAATAGAATTATCATCTTCTGCGCAAACAGAAATTAATTTACCATACGTTACCGCTACAGCGTCAGGACCAAAACACTTGGTTCGTACGTTATCAAAAGCGAAATTTGATCAATTGATCGATGATTTGGTAAAACGTACTATCGAGCCTTGTAGAACTGCATTAAAAAGTGCAGGATTGTCAACAAGTGATATAGATGAGATTATTCTTGTCGGTGGATCTACCCGTATCCCAGCAGTACAAAAAGCAGTTGAAGATTTCTTCGGAAAAGCGCCTAGCAAAGGTGTGAATCCAGATGAGGTTGTAGCAGTTGGAGCTGCAATCCAAGGAGGTGTTTTGACGGGAGACGTAAAAGATGTATTACTTCTTGATGTTACCCCACTTTCTCTAGGGATTGAAACTATGGGGAATGTAATGACAAAGCTTATTGAGTCGAATACTACGATTCCTACTAAGAAATCACAGGTATTCTCAACAGCAGCGGATAATCAGCCATCGGTAGAAATCCATGTGTTACAAGGAGAACGTTCTATGGCAGCAGATAACAAGACAATTGGTCGTTTCCATTTGGATGGTATCCCACCAGCACAGCGTGGAACACCGCAAATTGAAGTAACATTTGATATTGATGCCAATGGTATTATCAAAGTTTCTGCTACAGATAAAGCGACAAACAAGTCACAAGATATCCGTATCGAAGCATCTTCAGGTTTAACCGAAGAAGAAATTGCAAAAATGAAGCAAGAAGCGGAAGCAAACGCAGAAGCGGATAAAGCAGCAAAAGAATCTGCGGATAAATTGAATGAAGCAGATGGAATGATTTTCCAAACGGAGAAACAATTGAAAGAATTTGGAGATAAACTTTCTGACGATAAGAAAAAGCCAATTGAAGAAGCTTTAGAAGAATTAAAGAAAGCTTACGAAACAAAAGATCTTGCAGTAATCCAACCCGCATTGGACAAAATCAATGAAGCTTGGAAAGTAGCAAGTGAAGAAATGTATAAAGCGCAAGCCGAAGCACAAGGAGCTGAAGGAGCGGCTGGCCCAGATGCTGGAGCAGGAGCACCAGGAGCAGATGGTGATGAAGCAAGTGATGTTGAGGATGTAGATTTTGAAGAAGT